>NZ_JBMSEF010000004.1:9027-317845 GCF_049446235.1 Enterovirga sp. CN4-39 | reverse complement strand
ATGCAGGTTCTTGCCGGAAGCCCAACACGGCCTCCTAAACCGTCTCGGGCACGCGGGCGATAGCCCGGACCCAATCAGGGTCCAGCGCGCGATCCAATGTTTCCAAGGGACCGCTCTCCACCCAACTCGGACCATCAGCCTATGGGACGCGCACACTCTGGGCGACCGTGTGCCAGACCTCTTGCCCCGGTTCCTCGTCGTCAGCACCGAGGCTGAAGCGACCGTCAGCCCTATAAGACAGGACGCGGTTGCTGGGGAGATAAAGCGACCACTGTTCCTCTTCGTTCGCTTCGTAAGGCCAGGTCGTCAAAGCCGCGCCGAGGTCGAACGAAAAGGCTGTTTGCCGAGTGGTCGCGTCGAGCGTGAATGCCGTGAGCTTCTGACCATCCATCAGACCCGCAGCGGCTTCGATCTGCTCCTGAGGGCTGTCATCATCGGCTAGAGTGTCACCCGAGGCGGTGACGCGCCAATGGCAGCAGAAGACGAAGAGGTTCCACTCTCCGATGGGTCTGACGACCCGCCGCGCCGCAAACTGGCACACTCTGGGTAGCGATGAAGTCGGGACGAATGGCTCACGCACGAGAAGGCGAGGTGATCCGAACTCGAACGACAGTATGCTCCCTTGCCCGCGTTCGACACGCCAACAGGGTAGGCCGATCAACGGAGTGAAAGCGGTGGCGAAAGCCTCGTCCATACGGCCGATCATGACGGACCGATCAGCGTCCGCAAACCACCCTTAGCGGACCGAATTCGAGCTCGAATTCGATCGCGCTGCGCGGCGGGCAGGCAGGCTTTCGGGCCTACCAGATCTCATCCTGAGTATCTGATGTTACGAACGAAACGCGGTGCCGGCGGAGGGGATCGAACCCCCGACCTTCGGTTTACAAAACCGCTGCACTACCGCTGTGCTACACCGGCGACCGCGGCTGCTCCATAGCGGATTCTCGGCGAAGCCGAAACCGTCCGCTCGCGTTGCGGTCTAGGCGGCGCGCAAGGCCGCGGCCGTCTCCGGATCGGCCGGGAAGAAGGTTTCGAGCGCCAGCTCCGAAAGCGTCACGTCCAGGGGCGTGCCGAACACCGTCGTGCAGGAGATGAAGGACAGCGTGCCCGCCGGCGAGCGGATCCGCAGCGGCACCGCCAGGCCTGCATAGTCGCGGCTCTCGGCGGCGGGAGGGCCGGGTTCGGGAGCCGGGAAGCCCGAGAGCTCGTTCAGGAGCCGGATGAGCACGGGGTCGCCGGTCGCCGCGACCTGCTCGCGAAGCCGGTGAAGGAGATGCTCCCGCCACTCGGCGAGGTTGACGATGGCGGGGGCGAGCCCGCCCGGATGAAGGCTGAGGCGCAGGACGTTCACGGGCGGCCGGAGCAGCGAGCTCTCGGTCACGCCGGCGAGAAGCGGCGCGACCGCCGCATTGGCGGCGACCATGCGCCAGTGCCGGTCGATCGCGAGGGCCGGATAGGGTTCGTGGCCCTTGAGGATCATCTCGACCACCTCGCGCGCGGTCTTCAGCGCCGGATCCTCCAGGCTGCGCTCGGGATAGCTCGGGGCGTAGCCGGCGGAAAGCAGCATGAGGTTCTGCTCCCGGAGGGGCACCGAAAGCCGCTCGGCGAGACGGAGCACCATGTCGCGGCTCGGCGCGGAGCGGCCGCTTTCGACGAAGCTGAGATGCTTCTGCGAGACCTCCGCCTCGAGGGCGAGGTCGAGCTGGCTCATGCGGCGGCGCTGCCGCCATGTCCGCAGATGGTCGCCGATGGGTCTGGTGGAGGCCATGGGCAAGCCTAGCCCAGCCACACCCCGCAGACGATTACCTCCGGCTTAATCGACGGGCCGCCTCGGGCCGCCGATCCTGGCTCCGCTGAAACGAAGGAGCTTCCGAATGACCTCTCGCCCGAACGCAGTCCTGCGCTACGCGCTGATCGCCGATGCCGTCGCCAGCGGCGCGACCGGCCTCCTCATGGCGGCCGGGGCCGGCCCCTTGTCCGGCCTGCTGTCCCTGCCGGAGCCGCTTCTGCGCTGGGCCGGGATCTTGCTCCTGCCCTTCGCCGTGATGGTCGGGCTCGCCGCCCGCTCGGAGGCGCCGTCCCGCCCGGCCGTGCGCGCGATCGTCGTCGTGAACGCCCTGTGGGCGATCGACAGCTTCGCGCTTCTGGCCAGCGGCTGGATCGAGCCCAACGGGTTCGGCATCGCGTTCGTGGCGGCCCAGGCGCTTGCGGTGGCGGCGCTCGCAGCCGCGCAGGTCGCGGGCCTTCGGGGCGCGGCGCGTCCCGGGGTCGCCATCGCCTAATTCCCTCCGGCCGAACGGCGCCCCTCCGCGCCGCCCATCAGCAAAGGAGACGACCATGCTGCTCGTTCCCGCTTCCTATCTCCGCCAGGGCCTGCTCTCGAACGCGACCACGAATGCAGGGTTTTCGATCTTTCTTCTCGTCGCGTCCGGCCTGCTCACCCGCTCCTTCGGCCTGCCCTTCGGGCTCCTGCTCGGGGCGGGGCTCGCGCTCGGTGCCTTCGCGGTGCTTCTGGGTGTCCTGGCGCTTCGGCCCGTCGTTCCGGGCGCGATCGTCCGGGCGGTGATCGGCTTCAACCTCCTCTGGGCGGCGGAGTCTCTCGCCGTCGCCTATGGAGGCCTCGTGCAGCCGACCCGCGCCGGGACCGTGTTCATCCTGGCCCAGGCGGCCGTCGCCGCCATGTATGCCGGGCTGCAATGGCGCGGGCTCAGGCAGAGCGCCGTGCGGCCAGCGTGAGGCTTGCACTCCGGCCGGCGAGGCAGACATTGGGTGCATGTCCGATCTCTTCGCCGCCGCCCGCCTCGACCAGGATGCGCCGCGGCCCCTCGCCGACCGCATGCGGCCGCGGCACCTCTCGGAGGTGGTCGGCCAGGACCACCTCGTCGGCCCCGACGGGGCGCTGAGCCGGCTGATCCAGTCCGGCTCCCTGGGCTCCCTCGTGTTCTGGGGCCCGCCCGGCACCGGGAAGACGACCGTCGCCCGCCTGCTGGCCGGAGAGACGAAGCTCCATTTCGAGCAGATCTCGGCGATCTTCTCCGGGGTCGCGGATCTGAAGAAGATCTTCGAGGCGGCGCGCGCGAGACGGGCCATGGGGCAGGGGACCCTGCTCTTCGTCGACGAGATCCACCGCTTCAACCGCGCCCAGCTCGATGCCTTCCTGCCCGTGATGGAGGACGGGACGGTTACGCTGGTCGGCGCGACGACCGAGAACCCGTCCTTCGAGCTCAATGCGGCGCTTCTCTCCCGGGCCCGGGTGATGATCTTCCGGGCCCTGGACGAGGAGGCCATCGCACTCCTCCTCGCCCGTGCCGAGGAGATTGAGGACAAGCCGCTTCCGCTCGACGAGGAGGGCCGGGCCTCGCTCGCCCGCATGGCGGACGGGGACGGCCGCGCCGCCCTGACGCTCGCCGAGGAGGTCTGGCGTTCGGCGAAGCCCGGCGAGATCTTCGATTCCGCGCAGCTCCAGGAGATCGTGCAGCGGCGGGCGCCCATCTACGACAAGGGGCAGGAGGGCCACTACAACCTCATCTCCGCCTTGCATAAGACGATCCGCGGCTCCGATCCGGACGCCGCGCTCTACTATCTGGCCCGCATGCTGGATGCCGGCGAGGACCGGCTCTTCATCGCGCGCCGGCTGGTCCGTGCGGCGGTCGAGGATATCGGCATGGCTGACCCGCAGGCGCTCGTGGTGGCGAACGCCGCCAAGGATGCATTCGACTTCCTCGGCTCGCCGGAGGGCGAACTCGCGCTGGCGCAGGCCGCCGTCTACCTGGCGACCGCGCCGAAATCGAACGCCCTCTACGTCGCCTACAAGGCCGCGACCCGTGTCGCCAAGGAGCACGGCTCGCTGATGCCGCCCAAGACGATCCTGAACGCGCCGACGAAGCTCATGAAGCGCGAGGGCTACGGCTCCGGCTACCGCTACGATCATGACGAGCCGGACGCGTTCTCGGGGCAGGATTACTGGCCCGATAAGCTCGGACGGCAGACCTTCTACGAGCCGACCGGTCGCGGACTCGAGGCCCAGATCGGCGAGCGCCTCGCCCATTGGCGGCAATTGCGGAGGGGCCGCGGCGCCTGAGCGGAACCAAAGCGACCGGCCGACCTTTCCGCGACAGGGGATCTGCTGGAGGAACCCATGAGCAAGCTCACCTGGCTTGTTGTCGCCGGCTCCGTGGCGTTGATGGGCGCGGCTCGAGTGCAGGTGCCGAACTTCGATATCAAGAAGGCGTGCAGCATCCACGTCCCCGACATGATCGGGACTCCCCAATCCTGCGAGCGGGACGAGCGGGCGGCGCGTGATGAACTGAAGCGGGTCTGGGCCACCTTCCCGGCGAGCGTGCGACGGACCTGCCTGGCGAACGTGACCATCGGGGGGATGCCCAGCTACGTGGAGCTTCTCACCTGCGGGCAGATGTATCAGTGGAGCCAGCAAGGCTCCGGGGGACAGGCGACGCCCGCTCCCGCGCGCTGACCGAAGCACCGCATGAAGACCAGATGACCAGCGACCCAGATCCGACCCGGCCCGTCCTCGATGCCGGGACCATCGCCTTTGCCGGCCGATGCTTCGACCTCGCACGCGGCGGCCATACGGCCGAGCTTGAGGATCTGGTGGCGCAGGGCGTGCCGCCGAACCTGACCAACGACAAGGGCGACACGCTCCTGATCCTGGCGAGCTATCACGGCCACCATGCGACGGCGGCCATGCTGCTGGCCCGCGGGGCGGATCCGGATCGCTACAACGATCGCGGCCAGACGGCGCTCGCGGCTGCCTCGTTCAAGGGCGCCGAGCAGGTCGTGGCGGCCCTGCTGGATGGGGGAGCGGACGTGAATGCCTGCGCGCCGGGCGGGCGCACGGCCCTGATGGTGGCGGCGATGTTCGATCGCACCGGCATCGTCGACCTGCTGCTGGAGCGGGGTGCAGATCCCGACCTCACCGACGCGGAAGGCCGGAGGGCGATCGACCTCGCCATGGCCATGAAGGCCTACGGTACGCCGCGGCGGCTCGAGGCTGCGTCCGCGGCGCGAAGCGGCGGGTAGGAGCCGGCCTCAGCTCCCGCGGCGCGGAATGCTGGCCCGGCCACGCTCGCGGTTCGGCGACGGCACGGTCACGCCGATCATGTCGCCCTCGGACACGAGGGCGGCAAGCTGCTCCTCGCTCCAGCCATCCGTCCCTTCCGGACGCATCGGGAGGACCATCCAGCGGTAATCTGCGGTCGAATCGACGACGCGCAGCCTGGTGTCGTCCGGGAGCACCGTGCCCCATTCCGCAAGCACGCCGCGCGGGTCGCGGACGGCGCGGGCGCGGTAGGTGGCGGATTTGAACCAGAAGGGCGGGTAGCCGAGCACGGCGCGCGGGTAGCAGGAGCAGAGCGTGCACACGACGAGGTGGTGCAGGCCGGGCTCGTTGGCGAGGACCCCGAGGGGAGGGGAGCCGCGCATGAAGGCGCCGGTGGCTTCCGCGGCCGCCGTGCCGTCGCGAAGCATGAGCTCGCGGTATCCCGGGTCCGTCCAGGCCTTGGCCACCATCCGGGCGCCTTGCGCGGGGGACGCCCGCTCCGTGACGGCAACTCGCTCGGAGAGCTCCGCCGGGGTCAGGAACCCCTTCTCGTAGAGGAGGCCGGAGAGCGCGGTGAAAAGGGCGCCGCTTTCCGCTTCGAGCACGTTCATGCGGTGGCCTCCAGCCAATGGTCGTAGATTTCGATCACGAGCTCGTCCCCGCTCGCATCGGGCCAGAGCTGCTTGAGGGGAAAGCTGACGTGGTAGAGCCCCCGGTCCGGAGCCGGGCGGGCAAAGGCGATGTCCTCGGGATTGGGAAAATCCCCGAGATGCCGCACGATCGTCCCCACCTCGCCGCGGACGTAATGCGGCGTGCGGATATGGACCGGGCCGCCCGCCTCCGGCCAGGCATCCTTCACCCGAACGCGGGTGCCGGGCGCGAAGCTCGTCACGAGCCCGCCTCCAGGCGCGCGCGCAGCTCCGCTTCGCTCACGACGCCCTTGCGCAGGAGGTTCGCCGTCATCGAGCGGATCCAGCGCTGGTAGTAGCTCAGGCGGTCGTAGTCGTCCGGCGGGATCTCCTCGATCCCCCGGCGAAGCTCGTCGACGGTCATCAGGCCCTTCAGGGACAGCAGCTGCCGGAGGGCATCGGTCTGCTTGTCGAGATCCGTCAGAGCGTGCGGCTCGATGTCGACGGTCTCGCAGAGATACTTGCTCAGGCCGCCCATGTCGTGGTGCGCCCGGCGTGGATCCGCTTCCTTCGCCTCTGTCATCGTGCCCATCCATCCCTGCCGGAACACTAGCGCCGTCGAGGCACCGCCTTCAATGCTCGCCGGCGCCCGCCGGTCGCCCGGGCAGTACAAAGCACAGCTTCATCTTGTCGCCGCGGCGGGATAGCTCTCCGGCATGCAGGCTACCCTTCTCGTTTTCCTCGGCGCCGGCATCGGCGGGGTCCTTCGCCATGGCGTCAATCTCGGCTGCGCGAGATTGTGCGGGACGGCCTTCCCCTGGGGAACGCTGACCGTGAACGTCGTCGGCTCGCTGATCATGGGGCTGCTCGCGGGCTGGCTCGCCTTCAGGGCGGAGGTGGCCTGGAGCCAGTCGTTCCGTCTCTTCCTCATGACCGGCATCCTCGGCGGCTTCACGACCTTCTCGGCCTTCTCGCTGGACGCGGCGCTGTTGTGGGAGCGCGGCGACGCCGCGACGGCCGCCGCCTACGTGCTCGGCTCCGTCGTCCTCTCGATCGGGGCGCTCGCGATCGGGCTCGCAAGTATTCGCGCCCTGGGGTGAGCGGTGGCCATGGCCCCTGGACCCCGCCGATGGTACGGAGGAGCCATGAAGGGACCAAGACTAGGCGGCGAAGCCCGCGGCAGGGCCGGCCGGCCGCGTCCAGGCGCCGGCCGCGGCGCAGGGCGGCCGACCGAGCCGCGCATGGAGGGCCGCCCCCGCCCTGCATCGACGCGCGCCGGCGCGCCGAAGCGGCCGCCGCAGAATCGCGCGGACGAGCAGGCGGCGGCCTCTCCCAGCAAGGCTGCCGCGCCCAAGCCGAGGCCCGAGCCCAAGCTGCGGCCCGAGCCCAAGCAGGCCGATGCCGCGCCTGCCGTCGGCGTCCAGACCGTCACGGTCGAGCCGGACGAGACCGGGATGCGGGTGGACCGTTTCCTCACGGCTCGGTTCCCGGACCTGTCCTTTGCCCATATCCAGCGCATCGTCAGGAAGGGCGAGCTCCGGATCGACGGCAAGCGCGCCAAGCCGAACGATCGGCTGGAGGCCGGGCAGCAGGTCCGCATCCCGCCCCTGAAGCTCGAGCAGAAGCCGCCCTCCAGCAGAGTCCCGGGGGAGGAATCGAAGGACGCGCTCTTCTTCCGGCAGAACGCGCTCTACGAGGACGACGACGTCCTCATCATCAACAAGCCGTCGGGTCTCGCCGTCCAGGGTGGCTCCGGCACCAAGCGGCATGTCGACGGCATGCTGGAGGCGCTGCGCGACAGGCAGGGCCAGAAGCCGCGGCTCGTACACCGGCTCGACAAGGACACGGCCGGCTGCCTCGTCATCGCCAAGACCCGCTTCGCCGCGACGGCGCTCGCGAAGTCGTTCCGCTCCCGAGCGACGCGGAAGATCTACTGGGCGCTCGTCGCCGGAATTCCGCGGACGCGCCAGGGCCGCATCTCGACCTATCTCGCGCGCGAGGAGGTCGAGGACGGGGACAGCCGCATGGCGGTCTCCAAGCACGGCGCGGACGGGGCGAGCCACGCACTCACTTACTACGCGATGGTCGACCAGGCGGGGCAGAAGCTTGCCTGGCTCTCCATGAAGCCCGTGACCGGCCGCACGCATCAGTTGCGCGCGCATGCCGCCCATATCGGGCACCCGATCATCGGCGACCCGAAATACTTCAACGTCGAGAATTACGAGTTCCCCGGCGGCATCCAGAACCGCCTGCACCTCCTGGCCCGCCGCATCGTCATCCCCCACCCGCGAACCGGCAAGCCGATCGACGTCACGGCCCCGCTTCCGGCCCACATGCAGCAGAGCTTCAACCTGCTCGGCCTGGACGCCTCGCGCTACGACCCGATCGAGGAATCGCCGGAGGAGTAGGCGGGAGACGCAGATCGCCCCGGCCGACAGCTTGTCCCTCGGCCGGCTTCTGCGGCGACACGTCCGGAGCGCTCGACGACATGACAAGGAAACGTCCGCAGCAGACGTTCCGCAGGGAGGACCCGATGCAATGAGCCCCTTCGAACCGCAACCCGGCGCCCGCCTGCTCGGGCGCAGCCTTCTCGTCGCGGCGCCCCTGGCGCTGGCGGCCTGCTCGACCGGGACGCGCGAAGCCGCTCTCACCCCGGCCGCCGCGGTGGCATCCGGGCCGACGTCCATGGCGCGCGAGCAGCTCGTGGGCAGGTGGGGCGTCGCGTCCTTCCACAACGAGAAGGATCGCCGGCGAACCGAGGCCCAGGCCCGTGCGGAATGCAAGAGCCCCTACGTGATCGCGAAGGGGCCGACCGACGGCGTCATGATGCACGTCGCGGACGACCCGAAGCTCTATGAGCTCAAGCTGAAGGGCGGCGCGGGCGGCAAGACCTATCTCGGCTTCGAGGCCCCCCCTGGCGCGCCGGACGACCGCGAGATCCTGTCCGCGAGCAGCGGATTGGTGCTCATGCGCTTCGTCGAGCCGGACGTCAGCCGACGTTACGGCACCTTCGTCTACGCCCGATGCGCCTGATCCGAGGAAGCGTGGAGTTGGCCATGCAGCCCGACGAACTCGATGTCCTGCGAAGGAAGCCAGCCCTCATCCGGAATTGGGTCGCCGGCACTGCGCTCGTCCTTCTCGCGGGCCTCGCCGTGCCGGCGGGGGCGCAGCCCGGAAGGCAGCCCGAACCGAACCTGGCCGATGTCCCCGACGAGCCTGGACGCGTCTCCGGTGAGGAGACGGTCATCGCCGAGGGCCCATTCGCCAAGCAGGCGGTCTTCTTCCGCTCCAGCGAGGCGCCCGGGACGGTGGTGGTGCACACCTCCGAGCGCTTTCTCTACGTGGTCCAGGGGAACAACCGCGCGCTTCGCTATGGGATCGGGGTCGGCCGCGAGGGTTTCCAGTGGTCCGGCCTCGTGAAGGTCACGCGCAAGGCCGAATGGCCGGACTGGCGGCCGCCGCCGGAGATGATCGCGCGGCAGCCCTACCTTCCCCGGTTCATGGCCGGCGGCCCGGGCAATCCCATGGGCGCGCGGGCGCTCTATCTCGGCTCGACGGTGTTCCGCATCCACGGCACCAACCAGCCCGAAACGATCGGTACCGCCATCTCGTCCGGCTGCTTCCGGCTGGCGAACGGCGACATCATCGACCTCTACGAGCGCGTGCCGGTCGGCACGAAGGTGATCGTCCGCCACGCGGCGAGCCTCTGATGCCTGTCCTACCAACCCGGGAGCGAGGAGCCCGTCCGATCATGTCGAAGACGCTCATCTCCCGATTGGGGCAGGCGATCGCGGTCGCGGTGGCGGCTGTCCTCGGAGCGGGCGCGGCTTCGGCCGGGACGCTGGAGCAGGTGAAGCAGCGTGGCCAGCTGCTTTGCGGCGTGAGCGAGGGGCTACCCGGCTTCTCGGAGCAGAAGCCGGACGGGCAATGGTCCGGCTTCGATGTCGATTTCTGCCGCGCCGTCGCGGGCGCCATCTTCGATGATCGGACGAAAGTGTCCTTCGTGCCGCTCTCGGCCGCGAACCGGTTCGAGGCCCTGAAGGCGGGCCGGGTCGACCTCCTGTCGCGCAACTCGACCTGGACGCTGGAGAGGGAGGCAGGGCTCGGCCTCACCTTCGCGGGCATCACCTACCATGACGGCCAGGGCTTTCTGGTGCCGCGCAACCTCAACGTCACCTCGGCGCTCGAGCTCGACAAGGCAAAGGTCTGCGTGCAGGCCGGGACGACAACGCAGCTCAACCTCGCCGATTTCTTCCGCGCCAACTCGATCACCTATGAGGAGCGGCTGTTCCAGAGCGGCGCCGACGCCCTCCGGGCCTTCGACCGCGGGGAGTGCAACGTGCTCACGCGCGACCAATCGGCCCTGTTCGCGGAGCGCCTGAGCCTCAGCCGCCCGGCGGACGCGATCGTCCTGCCAGACGTCATCTCGAAGGAGCCGCTCGGGCCGGCCACGCGCGCCGATGACGTCCCCTGGTCCAACGTCGTGAAGTGGGTGAACTTCGCACTCGTGAACGCCGAGGAACTCGGGATCACGTCCGCCAACGCGGCCGATGCGAAGAGCTCGGCAAAGCCCGACGTCCGCCGCTTCGCCGGGCTGGAGGGCGGCTTCGGCGAGCTGCTCGGCCTCGGCAGCGGGTGGGCGCTCCAGGCCGTCCAGGCCTCCGGAAATTACGCGGAGCTGTTCGAGAGGAATCTCGGCTCCGAGTCGAAGCTCGGGATCCCGCGCGGCCTGAACCAGCTCTGGAGCATGGGCGGCATCCTCTACGCGCCGCCGCTCCGGTAGCGTCGGAGCGGCGTCTGGCTGCACCGCCTCGCCTTCGCGGCCGGCGGACGCTACATGACACGCTCCATGCAACTCCTGATCCTCGATGTCGACGGCACGCTCGTCGACAGCCAGAACCTCATCGTCGCCGCCCAGCGCGACGCCTTCGCGGCCTGCGGGCTCGAGGCGCCGAGCCGCGAGCGTTCGCTCTCGATCGTCGGTCTGTCGCTGGCGGAAGCCTTCACGGCGCTGGTCGGCCCGACCGGCCCGATCGAGGCTCTCGCGGAAGGCTACAAGGCCGCCTTCGCGCGGCTGCGGGCGGACCCGGCGACGGTCGAGCCGCTCTTTCCCGAGGTGGAGGAGGTGATCGGCCGCCTCGCCGCCCGGGACGACCTTCTCCTCGGCATCGCGACCGGCAAGTCCCGGCGCGGGGTTGCGCATCTTCTCGAGCGGCATGGCTGGCGCTCGTTCTTCACGACGATCCAGACGGCGGACGACGCGCCCTCGAAGCCCGATCCGGGCATGATCCTCCAGGCCATGGCCGAGACGGGGATCGGCCCTGAGGCGACCACCATGCTCGGGGACACCTCCTTCGACATGGCGATGGCGAGGGCGGCGGGGGTGCGGCCGATCGGCGTCTCCTGGGGCTACCATCCGGTGGCGGCCCTGGAGGAAGCCGGCGCCGAGGCGATCATCGACGGCTTCGGGGCCGTGGAGGATCTCCTGCCCGCGCGGGCGAAGGCGGCCTGACATGGCGGAGAATGGAGCGGGCGCCACGAAGCGCTTCTACAAGCAGGCCGGCTTCGAGGCGGGGGAGGGCGGCTTCGCCCTGACGCTGGACGGCCGGAAGGCGCGCACGCCGGGCCGTGCGCCGCTCGCGCTCCCGACCCGGCCGCTCGCGGAGGCGGTCGCGGCCGAATGGGATGCCCAGGGCGACAGCGTCGACCCCACCACGATGCCGCTGACGCGGCTGGCGAACTCGACCATCGACGGGGTCGCGCCGCGCGCCGAGGAGGTTCGGGCGGATCTCGTGCGCTATGCCGGGTCCGACCTCGTCGTCTATCGCGCGGCGGAGCCGGAGAAGCTGGTCGCGGAGCAGGCGGCCGCCTGGGACCCGGTCCATGCCTGGGCGCATGACGAGCTCGGCGCCCATTTCGTGCTGAGCGAGGGCGTGATGTTCGTCGAGCAGCCCGAGGCAGCGCTCTCGGCGATCCGGGCCGAACTCGCCCGCGAATCGTCGCCCTTCGCGCTCGCGGCCCTGCACGTGATGACCACGCTGACCGGTTCGGTGCTGATCGCCCTCATGCATGCCGCCGGCCGCCTCTCTGTCGAGGAGGCGTGGCGCGCCGCACACGCGGATGAGTTCTTCCAGGAGAGCCGCTGGGGCGAGGATTACGAGGCCGCCGAGCGGCGGAGCCGGCGCGAGGCGGAGTTTCGCGCCGCCTCGCGATTTCTGGCCCTGGCCCGGGCCGGCTAGAACCGGCCCGGCGCGGGCTCACATGGTGGACATCGAAGCGATGGCGGAGGCGGCGCTCACGGCCGCCACGACGGCCAGTCCCAGCCGCACGAACGGCACCTGACGTCGTTCCAACCCACGTACGAGAGCCTTGCGCCGTCGGCGCGCAGCCTTGTTGTTCTGATCCATTTCCGTTTTGCTCGCCTTGGCCCCAGCCAAGCCGAGCTGAAATGGGGTGTGCGGCGCAACATGGAAGTGTGCAACCGCACACCGGGCGCGTGGCAAAACCCCACGCGCAGTTCTGTCAGGCGGCAAACAGCGTCATGATCGCCGAAGCCGTGCAGCTTGCAGCCAAGAGGCCGAGGAAGGCCGCCGGGTAGGGGACTGCTTTCCCGACTCGGAGCTCGCGCATTTCGGCGCGGATTGCGCCGTGGCGTGAGATGGACGTGTGCAGGAAGGGCATCTGTGCCTCCTCCGTCCTGTCGGGGCCATGTTCGGCCACCACCACCCAAGACCATTCGGCGCCGGACGGATGTGCGCTGAAGCACCTGCCCGATGGTGCCCGTCCGCGCCCAGGGCCGTTTGTCGCGGCTCTGCAACATGCTAGGGCGGCGGGGGAAACGATACGGGACAGGTGCATGAAGGAGATGCTGGAGCTCTTGGCCGAGCGGCGCGCCGCGGCGCGGCTCGGGGGCGGGGAGAAGCGCATCGACGCCCAGCACGGGCGCGGCAAGCTCACGGCCCGCGAGCGTCTTGAGCTGCTCCTCGACCACAACTCCTTCGAGGAGTTCGACATGTTCGTGCAGCACGGCTGCACGGATTTCGGCATGGCCAACGTGAAGATCCCCGGCGACGGCGTCGTCACGGGCTGGGGCACGATCAACGGCCGCACCGTCTTCGTCTTCTCCAAGGACTTCACGGTCTTCGGCGGCTCGCTCTCGGAGGCGCATGCCCGCAAGATCACCAAGATCCAGGACATGGCCCTGAAGGCGAGGGCGCCGATCATCGGCCTCTTCGATGCCGGCGGCGCGCGCATCCAGGAGGGCGTCGCGGCGCTCGGCGGCTATGGCGAGGTGTTCAAGCGCAACGTCATCGCGTCCGGGGTGATTCCCCAGATCTCCCTCATCATGGGCCCCTGCGCGGGCGGCGACGTCTATTCGCCGGCCATGACGGACTTCATCTTCATGGTCCGCGACACGTCCTACATGTTCGTGACCGGCCCGGACGTCGTGAAGACGGTGACCAACGAGGTCGTCACGGCCGAGGAGCTCGGCGGCGCGAAGGTGCACACGGCCAAGTCCTCGATCGCCGACGGCGCCTACGACAACGACGTGGAGGCGCTGCTGCAGATGCGGCGGCTCGTCGACTTCCTGCCGTCGAGCAACCAGGAGGGCGTGCCCACCTGGGATTCGTTCGACGACGTGGACCGGGTCGACAACTCGCTCGACACGCTCGTGCCCGACAATCCGAACAAGCCCTACGACATGAAGGAGCTGATCCTGAAGGTCGTGGACGAGGGCGACTTCTTCGAGATCCAGGAATCCTTCGCCCGGAACATCATCACGGGCTTCGGCCGCATCGAGGGCCACACGGTCGGCTTCGTGGCCAACCAGCCGATGGTGCTGGCGGGCGTGCTCGACGCGGATGCCTCCCGCAAGGGCGCGCGCTTCGTGCGCTTCTGCGACGCCTTCAACATCCCGATCGTCACCTTCGAGGACGTGCCGGGCTTCCTGCCCGGGACGGCGCAGGAATATGGCGGCCTGATCAAGCACGGCGCGAAGCTGCTCTTCGCCTATTCCGAAGCTACCGTGCCGCTCGTCACCGTCATCACGCGAAAAGCCTTCGGCGGCGCCTATGACGTCATGGCGTCGAAGCATGTCGGCGGCGACATCAACTATGCCTGGCCGACCGCGCAGATCGCCGTGATGGGCGCGAAGGGCGCCGTCGAGATCATCTTCCGCGGCATGGATGCGGACGGGATCGCGGCCAAGACCAAGGAATACGAGGACCGGTTCCTGTCACCCTTCGTGGCCGCCGAGCGCGGCTATATCGACGAGGTGATCATGCCCCACTCGACCCGCCGGCGCATCGCCCGCGCCCTCGCGATGCTGCGCGAGAAGGAGGTCGAGACGCCCTGGAAGAAGCACGACAACATTCCGCTCTAAGGGCCGAGCCTCCCCGCTCGCACCGGCGAAAGCCGGTGCCGGGCGGCCTGGATCCCGGCTCCCGCCGGGACGAGCGGCATCGGCGGCGCTCGTCCCCGCCCTCGCGTCCTCAGAATGCGCCGAAGAGCGAGCCGAGGAGGATCACGGCCGCAAGGGCCAGCAGCGAGCTGACGATCCCCACCATGACGATGTCGAAATAGCTCTCGCGGTGGCTCGAGCCGCAGAGTGCGAGCAGGGACACGACCGCGCCGTTATGCGGCAGGATGTCGAGCGTGCCCGAGCCGATCACCGCGACGCGGTGCAGGAGGGCAGGCGCGATGCCGAGCTGCGCGGCGAGATCCATGTAGGTCTCACCGAGCGCGTCGAGCGCGATGGTCAGCCCGCCCGAGGCGGATCCGGTCAGCGCCGCGAGCACGTTCGTCGCCACGGCGAGCGAGACGAGCGGGCCGCCCTCGATCGTCAGCACCCAGTCGCGGACGAGCGCGAAGGCGGGAAGCGCCGCGATCACGGCTCCGAAGCCGACCAGGGACGCGATGCTGAAGGCCGGCAGCACGGACGCGTTGGCGCCCGCATCCAGGCTCTCGCGGAGGGACGGCAGGCGCCCCCAGTTCAGGATGACCAGGACCAGGATCGCGGCCGCGAGCGCGACGACCACGGACCAGACCCCCGCCACCGCGGAGAGGGAGGTGCTGCCCCAGCGCTCCTCGGCCAGGAACGAGACGTCGAGCCGCGGCAGGATCGCGAGCGACATCAGCAGGTTGACGGCGACGACGACGAGGAGCGGCAGGGCGGCCCGGACGAGCTCCGGCTCGCCCCGGCTGGGCGTTCCGTGCTCCATCTCGGCGGGATCGAACTCGCGCGCGGTCGTGGCGCGCTCGCGCAGCTTCTCGTCGCGGGCGGCCGCGGCCGCGTCGACCTCCGGCCCCGCGCCGTAGCCTTCGCCCTTCCGGCGGGCCCGGGCCTCGGCATGGCGCAGCCACCACAGGCCCACCCCGAGCATGAGCGCCGCCGCGATGAGCCCGAGGCCGGGGGCCGCGAAGGGCGTCGTGCCGAAGAACGGCATCGGGATCGCGTTCTGGATGGCGGGCGTCCCGGGCAGCGCGGTCATCGTGAAGGTCGAGGTGCCGAGCGTGATCGCGGCCGGCATCAGCCGGCGCGGGATCTCCGCGGCGCGGAACAGCGCCTGCGCCATCGGCACGAGGACGAAGAAGGCGACGAACAGGGACACGCCGCCATAGGTCACCAGCGCACCCGCCAGCACGACCGCGAGGACGGCCCGCTCCTTCCCCAGGCGGGTGGTGATGAAGTCGGCGATCGCCGTCACCGAGCCCGTGTCGTTCATGAGCTTTCCGAACACGGCCCCGAGCAGGAACAGGGGGAAGAACTGCGCCAGGAAGCGCGCCGCGCTGCCCATGAAGGTCTGCGTCCAGCTCGCCAGCAGGGGCTCCCGGGAGAGGGCGGCGGCGATCAGCGCGGCGGCGGGGGCCAGGAGCAGCACGCTCCAGCCGCGGAACGCGAGCAGGATGAGAAGACCGAGGCCGAGCAGGATGCCGAGCAGGCCCACGGCGTCAGACGAGCTCGACCAGCCGGTCGATGTCGAGCGTCGAGCGGGTGCCGACGTCGCTGCCATGCCTGGCGAGGAACTCCTCGGCGGCGTTGCGCCCCATGTCCCGCAGCATGCTGAGGAACTCCCACTCGGCGTTCAGCTTCGAGGAGTAGCCGAGCTCGACCATCCCATCGCTGGCCACGCGGTGGATGCGCATCGCCGCCCACATCGCCCCCTCGCCGGCGCCCGGATCGGCGACCTGGCGCAGCAGCGCGATCATGCGCAGCTCCTTCAGGAGCACCGCATTGAAGGACACCTCGTTCAGCCGGTTGACGATCTCGCGCGCGCTGCGCGGCGTCCCGGAGCGCTCGACGGGGTTGATCTGCACCAGGATCGTGTCCTGCGAGGCGCATTCCCGGACGAGCGGCGTGATGGTCGGGTTGCCGGAATAGCCGCCGTCCCAATAGGGCTCGCCGTCGATCTCGACCGCGTGAAAGAGCGTGGGGAGGCAGCCGGACGCCAGGAGCACATCGGGCGTGATCTCGCCGTTGCGGAAGACGCGGCCCTGGCCGGTATGCACGTTGGTGGCGGTGACGAACAGCCTGATCGGGCCTTCCGCCAGGCGATCGAAGCAGATGCACTCGGCCAGGATTTTGCGAAGCGGATTGAACCCCTTCGGATTGAGGTCGTATGGCGAGAAGACGCGCGCCATGAGGTCCATGGCGAGGAAGGCCGGGGAGTTGTCCATCGTCCAACGGCCGAACAGGACGTCGAGCGGGCTGCGCTGGAGGGGACTGAACCGCCCCGCGTCGGAGACTTTCCGCCAGAAGGTCTCCAGCGCCGTCCGCGCGCCTTCTCGCCCGCCCTCGGCGTAGCCGTCGGCCAGGACGGCGGCGTTCATCGCTCCCGCCGAGGTCCCGGAGATCGCCTCGATGCGCAGCCGCTTCTCGTCGAGGAGCCGGTCCAGCACGCCCCAGGTAAAGGCGCCGTGCGCGCCCCCGCCCTGCAGCGCGAGGTCGACCAGAACGGCATCCGGCTCCGACGTTGGTCCCCCGCGATGTTCCGGCATGAGAGCCCCACGGCGACGGTTCACCGTGCCAAGTTCTCACCGATTGTCGTGCAAAGCCAACCGGAGACGGCCCGAGATCACCGGAAGGGGTAGATCGGGGCTCGGGGCTCGGGCGGGCCGGCGGCTTCGGAACTCCCTCGCTCAGCCCGACCAGTGGAATGGCTCGTCCCAACGCGGCGAGTGGTCCCCATGGGGCGAGGGGGCCGGCCAGATCGTCCTGTCCCCGCATTCGAACTCACGCCCGTGGCAGGCGTCAGCGGGTATCGCGGTCCGGAATTCCCGTCGCTTGGGATCGTACGACAAGGCTGCGCACGGGAGGCGGCATATGGACCTCCGGGTATGAAGCCGGGACCAACATACGATGTCGAGCCACCATGTGCTGCTCGCCGGGTCGATGAGCACATGCCGTACCCTGCCGACGAGGGTTCCGGCGGGATCGAAAACGGGAAGGCCTTCGACAAAGGCCGAGTTCGCAAGAAGCGAGGGGGGCGACGCCTCGCCTTCGTAAGCTGGTAGCATCAAAGCCTCCCCGTCTGGCGGTCTCTCAGACGGCGCCGAAACCCGGAGTGATCCGGGCGATCATCCAAGCTGCCGAGATCTCCGGCCGAGCCTTTCCGCGGGACGGGCGGGTCACGCGAAGGAGCCTGCCAGGCCGAAGAAGCCTCGCGATTCACCGGCCTCCAGTGCCGATCCGGCTCGCGCTGGCGACCTGGCGGAACTCACGTGTCGGCGCTCCCGGATCGCAGACACTCTCGAACCGGGTGCGTGCCAACTCCCATTTCGTCTCCCAACCCTGGACATTGATGTTGAGCCGTATGTTGTCCTCGAGACCGACGTTCTGGCCGCCCTTGCTCAGACGGAGCCCCGTGACCCGGTTGGCCTTGGCCAACGCGACGAGCCAGCCATCCTCATCCGATGCGATGACGTATGCGGGACGCGTCTTGATCACGAAGGTTTCGCAATACGCGGCCCGCTCGAGAACGATGTCGCCGTCGAAGGTTCCCCTGTCGTAACCCACCAGGCCGACAAGGGAGGCAACCGCACCGATCGGCCACACGGCGAGGGCGATGAGCTTCATGGACGCCTCCCGACTCGGTTGCGCAGCACGGCGACGCGGAACCGCACGGTCGAGATGGACCGGCGTTCAGGTCATGCTGCTGCCAAGCCCGAGTGCGCGTCGTGCAGCGGAACGGCGCGGCGGCGGTGCGTCTCCTGGGTACTCTTGGCGAGTTGCTTCAGGGCGTGATCGACTTCCTTCCACCCGACGGCCCATGCCCGGTGTTCTGTTCGGTCGGGTGTGTAAGGATTGTCGGTCAGCGTCGACCCGTACGCTCGGCTCACGGAGCCTTCGTGGAACGGACGCATCGTCTGCAAGGAACGCGTCACCATCGTCGCTCCCCATCTGCACGATAGTACGAGCGCTCGGACATCATTACTCGGACAGCTTGGGAGATTGTCCACCCTCTTCTCCGTCCAGTTCAATCACATCCGTTAAAGGAGGGCGCTGAACGGCTGACAAAGCCGGAAGGGTTCGGTGTTGGACTGCCCTGAGCCGCTGCGACCGGTCGTGGCAGGGGCTGCCGCTCCGGGATGGAGCACCCTTCCCGCATGGCGATCACGCGGGTTGACAAATCTAGTATTTATTCCTATATAGGACTTATTCCCCTCCGGCGAGGGAGCCGCGTGCGCACCGGTCGCGTCTGGCGGAGGGGAGGACGGGTCCCGGGGTCTCGGTTCGGTAGCCGGGGCGTCCGGGCGGCTGACCGGGCGCGTGCCTATGGGGCCGAAAAGACCGTCGCGGGACGCCGGGAGGGACCTGGCAAATCCGCAAATCACCATCACCGAAGGCCGGAGAACCGGCGTCCCGCTCCCCTCGATGTGGAACGAGACCGTTCTTTGACAGTGCCGATGGACCAGACCCCGGGCCGGGGAAGGACGGCGCGTGCCCGCCATCCGCTCATCCCGGCTGAGGCCGGGATCCAGCCCCTCGGCGCGCCGGCTTCCGCCGGCTGTGAGCGGGGAGCGCCGCTATCCCTCCCACCCCAGGAAGGTCGCGAATTCCGAGGCGGGGCTGCGCTCCGTTCGCAGCGCGTTCTCGGGCGCGTCGAGGTTCTCGTAGCCGAGGGAGATGCCGCAGACGACGACCTCGTTGTCGGGGATCGGGAGGTGGCGGCGGATCGCCTTGTGGAAGGGCGCGAAGGCCGCCTGCATGCAGGTCTCGAGGCCATGCGCGCGGGCCGCGATCGCAATGTTCTCCAGGAACATGCCGTAATCGAGCCAGCTGCCGATCTCGAGCCGGCGGTCGATGGTGAAGATCATGCCGACCGGCGCGTCGAAGAAGACGAGGTTGCGGCCGTGCTGGGCCTTCATCTTCTCCGTCTCGCCGCGCCCGATGCCGAGGAGGCCGTAGAGGCCGAACCCGATCTTCCGCCGGCGGCCGAGATAAGGCTCGAAGAATTCGTCGGGGTAGTAGCGGTACTCGGCGGCCGAGTAATCGGATTTCGGGCCGGTATGCTCGGCCAGGAGCGCGGCCGAGAGCGCCTCCCTGGCCTCGCCCGCCAGGACATAGGTGCGCCAGGGCTGCATGTTCGTGCCGCTCGGGGCGCGGGCGGCGACGTTCAGGATGCGCTCGACGAGGTCGCGGGGCACCGGGTCGGGCTTGAAGGCCCGCACGCTGTGCCGACCGGCGATCGCCTCCTCGATGGCCTCGACGCGTTCGTTCAACCGTTCTCTCCCCACCCGATCGCGACGGCGGCCAAAGAAAAAGGCCCGGCGCCGTTTCGGCACCGGACCTCGCATGTCGTCCCGGTGGACGCAACGCGCCGCCCGCGGGCGGCGCAGCGAGAGGGGTCAGGCGGTCCGGCGGACCGGCAGCTCCTCGGCG
This sequence comes from Enterovirga sp. CN4-39, assembly GCF_049446235.1. Lineage (NCBI taxonomy): Bacteria > Pseudomonadati > Pseudomonadota > Alphaproteobacteria > Hyphomicrobiales > Methylobacteriaceae > Enterovirga > Enterovirga sp. CN4-39. The sequence continues at coordinate 298,275 of NZ_JBMSEF010000004.1, read as the reverse complement.
ATGGTGGTGAAGATCTGGCGGAGCCAGGCATCCGCCTCCTTGGCCCGGTTCTCCGCCTCCTGGGCGCGGCCCTCGGCGGCGCGGACGCGGGCCTCGAGCGCCTGGATGCGCAGCTCGGCGTTCTTCAGCTCCTCCGCCGCGCGCTGGGCGAGGTTCTGCGTGCGGGCCTCGGCCTCGCGGGTCCGGTCCTCGGCGGCCCGGATGGCCTGGGCGGCCTCGTGGACGAAATCGATGGCGGTGGCGAATTCGCGCGCCGTGACGGGGCCCATCGCCTTGGCCGAAACGGGGGCCTGATCCGGCTCGGGGCTCTTCGCGGCGGGTGCGAAGCGCAGCACCTTCTCGACGCCCTCGCTGACCGCTTCCAGCTTCGGACGCTCCGGCACGGGTGCCGGCGCCATCATGTCCTCGGGTTGGATGCGAAGTGCCTGTTCCATGTTCGATGCGCCCCGGAGTCGATCCCCTCCGGAGCTATCGAGCCATTATGGTAAACGAGTGCTTAACGATTGCGCCGGGAAAGGCTCTTCGCCCCACCGCGCGCGCCTTGAAGGCGGGCGCCTGCGCTGTTACTTGCTGAAGCAATTCCCCGAGATTGCAGGAAACCCGGACCGGACCGATGGCCCGCGAATTCATCTACCATATGCGAGAGCTCACCAAGACCTACCCGAATGGGAAGAAGGTCTTGGACAACGTCAATCTCTCCTTCTACCCGGACGCCAAGATCGGCGTCCTCGGCGTCAACGGATCGGGTAAGTCGACCCTCCTGCGCATCATGGCGGGCGTGGACACCGAGTGGCAGGGCGAGGGCTTCGTGGCCGAGGGCGCCCGCGTCGGCTACCTCGCCCAGGAGCCGCAGCTCGACCCGACGAAGACGGTCCGCGAGAACGTGCTGGATGGCGTCGCCATGCAGCAGGCGGTGCTCGACCGCTACAACGAGCTCGCGATGAACTACTCGGAGGAGACCGCCGACGAGATGACGCGGCTCCAGGACGAGATCGACACCAAGGGGCTCTGGGACCTCGATTCCCGCATCGACCAGGCCATGGAGGCGCTCAGCTGCCCGCCCGGCGACTGGGGCGTGGAGCAGCTCTCGGGCGGCGAGAAGCGCCGCGTGGCCCTGTGCCAGCTCCTCCTGTCGCAACCCGACCTGCTGCTCCTCGACGAGCCGACCAACCACCTGGACGCCGAGACGGTCGCCTGGCTCGAGGCGCATCTGCGCAACTATCCGGGCGCGATCCTGATCGTCACCCACGACCGCTACTTCCTCGACAACGTCACGGGCTGGATCCTCGAGCTCGATCGCGGCCGCGGCATTCCCTACCAGGGCAACTACTCGTCCTGGCTGGTGCAGAAGCAGAAGCGCCTCGCCCAGGAGCAGCGCGAGGACGAGAGCCGCCAGCGCACGATCGAGCGCGAGCGCGAATGGGTGTCCGCCTCGCCGAAGGCCCGCCAGGCCAAGTCGAAGGCCCGTATCCAGCGGTACGAGGACCTCGTCGCCAAGGCCGAGGAGCGTGGGCCGACCGCCGCCCAGATCGTCATTCCGATCAAGGAGCGGCTCGGCAACAATGTGATTGAGTTCACGGGCCTGTCGAAGGGCTTCGGCGAGAAGGAGCTGATCAAGGACCTGTCGTTCCGGCTGCCGCCGGGTGGCATCGTCGGCGTGATCGGCCCGAACGGCGTCGGCAAGACGACGCTGTTCCGCATGATCGCCGGGCAGGAGACGCCCGATTCCGGCACCATCAAGGTCGGCGACACGGTCCATCTCGGCTATGTCGACCAGTCCCGCGACACGCTCGACGCGAACAAGACCGTCTACGAGGAAATCTCGGGCGGGAACGAGATCATCTATCTCGGCAAGCGCGAGATGAACGCCCGTGCCTATTGCGGCGCGTTCAACTTCAAGGGACCCGACCAGCAGAAGAAGGTCGGCCAGCTCTCGGGCGGTGAGCGCAACCGCGTGCACCTGGCCAAGATCCTGAAGAGCGGCGCCAACGTCCTTCTCCTCGACGAGCCGACCAACGATCTCGACGTCGAGACGCTGCGTGCGCTGGAAGAGGCGCTCGAGGATTACGCCGGCTGCGCGGTGATCATCAGCCACGATCGCTGGTTCCTCGACCGCATCGCCACCCACATGCTCGCCTACGAGGGCGACGGCCATGTCGAGTGGTTCGAGGGCAACTTCCACGATTACGAGGAAGACAAGAAGCGGCGCCTCGGGGTCGACGAGCTCACGCCCACCAAGACCAAGCACAAGAAGCTGACCCGCTGATCGGCTGAGAATGCCCCGGCCCCCAGCGTTGGTGATCGACGCTGGGTGGGCCGGGGCTTTCACGCGCCCGGCGGCGCGAGTACAAATCTCGGGTCGAGAGGGCCTATCGCGGGCCCGGCGCGGACATGCGCATGGCCAGGGATACGACGCGGCTCCGGGTGCATGGCGGGCCGAGCGGGCGCCAGCCCCGCCCGGTCGGCATCCTGTTTGCCGACATCGCCGGCAGCATGCGGCTCTACGAGGCCTTCGGGAACCAGGGGGCGCTCGCCGCGATCGAGATGTGCCTGTCCCTGATCTCGAACGTGGTCAGCCAGCACGGCGGCATGGTCGTTAAGACCATAGGCGACGAGATCATGGCGGTGTTTCCCGAGCCGCTGCCGACCTGGATCGCCGCCGTCGAGATGCAGCGCAAGATCGATTCGCAGGGTCCGCTCCAGGGCCCGCAGGGACCGATCCCGCAGGGCCTCCGCATCGGCTTCAATTACGGCCCGGCCATCGAGAACAACGGCGACTTCTTCGGCACGACGGTCAACGTCGCAGCCCGCATGGTCCAGCTCGCCAAGCGCGGCCAGATCATCACCGCCGGGGAATGCGAGGCGCTGCTGCCGCCCGACCTGCGCTTTCCGACCCGCCCATTCGACTGGATCGCCATCAAGGGGAAGCCCGAGGGCCTGCAGGTGGTCGAGGTGCTCTGGCGCGACGACCTGGAGGGAGCGACAACGGTTCCGGGCCTCCAGGCGGGTCCGCCGCAGGAGCGCCCGACCGAACTCCGCCTGTTCGTCAGCGGGAAATCGCTGGTGTTCCCGTCCGACCGGAGCGCCGTGACCCTCGGCCGGGAGCCGATGAACGACGTGATCCTGCCCGGCGCCGCCGCGTCCCGCAATCACGCCACGATCGAGCGTCGCCGCGACCGCTGGGTCCTGATCGACCACTCCTCGAACGGCACCTTCGTGGTGGCGCCCGGGAACAACGTCATCCACCTGCGGCACGAGGAGCTGATCCTCGGCCGCGAGGGGCGCATCGGCTTCGGCCAGCCGGTCGAGCTCTGTCCGGCCGAGGCGGCGAGCTTCACCGTGCTGGAGATGGACGCCTGACCGGGCGGCCTACAGGCCGACCGGCCGACCCGCGATCACGACGAGGGCCTCTGCCGAGCCGATGGTCCGCGCCGCGGCCCGCCGGACATCCTCCTGCGTCACGGCCGCGACGAGCTCGTTGCGGCGGCGGATATAGGTGATGCCGAGCTCCTCGAAGGCGATCTGCACCAGCTGGTGGGCGATCTTGGTCGAGGTGTCGAAGCCGAGCGCATAGGAGCCGGTGAGATAGTCCTTGGCCTTGGCGAGCTCGTCGTCGGTCGGCCCGTCCTGGCTGAGGCGCCGCGTCTCGGACGCGATCACGTCGAGGCATTCGAGCACGCGCTCGTTCTTGGTCGCCGTGTAGCCCCAGGTGATCGCGGTCCTGCGGTAGCTCGCGAGCGAGGTCCCGACCCCGTAGGCGAGCCCGCGCTTCTCGCGCACCTCCTGGAACAGGCGCGACGTGAAGGCGCCCCCGCCCAGCACGTGGTTCAGCACATAGGCGGGGATGAAGTCCGGATCGCGCCAGGAGATTCCGGGCACGCCGAAACGGATCACCGATTGCGGCACGTCCAGATCGACCACCACGCGCCGGCCGCAGCCCTGCAGGGCGACATCCGGCACGGTCGCGAGGTCCGGCTTCTCAGGCAGGCCCCCGAAGACATGGTCGAGACGCAGCGCGAGCTCGTCGGCCTTCATGTCGCCGACGACCGCGACCTTGACCTTGCCGCGGCTCAGGATGCGCCGGTGCAGGGATACGAGATCCTCGCGGGTGATTGCGGCAACGCTCTCGATCGTGCCCGAAACGGGCAATCCGTAGGGGTGCCCCGGGAAGGCCTCGGCGAAGAAGCGCTTCGTGGCGACATTTCCCGGATCGTTCGCCTGGTAGCGGAGCCCGGCGATGGTCTGGGCGCGGACGCGCTCGATCGCATCCTCGTCGAAGCGGGGCTCGACCAGCGCCAGCCTCAGCAGCTCGAACGCCTCGTCGGCATTGGCCGTGAGCGTCTTGAGCGATCCGCCGACGGCGTCGGGGCCGGCCGTGAAGCCGAGCTCGATCGCCTGGTTGGCGAGGCGCTCCTGGAACTCGTCCGAGCGATACGGGCCCGCTCCCTCGTCGAGCAGGCGCGCCAGCATCTGCGCGGCGCCGCCCTTGCCGGGCGGATCCTGCGCGGCACCGCCCTCGAACGTGAAGGCGACCGCGACCAGGGGAACGAAGCTCGACTCGACCCGCCAGGCCTCGATGCCGCCCGGCGAAAGGAGGGAGCCGACATCGGCCGGCGAAGCTGCGACTTGTGCGAGGGCAGCCGACATCAGGCGCCTTGTCCGGCGCGCGGCCCGATCAGCATGACGATTCTTTCAACAGGTAACCGGTGACGGAGCGGCGGGCGACCAGATAGCGCTGGGCGACCTCCGCCAGCTTTTCCCGGGTGACGGCCCGGATATCCTCCGGCCAGCGCCGGACATCGTCCAGCGTCTCGCCCACCGCAAGGGCGGAGCCGTAGATACGGGCGAGCGAGCTCTGGCTGTCGAGGGAGTAGATGGTCTCGGCGATCAGCCGCGTCTTGGCCCGCTCGATCGCCTCGTCCGACACCGTGGAGAGGCAGGACGCGACCGCGCGATCGAGATCGGCTTCGAGTTCGGCCGGCGTGACGCCTTCCGCCGGGACCGCGTAGACGGCGAAGCGGGTCTCGTCGATGGCGGAGCCCATGTACCAGGCGCCGGCATTCACGGCGCGGCCGCCGTCCATCACGAGGGTGCGGTAGAGATGCGAGGTCGGGCCGCCGCCGAGGAGTTCGGTCAGGACTTCGAGCGCGTGGGCTTCGAGGCCGTCCGCCGTCCGGGTCGACGGCACGAGGTAGAGCCTGTGCAGGGTCTCCTGCTCGACCTTCGGATCGGCGACGCTGACGATCCGCGAGGCGCGCGGATCGGGTTCGCGAGGGCGTCGCCGCGCGCTCCTGTCCCCGTGCGGGGCATTGCGCCCGTAGGTGCCTTCCGCGAGCCGCACCACCTCGGCGGCCTCGACATCGCCCGCGACCACCAGGATCGCGTTGTCGGGCGAGTAGAAGCGCCGGTAGTAGTCGAGCGCGTTCTTGCGATCGAGCGTCTCGATCTCGTGCATCCAGCCGATGATGGGGATGCCGTAGGGATGATGGATGAACAGCGAGGCCGCCATGGCCTCGGAGAGTTGTGCCGAGGGATCGGTCTCGACCCGCATCCGCCGCTCCTCGAGAACGACGTCCCGCTCCGGCGCGACGACGGAATCGTCGAAGTTCAGGCCGCTCATGCGGTCCGCCTCGAACTCCATCATGCGCTGGAGATGCTGCGGGGCCACGCGCTGGAAATAGGCCGTGTAGTCGAACGACGTGAAGGCGTTCTCCTGCCCGCCGAGGGCCGAAACCACCTTGCTGAACTCGCCGGCCGGGTGCCGCTCCGTTCCCTTGAACATCAGGTGCTCGAGGAAATGCGCGATACCCGATTGCCCGAGCGGATCGTCCGCCGAGCCGTTCTTGTACCAGACCATATGCGTGACCACCGGGACGCGGCGGTCTGGGATCACGACGATCTCGAGGCCGTTATCCAGCCTGGCGCAGGAAAGGTCGGGGCCGCCATTGCTCCCCGCACCCAATGTCATGCTGTCGCTGCGCAAGCCTGCGCCGCGGATGATCTGGTGCATTCGTTATCGATCCGGGACGCAGTCGTGCGCCTAGTCGTCTTCGCTCGGCCGGAAGGCGCGGGTCAGCCAATTGATCGGATTGGCATCTTGCTCCTGCTGGTCGATCTTGCCCTGGAAGTCGCCGCCCGCACGGCCTGCGCCGGTCGGGGCCCGCATCACGGACGGAGGATCCGTGAGCGTCCGACGGACCGGCGTCGCGCTCGCGACCTGGTCGTTGTCCGATTTCGGCCCGGCAGTGAGTTCCGTCGGGCTCATCCAGACGCCGTCGCGGTCGCTCTTGTGCCGACCGGGCCCTGGCCCGTTCGGATTGCGGCCGGCGCGAATCTCGTCGATCGTCAGGCGCGGATTGTTCTCCGACATGCGCCTGACCTCGCTCTCGGTCACAGGCCGACGCTGCTCAGCGGCGCGGCGATTTCGCGCGGCGACGTCCGGGTCGTTCGGCCATTGCGGGTTCGAGGCATAGCTCTCGCCGCTGGCGGGAGCGCGCAGCTCCATCTTCGGCGGCAGCACGAGCGGCGCCCGCTCGCGGTAGCGGATCGGGTCCTTCTCCGGGCTGATGATTCCCATCGAGCCGAGAAGGTTCTTGATCGCCACGCCTTCCTGAGCGTGAGCGGTGGACCCGAAGGCCAGCGCCATCGTCGCGGCGCAGAACAGCCCGAGGCGGGCGAAACGGAAGTCTGTCATGCCTGGTCCTACGTCCCCGTCGGTGCCGTCGCCCTTCAATGGGGCTTTCATGTGACGGCTTGGCCGCATCCGTCCCTCAGACGGCGCCTGCGCGGCGCCGGTCCAAGACAAGGGAGTCATAAAGCAGGCCAACCACCCCGGCAACGATGGCCACGTCGGCGATGTTGAAGACGTACCAGGAATAGCCGGCCGCATGGAGCTGCACGAAGTCGAACACGGCCCCGTAGGCCGCGCGGTCGACGGCGTTCCCGGCCGCCCCTCCGGCCAGGAGCCCGAGCGAGAGGGCGAGGAACCGCCGCTGCGCCCGATTCACCCAGAGCAGCAGCCCGATGGTGGCTACGACCGACAGCACGACCAGCGCCCAGCGCCCGAGATCGGTCCCCTGCTGGAGCAGCCCGTACGAGATGCCGCGGTTCCAGACCACGATCAGGTTGACGAAGGGGCCGAGCGCGACGGGCTCGCGCATCGGCAGGTCGTAGACGAACAGCAGGCCGAGCTTGGAGACCTGATCGGCCACGAAGGTGACGACCGCGGCGAGATAGCCGAGCCGGGCAGCGGGCGACATCGTCACGTCAGGCCGCGTGCGCCGCGTCCCACTCCCGGAGCGCCGCGGCATCGCGCGGCGTCACGTCGGGGTAGTCGGGATCCTGGCCGACATCCGGCGTGATCTTCCACGACCGGGCGCATTTGCGGCCCTCGGCGCGCTCCGGCACGACGGCAACGCCCCGGACGTCCTCCAGGCGGAACGCGTCTGCCGGGCCATCGCCCTCGACCAGCTTCGCGCCGGACGTGATGCAGATCTCGGCGAGGTCCACGCCGTCGAGTGCGGCCCGGAGGTCCCCATCGGCGATGTAGATGCGCGGCGAAGCCTCCATGCTCGCACCGATTCGCTTCGCGGCGCGCTCGATCTCCAGCGCCCCGGTGACGACGCGGCGGACGCGGCGGATCCCGGCCCATTTCCGGGCAAGATCGGGCGCGAGCCATTCGGCCGGCGGAGAGGGGAACACCTCGAGGTGAACCGACCCGTCCTCGGATGGATAGCGCTCGAGCCAAGCCTCCTCGGCCGTGAAGGCGAGGATCGGCGCGATCCAGACCGTCACGCAGCGGAACACCTCGTCGATGACCGTGAGCGCGGCCTTGCGGGTCGGGCTCGAGATCGGATCGCAGTAGAGCGCGTCCTTGCGGATGTCGAAGTAGAAGGCCGACAGGTCGCCCGTCATGAAGGCGGAGAGCAGCGCGACGACGCGGCTGTACTCGAAATCCGCATAGGCCTTGCGGATCTCGCCATCGAGCTCAGCCAGCCGGTGGAGGATGAGGCGCTCCAGCTCCGGCATCTCGGCGACCGCGACGCGGTCCTCCTCCCGGTAATGCGCGAGCGAGCCCAGCATCCAGCGGATCGTGTTGCGAAGCTTCCGGTAGGTCTCGGCGAAGGTCTTGATGATCTCGGGCCCGATCCGGAGATCGTCCGAATAGTCGGAGGCCGCCACCCAGAGGCGCAGGATGTCGGCGCCCGAGGAGGCGATCACCTCTTGCGGAGCCGTGACGTTGCCGCGGGACTTCGACATCTTCTCCCCGCGCTCGTCGAGGACGAAGCCGTGCGTGAGGACGACGTCGAACGGCGCACGCCCGCGCGTGCCGCAGGATTCGAGCAGCGAGGAATGGAACCAGCCGCGATGCTGGTCCGATCCTTCCAGGTACATAACGCTGTCCCGGCCACCGTCGACCTTGCGGCGCGTGCCGGCGAGGCCGGGGAAATGCTCCGGGTCCTCCAGCGTGAAGGCGTGGGTGGAGCCGGAATCGAACCAGACGTCGAGGATGTCGTCGACCTTCTCGAAGGCGCCCGGATCGTAGCCGGACGGTGCGAGAAAGCGCTCCGCTGCACCTTCCTTGAACCAGGCATCGGCGCCCTCGGCCGCGAAGGCCGCCGCGATCGCCTCGTCGACGCGGTCGTCCCGGAGGATGGCATTGTCGCCCTCGGCGCCCTTGGCGACGAAGATCGCGATTGGCACGCCCCAGGCGCGCTGGCGCGAGACCACCCAGTCCGGCCGATTCTCGATCATGCCGTTGATGCGGTTCTCGCCGATCGCCGGCACCCAGCGGACGTGATGCTTGATCTGGTCGAGCGCGCGCGAGCGGAGCGTCGTGCCGTCGCCGAGATCGCGGTCCATGGCGATGAACCATTGCGGCGTGTTGCGGAAGAGGAGGGGCCCCTTCGAGCGCCAGGAATGCGGGTACTGGTGCTTCAGCCGCCCGCGCGCGACCATCGCGCCGACCTCGCTCAGCTTGCGGATCACGGCGTCGTTCGCCCCGCCGTCCTTCCCCTTGCTGTCATAGACCCGCTCGCCGGCGAAGAACGGCACGTTGGGGAAGTAGGCGGAATCCTCGTTCACCGTGTGCGGCACCTCGGGCGTGCCGCAGGCCGCGAAGGTCTCCCGGTGCTTCAGGAAGGTGCCGTAATCGTCGATGCCGTGTCCGGGCGCCGTGTGGACGAAGCCCGTTCCGGCATCGTCCGTCACGTAGTCGGCCGGGAGCACCGGCACGTCGAAATCCCAGTAGCCGCCGGCACCGACAAGGCCCCGGAACGGGTGCGCGCAGCGCACGATCATGACGGGCAGGACGTCCTTGACGCGCGAATACGCAGCCACACGCGCCGCGCCGAACACCTCGGCCGCGAGCTTGTCCGCGATGACGTAGCGCGCCCCGACCCGCGCCCAGTTGTCGGCGGCCGCCTCCGTGACCTCGTAGAGACCGTAGGAGATCTCCGACCCGAACACGATCGCCCGGTTGGCCGGGATGGTCCAGGGCGTGGTCGTCCAGATCAGGACGGAGGCGCCCTCCAGATCGGCGTCGAGCGTCTGCGTGATCGGGAAGGCCACCCAGATCTGCTGGGAGGTCTTCTCGTGGTACTCGACCTCGGCCTCGGCCAGCGCCGTCTTCTCGACGGAGGACCACATGACGGGCTTGGAGCCGCGATAAAGCTGTCCCGTGCGGGCGAAGCTCATGATCTCGCGCGCGATCTGCGCCTCGGCCGGGAAGGCCATCGTCGTGTAGGGATGGCTCCAGTCGCCCTCGACGCCGAGGCGCTTGAACTCGCCGCGCTGGATATCGATCCATTTCTCGGCGAAGGCGCGGCATTCGCGCCGGAAATCGACGACCGGCACCTCGTCCTTGTTCTTGCCCTTGGCGCGGTACTCCTCCTCGATCTTCCACTCGATCGGGAGGCCGTGGCAGTCCCAGCCGGGCACGTAGTTGGAATCGAAGCCGAGCATCTGCTGCGAGCGCGTGACGAGATCCTTCAGGATCTTGTTGAGCGCGTGCCCGATATGGATGTTGCCGTTCGCGTAGGGTGGGCCGTCATGCAGCACGAAGCGCGGCCGTCCGGCTGCCCTGCTGCGGAGCTGGCCGTAGAGGCCGGCCTCCTCCCAGCGCTTCAGCAGCAGCGGTTCGCGCTGCGGCAGGCCAGCCCGCATCGGGAAGCCCGTCTTGGGCAGGAACAGGGTCTCGGAATAGTCGCGGACGGCCGAAGGCGTCCTCGCACTCTGCTCACTCATCGACATCAAACCATGAGGCGGGCCGCCAGCGCGGCGGCGGAAAGGGGGAGAAAAGGCGACCCGGCCGCCGCGACTTTACGCGTGCGCCGGGCAGATAATTCGCCGAATGTTGACGCCGATGAAGGTCATCGAGCTGGTCGTCCGCCTTTCAGTCGAGGGGCTTCTATCAGCCGAAGGGTTGTTAAGGAAGGACAGCCTCAGCCGATGAAGGACCGGAGCTCCGATTCCCGGGAGGCGGCCAGCATCTCGCGGGCCCGCGCCTCGTCGCGCTTCATCTGCTCGACCAGGGCCTCCGCGCTCTCGAAGCGCTCCTCCGGCCGGATCCGGCCGATGAACTCGATGTCGAGGCTGCGCCCATAGAGGTCGCCCGAGAAGTCGAAGATGAAGGTTTCCAGCAGCGGCGCGCCGTTGTCGAAGGTCGGACGCCGCCCGAAGCTCGCTACGCCGTCGCGAACCTCGCCGGGCGCGACGGCAACCCGGACCGCGTAGATGCCGTGGGCCAAGTGGCAGCCCTCGTCGAGGCGCAGGTTCGCGGTCGGGTAGCCGAGGACCCGCCCGCGCTTGTCGCCATGCCGGACCTCGCCCTCCACGAACCAGCGATAGCCGAGGAGCTCGTTCGCCGTTCCGATGTCGCCGACTTCGAGCGCCGCCCGGATGCGGCTGGACGAAACCGCGCTGCCGTCGTCCTTCACCGTACCGACTGTCGTGACGCCGATGCCTTCCTCGCCCGCGAGTTCCACCAGCACGGCGGGCGTGCCCTCGCGGCCGCGGCCGAAATGGAAGTCGCCGCCGATAACGAGGGCGGACGCCCCGAGCTGCCGGTGGAGGAGGTCGTGCACGAAGTCGCGCGCGCTGGTTCCGGCAAGCGTGGCGTCGAAGCGCCGGATGAAGGCGACGTCCACCCCGAGCTGCGCCAGGATCTTCAGTTTCACCGGCTCGGGCGTAAGCCGGAAATGGCTCGCCTGCGGAGCGAAGAAGGCGCGCGGGTGCGGATCGAAAGTCAGGATCGCGGCGGGACGGCTCTCGCGGTGCGCCGCCTCGACGGCGGTCGCAATGAGAGACTGGTGACCGCGGTGAAGCCCATCGAAGTTGCCGATCGCGATCACCGCCCCGTGCAACTCCGGCGGGATGGCGTCGCCGTCACGGCAGACCACGAGAGCACGCGCACGGCTGGTGTGAGGAACGGTCATCGGCATGTGTCGGGAACCGGCGAGCCATGTCGGATGGCGCTGCGGGGGTCAAGTCGGGAAGCGCCCGCCTGTCGAAGATCAGCTTAACGGGTCTGCAACGCAGGAACCCCTAAATGCTCACAGTAACCGCGGGCAAACAGCGGAAAATGTCGCATGGGGCGCCAGGATGGGCTTGGATTACGGCACTCCGATCCTAGTTGTCGACGACTATCAGACAATGGTGCGGATCATCCGTAACCTGCTGAAGCAGCTCGGGTTCGAGGACGTCGACGAAGCGTCCGACGGCAGGGCGGCCCTCGATCGCCTTCGCCAGAAAACCTACGGGCTGGTCATCTCCGACTGGAACATGGAGCCGATGACCGGCTACGAATTGCTGCGTCAGGTGCGCGCGGACGACCGGCTGAAGGCCACGCCCTTCATCATGGTGACTGCCGAATCGAAGACCGAGAACGTGATCGCGGCCAAGAGGGCCGGCGCCAGCAACTACATCGTCAAGCCGTTCAACGCGCAGACGCTGAAGAACAAGATCGAGGCAGTGTGCGGAGGCTAGCGTCGAGCCTCCGGCGCCGATGCTTCGGTGACGGACGCGAACTCCAGCTCGGGCGTGCCGACCTCCGCGGCGGTGCGGAAAGCGATCCGCCCAGCGCGCGCGTGCTCGAGCCCCGGACGCTCGAACAGCTGTCGCGCGAGATCGCTCATGTCGCCGAGTACGTGACGCGCCTGAGGCGGGATATCGGCGCCGTGAGGGCTGCGGACGTCGCCGGTCGGAGCCTTCCGGAGACTCGCAGCGACCTGACGCGCGTCCGCGAGGCCACCAAGGCGGCAGCGGACAGGATCATGGCCGCTGCCGAAGCGCTGCTCGAGCGCGAGCCGACCACGCCGGGTTACCCGGCCTTCGTGGCCGAGCGCGTGACGGAGATCATGGAAGCCTGTTCCTTCGAGGACCTCGCCGGACAGCGCATCGAGCGGGCCGTCGAGACGCTCGCGACGATCGAGCGCAGGCTCGAGCGATTCGCGAAAGCCGTGAAGGTGAGCGAGGCGGCCGAGTTCTACGACCGCGAGGCGATCATCAAGGAAGCCCGCCGAAACGTCCTCATCATCGCGGGCCCGCAGAATGGCGACGAGGGCGTCGAGCAGAGCACCATCGACAAGCTCTTCGGCTGAGCATCACCAGGTGAGTTCGGGCGCGATCGCCGTCGGTCGGTAATCCTGCGCCTGGAGCCAGGGCAGGGCTTTTTCCCGATCGACACGTCCGGGTTGGTACCCGACATCCGCCGCATGGATGCCGCGCGCGATGAGGAGCGAGTCGACGCCGAAACCCCGCGCGCCAGCAACGTCCGTGCGGATCGCATCGCCGATCGCAAGGATACGCGTCCGGTCGAGTTCCGAGCCGCCGTTGTGCCCGGGCGCGGCCTTGATCGCGGCATCGTAGATCGGCTGGTGCGGCTTGCCGCCCGTATAGGCTTCGCCGCCGAGGGCTTCGTAAGCGGCCGCGAGCGCGCCAGCGCAGAGAATGAGGTGGTGCCCGCGCTCCACCACGATATCGGGGTTGGCGCAGACCATCAGGAGCTTGCGCTCCCGCATTCTGCGCAGCGTCGCCTCGTAATCGGCGACCGTCTCGACCTCGTCGTCGAACAGGCCCGTGCAGACCACGTAATCCGCCTCCTCCAGAGAGGCGAAGCGCGCCGGGAGGCCCTCGAACAGGGACAGGTCCCGCTCCGGACCGATGTGGTGCAGCTTCTCCGTCCCGCGCGAGACGACGATGGCCCTCGTCACGTCTCCGGAGGTGACGATGGCGTCATAGGCCGCCCGCGGCACGCCGAGCCCGTCGAGTTGCTCGGTCACGGCATCGCCCGGGCGAGGCGCATTGGAGACGAGCACCACGCGTCCGCCGCCCTGTCGAAAGCGCGTCAGCGTCACGCCGGCATCCGGGAACGCCTTCAGGCCATCGTGGAGCACGCCCCAGATGTCGCAGAGGATCAGGTCGTAGCGGGGGGCGAGCGTCTCGAAATGCGAGACGAACTCGACCATTCGCGCCTCGGCGCGTCGATGTTCTGCTGGGCTGGACACGGGCTGGCGCTAGGGAAGGGCAGGGCGGGAGTCAACTGCGCGGCGAACGCGCGGGCAGCAGATTCAGCCGGCGCGTCGCAGGAAGTCGCGCAGAGAGCCTTGCGGCGGGCCGGAACCGTCCGGCTTGGGTGCTTCGGGAGGCGTGGCCGGAACGGGCTTCGGGTTCTGTGTACCGCGCCGCGGCTGCTCGAGCACCGCGTCTGCCGGCATCGGCAGCGAGAGGCCGAGGCCCTGCGCGAGAGGAATGCCGATGTCGAGAAGCTCCGGGATGAGCCCGTCGTCCTCGATCTCGTCCGCGATCACCTCGATGTCGGCCCGGCTGAGAGCCCCGGTGAGGGTGACGATATCGGCTGCGAGACCGTCGCGCTCCAGCCCGGCCAGGATGCGGCCGGCATCCAGCCGGACATAGCGGATGCCGAGCCGGGCGAGGGCGGGCGGGTTGAGGTTCTCGTCCGTGACCTTGGTCAGCGCGAAGCCCACTCCGGCCTGGCGGAAGCGCGGAAAGGCGTCCGAGCGCGCGACGATGTCGAGCGCCGCCTGCTCGATCTCGACCACGAGGCGTCCGCCCGCCGGCTGGTTCTCGTCCAGCAGCGCCTCGATCCGGCGCATGAAGGCGTCCTGCGCCAGTGCGGCCGGGGACACCGGGACGCTCACGCGGGCGTCGATCGCGGCCTCGGCCAGCCTATGCACGAGGGTCAGGGCCCGTCCAACGATGCCCGCCTGGAAATCGGCTACCCGGCCCGCGGACAGGAGGACCGGCATGTATTCCCGCGGGAGCAGGGGCTCGGCTTCCGCCGAGCGGAGCAGGGGATAGGCCTCGTAGATCCGGTCGCGACGCTGAGGCAGGTTCACGACCGGCTGCACGTGCAGATCGATTTCGCCGAGCGCGGCGGCAGCGAGGATGGCCGCGCTGCCATCGGTCGGAAGCCTGCGCTTTGCCGTCTCGCGCAGCGATTCCGACAGCGCCGCCTGCGCGGCTTCCTGGGCCGGGATGAAAGATGGGACGACGCTCGGCGCTTCGGGGCTCACCGCCGCCGGTACGGGCGGCGGGAGGGTCGTGCGATAGCTCAGCTGGACGCCATCGCGCTTCAGCGCGGCGAGCTCGCGCTCCTGTGTGGCCAGGGCTTCGGCGAGGCTGCGGACGACCTGGCTGAGCGAGTGCACGTCGCCTGCCACGTCGTTCAGGGTCGATTTGGCCTTGGTGCCCGAGCCGTCGAGCGCCGCGAGGCCTGCCTCGACCCGCATCAAGGCTTGGGCGAGCGCGTCGAACTCCTCCGAGATCTTCTCGTGCTGAAGATGGCTCCGCCTCACCTGCCTGTGGACGAGCAGGACGCAGAGGAGGGCTGCCGCCGCGGCCCCGAGTGCGAGGCTGGCGGCGTCGATCTCCGCAGCGTCGGTCATGTGGAGCGCCAGCCCGGCCGCGCACACGACCGCCAGCGTGCCGGCGAGCGCACCCGTGACCGACCATCCGGCCTGCTCCGCCCTAACCGCCATCCGTCGCCGAACCCCGCCCCCGATCACGATCGAATCGTGCCCTTTGACCTTCATCGGCGACGGCCGGGGGAACGGTAAAGAGTCCGTTTTGCAACGGTGCGGCGAAAAGGGTTTTCGGCCGAGTCCGGTCCGGAATCGGTCCTCGCGCGTTCACTCCTCGGGCCCCCTCCGGGGCGATCGGGAGACAGCGGAATGAGCGACGAGCGGCACGAGATCGAAATGCGCGTGGAGGGCGTGAGGGATCAGGCGAGCATCGGTCCCGTGGCGGATGCGATCCGCGAGCTCGATCCGGACGCGTCCGTACGGCTCGACCCCGCGACCGGCATCATCCACGCGATGACCCATCGCGATACGCTCGAGGTCGTGGCCGCCCTTTCGAAGGCAGGGCTGGAGGCGAAAGCCATGACTCTCTGAATCCGCACGCGAATTGCGCACGCGCCATGCCTGCGGGACATTGTCCCGGGCGGGGAAGCTGTTAGGGTCGCCCCGTCTCCGGAAGAGGTGAAGCGATGTCCCCTGCCCAGGGCCTCAGGGCCGCAAATGACGTGACGAACCCCAACGATCTCGAATCGTGGTGGCTTCCGTTTACGGCCAACCGGTCCTTCAAGGCACGGCCGCGGATCGTCGCCCGCGCCAAGGACATGTACTACTACACCACCGACGGAAAGCAGGTGATGGACGGCTCGGCCGGCCTGTGGTGCGTCAATGCCGGCCACAACCGCGAGCCGATCGTCGAGGCGATCCAGAAGCAGGCGGCCGAGCTCGACTTCGCCCCGGCCTTCCAGTTCGCTCATCCGAAGGGCTTCACGGTGGCGAGCCGCCTCGCCGAGCTCGCCCCGGGCGACCTCGACCAGGTGTTTTTCTGCAATTCCGGCTCTGAGGCGGCCGATACCGCGCTGAAGATCGCGATCGCGTACTGGCACACGCAGGGCCAGGGCCAGCGCAGCCGCCTGATCGGCCGCGAGCGCGGCTATCACGGCGTCGGCTTCGGCGGCATCTCCGTCGGCGGCATCGTGGCGAACCGCAAGGTCTTCGGCTCGATGCTCGCCGGCGTCGACCACCTGCCGCATACCTACAACCGCTCCGAGCAGGCATTTTCGCGCGGCGAGCCCGAGTGGGGCGCGCATCTCGCCGATGACCTCGAGCGGATCGTCGCCCTGCACGACGCCTCTACGATCGCGGCCGTGATCGTGGAGCCGATGGCCGGCTCCACGGGCGTCTTGCCGCCCCCGAAGGGCTACCTGAAGCGCCTGCGCCAGATCTGCGACAAGTTCGGCATCCTGCTGATCTTCGACGAGGTCATCACGGGCTTCGGCCGCACCGGCTTCGCCTTCGCGGCCGAGCGCTACGGCGTCGTGCCGGACATGATCACCTTCGCCAAGGGCGTGACCTCGGGGACCGTTCCGATGGCCGGCGTGATCGTCCGGAAGGGCATCTACGAGGCCTTCATGAAAGGGCCGGAGCACGTCATCGAGCTCTTCCACGGCTACACCTATTCGGGGCATCCGCTCGCCTGCGCGGCGGCGCTCGCGACGCTCGACGTGTACCGGGACGAGAAGCTCTTCGAGCGCGCCCGCGGGCTCGAGGACAAGTGGGCCGACGCGATCTTCTCGCTGAAGGGCCTGCCGAACGTGCTCGACATCCGCACCATCGGCCTCGTCGGCGCGATCGATCTCGCCTCGCGGCCGGATGCGGTGGGCCAGCGCGGTTACGAGGCCATGGAGCGCGGCTTCCATGAGCACGGATTGATGTTCCGCGTGACGGGCGACACGATCGCGCTGTCGCCGCCGCTCATCGTCACCGAGGACCAGATCGGCGAGATCGCCGACAAGGTCGGCAAGGTGATCCGCGCGGTCGCCTGACGCGCGCTCGACGATGGGGCCCGGCATGACCGGGCCCGCTTTCGACAAGCCGGGCAGCGCCCGGCTTGTTTCGTTTCAGCGGCGCTTCGACGAGGCTTGCGGCGCCGGGGGAGGGGCGTCGCCGCCGCCGAGCTGCGCCTTGACGACGAGCGAGGCGAGCGGGCTCGCCACCTCGACCAACTCGCCCTTGATGCCGGTCTTCGGGTCGTAGCTTCCCGCGATCATGACGACGCGGCCGGCATTCTGCGCCAGATCGACCTTGGCGCCGTCCTGGCCGAGAAGGTCGACGGGCTTCGCATCGAGGCCCTCGGCCTTCTGCACGTTGGTGTAGATCACCGCGACCTGCGAGCCGATCACCACACCCAGGAAGCAGGTTTCCGCCTCGGTGCGGCAGGGGAAGATCGGCGGCGGCGCCGCCTGTTGCGGCTGGGCGGTCTGCGGCTTGGCGGCTGGTGCGCGTGCAGGCTGGGCGATCGCGGCCGTGGCGGCCGTGCCGAGGATGGCGGCTGCGAGTGTGATGCGCTTCATGCGAACTCCTGAATCGGAAGTCCCAGCCTGATCCGGCAAAGCGGCCTGAATGTGCCGGGATCGCAGCCGGCGCCTCAAAGTGCCAGCGCCGCGCGGAAATCCGCGCCGATGCGCGCCACGGTAAGAAAAGCTTAGCCATACGGGCCTGCGTGGGGTGTCATTCCGGCGCTTCGTGCGTTCCTTACCGACCATCTCAGGAGGAAGCGGCGAGGGTTCGAGTGCCGGGTTCAGCGAGAGGCGATGAGGATGCGCGGATGGCCGCGCTCGAGCGCTACGACGTGCTCGATACGCCTGCGGAGGAGAGTTTCGACAGGATCACGCGGCTCACGAAGCTGCTGTTCGACGTGCCAATCGCGACCATCGCGTTGCTCGACGGTCACCGGCAATGGTTCAAGTCGCGCCAGGGAGTGCCCGTCGAGGAGGCGCCGCGAGTCGAGGCGATCTGCGACGTCACCATCACGGCCGCCGCCCCGCTCGTGGTGCCGGACACGCTCGCCGACCCGCGTTTCCGGGAATTCCCCCTCGTGGTTGGCGGCCCGAAGATCCGCTTCTATGCCGGTGCGCCGCTGCGCACCCCAGACGGCCAGAACATCGGGACGATCTGCGCGATGGATACGCGCCCGCGCGATTTCTCGCCCCAGCAGGTCGATGCACTCAGGGATCTCGCCCGGATCGTGATCGACGAGCTCGAATTGCGGATCCTCGCGACGACGGATCCCCTTACCGGCGCATTGTCCCGCCGCGGCTTCCGTGACGAGGGCGGGCGCATGCTCGCGCTCGCGCTCCGCCACCGGCAGGATATCAGCTGCTTGATGCTGGACGTCGATCACTTCAAGGCGGTCAACGACCGGCACGGTCATGTCGTCGGCGACCTCGTGCTGGCCTTGGTGGCCGAGACCTGCCGCGGCGCCTTGCGCAAGACGGACCTCCTGGGGCGGCTCGGCGGCGAGGAATTCGGCGTGCTTCTCCCGCATACCGGCGCGGCCTCGGCCATGAAGGTGGCCGAGAAGCTGCGCAGCCGGCTGGCGAAGCAGCGCTTGCCGGCGCCGGCGCTCAGCGACATCGCCGTGACGGCGAGCTTTGGGCTGGCCTCGCTCGACCGCAGCGTCTCCGACCTGGATGGATTGCTGAAACGCGCCGACGGGGCGCTGTATGTGGCGAAGGAGGAGGGCCGGAACCGCTGCGTTGCCTGGCAGGCTGCGGAGGCTGCGCCTGCACCCAACCAGCGCCGCCGCGTGTTCAAGGCGGGACGGGTGACCTTCAATTCGGGACACTCGGTGATCGACTGCACCGTGCGCAGCCTCTCGGACAGCGGCGCGAGCTTCGACGTGATCAGCACGGCCGGGCTGCCGGAAGAATTCAAGCTGCAGATCGAGTCCGACAATCTTTCCCGCCTCTCTCGCGTCGTCGCCAGGCGCGACAAGCACGTGGAGGTGGAGTTCGTGTAGATCGTAGGCTGCGCGGCGCCACATTGCCGGACTGCTCGGCCCGGCCTAGAGAAGCGCAGTCCTCAACCAAGACAGCGCTCAACATGTCCAAGGCCGACAGGCTCAAGGCCCGGCTGCCGCGCGGCTTCGCCGACCGCCCCGCCACCGATCTCGCCGCCACGAACCGGATGCTCGAGAAGATCCGGGAGGTCTACGAACTCTACGGGTTCGAGGCCCTGGAGACGCCATTCGTCGAATACACGGAGGCGCTGGGCAAGTTCCTGCCCGATCTCGACCGGCCGAACGAGGGCGTGTTCTCGTTCCAGGACGACGACGAGCAATGGCTCTCCCTGCGCTACGACCTCACGGCGCCGCTCGCGCGCCACGTCGCGATGCGGCTCGACGAGCAGAACATCACGCTGCCTTTCCGCACCTACCGGGCGGGCTGGGTGTTCCGGAACGAGAAGCCCGGCCCGGGCCGCTTCCGGCAGTTCATGCAATTCGATGCCGACACCGTCGGTTCGGCGTCCGTCGCGGCGGATGCCGAGATCTGCATGATGGCGGCCGACACGCTCGAAGCCGTCGGCATCAAGCGCGGCGACTACGTCATCAAGGTCAACAACCGGAAGGTCTTGGACGGTGTGCTCGAGGCGATCGGCCTCGGCGGGGACGACAGGGCCGGGCAGCGGCTCACGGTCCTGCGTGCGATCGACAAGCTCGATCGGCTCGGCCCCGAGGGAGTGAGGCAACTGCTCGGAGAGGGCCGCAAGGACGAGAGCGGGGATTTCACGAAAGGTGCGGGACTTTCGGCGGACGCGTCCGAGAAGGTGATGCGCTACGTAGAGGTCGGGATGAAGCTGGGCGAGTCCGCGAGGACGACGCGCGAAGCGGCATCCGACGGCCGGAAGCTTGTCGATGCAGCGCTCGGCGAACTCTCCGATCTCGTGGTCGGCGCAGATGTCGGCGCGGAAGGTGTCGCCGAGCTGCGCAGCATCGCCGAACTGGTCCAGTCATCGGGCTATGATGA
This sequence comes from Enterovirga sp. CN4-39, assembly GCF_049446235.1. Classification (NCBI taxonomy): domain Bacteria; kingdom Pseudomonadati; phylum Pseudomonadota; class Alphaproteobacteria; order Hyphomicrobiales; family Methylobacteriaceae; genus Enterovirga; species Enterovirga sp. CN4-39. Next base: position 278,432 of record NZ_JBMSEF010000004.1, on the reverse strand, counting down.
CGGCCGCATCATCATCGATCCTTCGGTCGTTCGCGGGCTCGAATATTACACGGGACCTGTCTACGAGGCGGAACTTACCTTCGAGGTGAAGAACGAAGAAGGTCAGGTAGTGCGCTTCGGCTCGGTGGCCGGGGGAGGGCGCTACGATGGACTCGTCGGGCGTTTCCGTCCCGAGCCGGTTCCGGCGACGGGATTTTCGATCGGAGTCTCGCGCCTTCTCTCCGCGTTGCAGATCGTGAAGTCGCCGATCGTCACTGCCGAAGAACAGCTCGGCCCCGTGGTCGTGCTCGTCATGGATCGCGACCGTATTGGCGATTACCAGCGCATGGTGTCCGAACTGCGCAATGCCAATATCCGGGCCGAATTGTACTTAGGCAGCGCCGGCATTAAGGCGCAGATGAAGTATGCCGATCGCCGCCGTGCGCCCTGCGTCGTCATCCAGGGCTCGAACGAGAAGGCTGCCGGCGAAGTGCAGATCAAGGATCTCATCGAAGGGGCCGCTCGCGCACGCGCCGACGCGGCGGGAGCATCGAACGCCGAATACCGCGCAGCACGCCTCGCTCAGGTCTCCATTCCGGAGGAGAACCTTGTGGAAGAGGTTCGAAAAATCCTCGCGGAGCGGAACCATTAAGTCTCTTGCGTCCTGAATACTTGAAAGCTTGGGAACCTTGGCCTAACGGGCGCTGTTACCAACGGCCAAGCTTGAGAGCAGGAGTCCGCCACATGGCGAAGAGAACCAAGACAAGCGGCGAGACGAAGGCTCCCGCGCGTGGCCGCAAGGCTGCCGCTGCAGCCTCCGCCGCGAATGGAAATGCCGAGAGCAACGAGAGCAACACGACCGAGACGAAGGCTACGGCCGCAAAATCCCGGGGCTCCCGCTCGAGCTCGAAGAAGTCCGCCGAGGCCGCGCCGGCTCCGGCCGAAGCGCCGGCCGCTCCCGCCCGCGCGAAGCGGAGCGCGTCTCCCAGCACGTCACGCCGCTCCAACGCCAGCACGGCGGCACGCAGCAGCGCGCGCAGCCCGAAGCCCGCGGAGGCACCCGTCGCGCGGGTTGCTCGCGTCGCGAAGGCCGCCGTCGAGACCGTGGCGGAGCCCGTTGCGGCGGCGACCAAGCGCCCGTCGCGCGGGGCTGCGGCCAGCCGCAAATCCTCGGTTGCGAAGAGTGCCGCGCGGGCCGTACCCGAGGCGCCCAGCCTCCCGACCGGCGAAGTCAGCCAGTTCGTGAAGTCGATGGGCAGCCAGATCGTCGGCGCGCTCAACACCGATGTCGGCCGTGTGATGGTGGCGGAGCTTCTCGTCTATGTCGCGAAGTCGCTGACCAAGGCGGCCGCGAAATCCGAGACCGGTAAGGACGCCACCGACGCGCTCGTGAATGCCGGTGCGAAGATCGGTGCGGCTGCCGCGAATGCCGGCGCGAAGTTCGTCGAGACCGGCGCGGCTGCCGCTAGCTCCGGGGCCGGCGCGGCGACCGGCGCTGCGGGCGGTGCGAAGGATCTCGCCCGCGAAGTCGCCCAGGTTGCGGTGAGCACCGTCGGCGGCGTTGTTGCCGAAGCGGCCGCGAAGGTCATCAAGGGCCGTAGCCGGAAGAAGTCCGACGATGCGGGCTCGACTGCGTCCAACCCTGCGCCGGTCCAGAGCGGAACGCCCCGCCCGCCGCAGATCTGAAACGGGTGCGCGGCGGAATCCCGCCGCGACCCGCCGCGGCTTGCCGACTGACGCTGGCTTGAGCAGTGGTATGAAAATCTAGCGTAATAATCATACCGCAGCTTCGGCCGCTATTTGCGCCCATAGCCTCCCGCGATACTCGTGCTGCAATCGCGCGGAGGCCGGCATGAAGGTCCGGGTTGCCCTTGTTCCGGCTGTCGCCTTGCTTCTGTCGGCCGCGTGGTCGGCTTCAGCGCAGGATGATGCGGGCGGTGCCCGCGTTCCCGGTCAGTCGGCAACGTCGGACCAGCCCTCCGAAGGGGCGTCATCCGAGTCGATCCAGAGTTCCCTCGGGCCGGCCGGCGATCCCGCGGGAGTTCGCGCGGCGCTCGCGCAGCGCGGCGTCACCTTCAGCTTCACCTATATCGGCGAGGTCCTCGGCAACGTGTCCGGGGGATTGCGGCAGGGGGCGGTCTACCAGGGCCGGCTGGACGGGCAGCTCGACATCTACCTCGACCGTGCCTTCGGCTGGACGGGCGCGAGTTTCCACACGAATTTCTTCCAGATCCACGGGCGCGGGCTGTCGAGCAACTACATCGGCAATCTGCTGACGGTCAGCAGCATCGAGGCGCTGGCCTCCACCCGGCTCGACGAGCTTTGGATCGAGCAGAAGCTCGTGGGGGACAAGCTGTCCGTCCGCGTGGGGCAACTGGCAGCCGACACGGAATTCGTCGTCAGCGAATACGCCGGGCTTTTCGTCAACTCCACGTTCGGCTTTCCGGGGCTTCTCGGCAACGACCTGCCGAATGGCGGCCCGGCCTATCCGCTCGCGACACCCGGCATACGGGTGAAATATTCGGCGGACGAAACCTGGTCCGCGATGGTCGGCGTCTTCAACGGGGCCCCGGCCGGGATGCGCGCCACCGACCCGCAACGCGACGACCCGAGCAATCTCGAGTTCAGGTTGCGCGACCCCGCGCTGATCATGGCGGAACTGAGCTACAAGTACGACCTCGGAACCGCCGACGCGAAGCTGCCGGGCAATGCGAAGCTCGGCGCCTGGGGCCATCTCGGGCGCTTCAACGACCTGCGCTTCGCGCAGCCGACGCCTGAGGCACCGGCCCTGCTCCTGGCCAATCCGGCAAGCTCCGGCATCGGGCGCCGGCTGCCCGGCAATGCCGGCGGCTACCTGATTGTCGACCAACTCCTCTACCGGGCTCCCGACACGGAAGATGGCGGGCTGGGCATGTTCGCGCGCCTTCTCGGCGCACCCGGCGACCGGAACCTGCTCAGCTTCTATGTCGATGGCGGCCTCACCTATAAGGGCCTCATCCCAGGTCGGCCGGACGACACGATCGGCGTCGCGGTCGCCTATGCGCGAATCTCGGATGCGGTCCGGGACTACGATCGCGATCTCGCCTTCTTCAATCCCGACACGTTCCAGCCCGTGCGGACGAGCGAGGCCCTGCTCGAGGTGACCTACCAGGCGCAGATCGTTCCCGGCTGGACCGTGCAGCCGAACTTCCAATATATCCGCCGGCCCGGCGGCGGCATCGTGAATCCCGCGACGGACAGGCTCGTGAAGGACGCCGTGGTTCTCGGGCTCCGGACCTCCATCAAGTACTGAAAGACGGGGCGAGCGACCGCGGGAGCGGAAAAACGTCGCTCTTGGGGCCGATCTCCGCTATCGGGACGGCCTCGATACCATGACGCCTCCTCTCCCCACTCACGACGACCTCGTCGCACTGTTCACGAAGAACGGCGCGGCTCTGGCCGAAACCTCCATCCTGCAGCCGGCCGGGCTGTTCCTGGAACTGTCCGGCGAGAACATCCGCCGCCGGCTCTTCATCACCCAGGACGAGGAGGGGCGCGAGTTCTGCCTTCGGCCTGAGCACACGATCCCCGTCTGCCTGGACCATGTGCGGTCGGGGCGGGCGACTGGCGAGTATTGCTATCTCGGACCCGTCTTCCGGCAGCGCGCCGGCGAGCCGAGCGAATTCGTCCAGGCCGGCATCGAGTCGATCGGGCGCATGGATGCGCCGGCTGCCGATGCCGCGGTGTTCGGGCACGCCATGGAGGCGCTCGGGCTTTTCGGCAATCGCGGCTACGAGATCATGACGGGCGATATGGGCCTGCTGCACGCGGTGCTCGACGCGCTCGCTGTGCCCGCGCCGGTGCGCAGGCGTCTCGTGCGCCATCTCGCAGCCGGACGCGGAATCGAGACGGCGCTGGCCGAAGAGCCCCGGCCGGCGGCGTCCGACTACGACGGGCTTCTCGCCGCGATCGAGGGGCAGGACCCGAGAGCCGCGAAGGCTTTCGTGGAGGACGTCATCTCCATTGCGGGCATTTCCGCGGTGGGCGGCCGCTCGGCCGGCGAGATCGCGGAGCGCTTCCTATCCCGCGCCGCAAACCGTTCCGCCGGGCTGACCGACGCGAGCCGCGACGTGCTCCGACGCTATCTCGGCATCCAATGCGATCTCGCAGCGTCTCCCGGCGCGATCCGCACCCTCGCCTCGGAGGAGGGGCTGGCCATCGAGCCTGCGCTCGCACGCTATGAGGAACGCCTCGCCAAGATGGAGGCGGCCGCGATCGCCGCCCAGGGCGCGCTCTTCGCGGCCGATTTCGTGCGCAACATGGACTACTACACGGGCTTCATCTTCGAGGTGCGCGAGCCGGGCTCGCCGCCCGGGCGCTTCGTGATCGGGGGCGGCCGCTACGATCGGCTGCTGGAGCAACTCGGCTCTCCCGCACCCGTGCCAGCGGTCGGCTGCTCGTTCTGGCTCGACCGCCTCGGCGGAGGCGCGCGGTGAGCGACGGACCTCTCGTCCTGGCCGTGCCCTCGAAGGGCCGCCTCCAGGAAAACGCCTCGGCCTTTTTCGCGCGGGCAGGGCTTCCGCTCACCCGTACGCGCGGGGCACGCGACTATCGCGGCACCCTCGCCGGCATGCCGGATGTCGAAGTGTTGTTCCTCTCCGCGGGGGAGGTGGTCACGCAACTCGCCTCAGGCGCGGCGCATCTCGGCGTCACGGGCGAGGATCTCCTGCGTGAGGCCGTGCCGAACGCGGACGAGGCGGTCGAGATCGTGACCGGCCTCGGCTTCGGGCACGCGAACGTCGTCGTTGCGGTGCCCCAGGCCTGGATCGACGTGCGTACGATGGCCGATCTCGACGAGGTCGCGTCAGACATGCGCTCCCGGCACGGACGCCGGCTGCGGGTTGCGACCAAGTACATGAACCTGACGCGGCGCTTCTTCGGCGAGCACGGGATCGCCGATTACCGCATCGTCGAAAGCCTCGGCGCGACGGAAGCGGCGCCCGCCTCGGGGGTCGCAGACCTCATCGTCGATATCACCACGACCGGGGCGACGCTCGCGGCAAACGGCCTCAAGGTCGTCGAGGACGGCACGATGCTGCGGTCGGAAGCGAACCTGATGGCCTCGGTCGGCGCGCCCTGGAGCGAGCGGGCCCGACGGAGCGCAAGCCGCGTCCTGGCGCGCATTGCCGCCGAGGAGCTTGCGCGAACCACAAGAGAAGTGCGCGCTGCCCTTGCCGGAGACGAGGCGATGGCGGAGAGCCTGGCGGGGCGGTTCGGTGCAACGCTGTTGCGTCGGTCCGGCGCGGGGCAGGAGGTCGTGATCCGGTGTCCCGCCGCGAAGGTCTTTCCGTTCGTGGAGGCGCTGATGCAGGCGGGGGCTTCGGACGTGACGGTGCGGGCTCTCGACTACGTTTTCGAGCAGGCCAATCCGCTTGCGGACAGGCTCTTCGGGCGGCTGGGAAACTGAACAACGGAGAGGCCGCGACAGCGCGCGAAGTTGTCTCGGCCGAGCGCAGGCTTTAATTTTCTCAGAGTGAGGTCTGGATGGGGAGGAGCATGCGTTCGATTGGCTATGCGATGGCTGCGCTTAGCCTCGTGGTCGCCACAGGTGCTTTGGCGCAGACCCCCGGCTTCGGTCGGCGGACGAACCAGGAGCAGCACCAGCAGCAGGGCGCGCGGCCGGCACCGAAGGAAGAGAAACGCTTCCCGCTCGGCCAGTCTTGGATCGCGGTCAGCCTGAACGGCAAGCAGTTCACCGGGACGGAACGTCCGAGCTTCACGCTCGACGACCAGTTCCGGGTGCGCGGATTCGGCGGCTGCAACAGCTTCTCCGCAACGGCCTATCCGCTGCGCGAGCAGGGGATCGCGGTCGGCCCGCTCGCGCTCACCAAGCGCAACTGCGACAAGTCCGTGATGGCGAGCGAGATGCAGTTCCTCACGGCGCTGCGGACCTCCGCCAAGTGGGAAACCGTCGTCGGCTCGCTCGTGATCAAGGGGCCGAACGGCGAGATCAAGTTCGAGCGCTCCCTGTAAGGCGGCTGAGCGCTCCTCCGGTCAGACGAACCTCTTCCATGCCCCGGCGTCAGGCCGGGGCGGTCTCCAGTTTGACGTCGCCAGGGCGGAAGAGTTTGTCCGACCCCGGCTGCATGTCGATTCTGCGATCGTGGTGCTCGAGCAGCGTCGAACGATGGCCGATGGACACGATGGTCGTGCCAGGTAGGCGCACCGCGAGCACGCGATAGACGAGGGCCTCGGTCGCCTCGTCCAAGGCGGCAGTCGCCTCGTCCAGGAACAGCCAATCGGGCTTGGCCAGCAATGCGCGGGCGATCGCGATGCGCTGCTGCTCGCCTTGCGAGAGGGTCTGGCTCCAGGCCCCGTCCTCGTCCAGCCGGTCCGCGAACTGCCCGAGCCGCACCGCCTCGAGCGCCGAAACCATGTCCTCGTCGGAATACGCATCCTCGGACGCTGGGTAGCTGAGCGCGCCGCGGAGCGTGCCGGCCGGGATGTATGGCCGCTGCGGGAGCAGCATGATCTTGGCGTCCTGCGGCTTGGCGATGTCGCCCTCGCCGAGAGGCCAGATTCCCGCAATTGCCCGGAACAGCGTCGATTTCCCCGACCCTGACGGACCCGTGAGCAGCGTGCTCTCGCCAGGGCGGAGGACGAGCCCATCGGCGCTCACGATTCGACGCCCGTCCGGAAGCGCGAGGGTGACGTCCTCCAACGCCATCGTGCCGTCGGCGCTCTGGCCGATCCTGAGCGGCGTGTCCCCTGCGGCTTCGGTGCGGGAGATGGCCGTGTCGAACCCGGTGAGGCGGTCGACCACCGCCTTGTAGTCCGCGATCGTCGTGTAGAACGTGATGAAGAACGACATCGTGGACTCGACGCGCCCGAAGGCGCCGGCCGTCTGCGTCAGCCCGCCGAGCTGGATCTGGCCCGCGAAGTAGTAGGGCGCGACGAGGATGTAAGGGATGACGGCATTCAGCTGGCCGTAGCTGGCCGTGAACGCGATGAGCTTCTTGCGCCGGCTGACGATCGCCAGGAAGTTGTTGATCACATTCGCGAAACGGGAGCCTAGCCGGTCGCGTTCGGCCCGCTCGCCGCCGAGCAGCGCAACCTGCTCGCCATATTCACGCAGGCGGGCGAGCGAGAAGCGGAAATCCGCTTCGTAGCGCTGCTGCTCGAAATTCAACCGGATGAGCGGACGGCCGATGAGGTGCGTCAGCCAGGTTGCGAGCGCGCTGTAGATCAGGGCTCCCCAGACCAGGAAGCCGGGGACGTACCAGTTCGTCCCGGGCACCGTGAAGTCTGCCGAGATGGTCCACAGGATGATCGAGAACGAGATCAGGTTGGAGACGGCCGACAGGATCGAGAGCGTCAGATAGGCGGTGCGCTCGGTGAAGCGGTCGACGTCTTCCTGGATGCGCTGGTCGGGGTTGTCCGCTCCAGTGCCGGCAAGGCCCATCCGGTAATGGGTGTGGTTCTCCAGCCAGCGATGCGTGTAGCGGGCCGTGAGCCAACGGCGCCATCCGATCAACAGGTAGGATTGCAGGACGTACTGGATGATGGCGCTGACGATGAAGATCGTCGCCCAGAAGCAGAACACCGTTAGCAGCAGCGTCCAGAACGCCGCCGCATCCTTAGCCTGGATGGCGTTGAACCAGTCGCGATTGAAGTAGGAGAGCCGGACATTGATGGCGACCTGCCCGAACTCGATCGCGATGACCGTGAAGGCCAGCGAGAGCGCGATCCAGCGCTCCTGGACCTGGAAGGCCGGCAAGGGCCAGAGTCGGACCGTCGTGACGTCGCGCGTCGCGAAATACGGGTAGAGAAGCTTCCAGATCTGCAGGATGGCCTGCCACAAGCCACGCATCCGATATTTCTCCGGGGCATCTGCAGCCCGGTCAGGGCGCGGTGCGTAACTGTTCCCTTAGCCGGAACTCGCGGCGAAACAACTCGCCGCCTCGCGGCGCGCTTGTCGCAGCCGTTTAGCGCATCCGACGCAGGAGGCCGAGAAGTTGCTCGCGCTCGCGCTCGGTCAAGGGCTCCAGCGTCTCGTCCGTGACCTGCAGGGCCTTCGCGGCGCCTCGCTCGTAGAATTCCTCTCCCGCTCGGGTGAGCCGCACCACGATCCGCCGCCGATCATCCGGGTCCGCGCTCGTTTCGGCGAGCCCCCGCCGGATCAACCGGTCGACGACCCCCTTCACGGTCGCGACGTCCATCGAGACGAGGCGACCGAGGAGATTCTGCGAGCATTCGCGCCGCTCGGCAAGCTTCGCCAGCGCCGCCCATTGCGTGGGCGTCATATCCTCGAACGCGCCGGCGAAGATCAGCGCGTGCCGCTGCTGGACCTGCCGGAGGATGAAGCCGACCTGATCGTCGAGCCGGTAGAGCGGCTCCTCGGCAAGGAGGTCGACCCCGTCCGTCACTTCTCCACGAACGCCTTCTCGATGACGTAGTCACCGGGCTCGCCGTGATTGCCTTCCTCGAAGCCCCGCTCCGTGAGCAGCACCTTCAGGTCGGCGAGCATCTGCGGGCTCCCGCAGAGCATCACCCGGTCATGCTCGCGCTCGAGTGGCGCAAGGCCGGTATCCTCGAACAGCTTGCCGGAGGTGATGAGATCCGTGATCCGGCCGCGGTTGCGGAAGGGCTCGCGCGTTACGGTCGGGTAGTAGACGAGCTTCTCGCGCACGAGATCGCCCACGAACTCGTCGCTCGGCAGCGCCTCCGTGATGGTCTCGCCATAAGCGAGTTCGGCGACCTGGCGGCAGCCGTGCAGGAGGACGACCTTCTCGTAGCGCTCGTAGGTCTCCGGGTCCTTGATGATGCTCATGAAGGGCGCGAGCCCCGTGCCTGTACCGAGGAGGTACAGGTTTCGGCCCGGGTGCAGGTTGTCGAGCACGAGCGTGCCGGTCGGCTTCCGGCTGACGATGATCGGATCCCCGACCTTGAGGTGCTGGAGCTTGGACGTCAGTGGGCCGTTCTGGACCTTGATCGAGAAGAACTCGAGGTGCTCCTCGTAATTCGCCGACACGACGCTGTAGGCGCGCAGGAGCGGCTTTTCGTCGACCTTGATCCCGATCATCGTGAACTCGCCGTTCCGGAAACGGAAGGTCGGGTCGCGGGTGGTCTTGAAGCTGAACAGCGTGTCCGTCCAGTGGTGGACGCTGAGCACGCGTTCCTCGTTGAAGTTGCTCATGCGCTGGCAAACCCGGGTTCGAGGCCGCCTCCCGGCGGCTGATCCTCAACCGGAACGCGCCGAGGTTCGACGCGATCCGCTTTGCACGACGGAAATTGTTAGTACACTAACAATCGCCGCCGCTCAATATGTGATGCTGCGGTGCTTATAATCGCATCCGGACGGTGAACAATGGCCCACGACGCCCAGACCACGGTCGATCCGAACGCAAAGACCGTCATCCGCAACATCGGCCTGATGCTCTCGGGCGACATCACCCGTCCGATCCTCGATGCGGATACCATCGTATCGGTGGGCGGGCGCATCACGGCGATCGGCCGCTCCAAGGACGTGGACCAGGAGGGCGCGACGATGATCGTCGACGCCAAGGGCACGCCGATCGCGCCCGGGCTGATCGACAGCCACGTTCATCCGGTCGCAGGCGACTGGACGCCGCGTCAGAGCCAACTGAACTGGATCGACTCGACCCTGAATGGCGGCGTGACCACGATGATCTCGGCCGGCGAGGTGCACACGCCCGGCCGCCCGCGCGACCCGGTGGGCGTGAAGGCCATGGCGATCTACGCCCAGCGCTGCTTCACGGCTTTCCGGCCGGGCGGAATGAAGATCCATGCCGGCGCGCCCGTGATCGAGCCCGGCATGGAGGAAAGCGACTTCAAGGAGCTCGCCGATGCAGGCGTGAAGCTGCTGGGCGAGGTGGGACTCGGCAACGTCAAGGACGGGCCGACCGCGCGGAAGATGGTTGCCTGGGCGCGCAAGTATGGAATCCAGTCGACCATTCATACGGGCGGGCCTTCGATCCCAGGCTCCGGGCTGATCGATTCCAGCGTGGTGCTGGAGGCCGACACGGATGTCGTCGGTCACATCAATGGCGGCCACACGGCGCTCCCGGATCGGGAAATCCGTTGCATCTGCGAGGGTTGCGGGCGTGGGCTCGAGCTCGTTCACAACGGCAACGAGCGGGCGGCGCTCTACACGCTCCGCGTGGCGCGCGAGATGGACCAGCTCGAGCGCGTCATCCTCGGGACGGATGGTCCGGCCGGCTCCGGTGTCCAGCCGCTCGGCATCCTGCGCATGATCTCGATGTTGGCCTCGCTCGGCGATCTGCCGGCGGAGGTCGCGTTCTGCCTGGGCACCGGCAACACGGCCCGCATGCGCTCGCTCGATTGCGGGATCATCGAGGTCGGCCGCGCGGCCGACTTCGTGCTGCTCGACCGGGCGCAGCACTCGGCCGGCAAGGACCTGCTCGAATGCGTGCAACTCGGCGACCTGCCGGGGATCGGGATGGTCGTAATCGACGGCATCCCGCGCATCGGCCGCTCCCGCAACACCCCCCCGGCGGACCGGGTGCCGGAGATCGTCGCGCATTAGCGAAGACGGCTCGGCCGCCCGCCGACATGGCTGACCTGCTCAAAAATCCGAGATCCCGCCATGTCATCTTAAGGGAGCGGTGACCTTCCGGGGACGATAAGCAGGGCACACAGGCCTCCTCTCGGAGCGCTATCGAGAGGACGGTATGGCGATTGACGACGGCGCTCAGGGATACAGCCTGCCGCGCTGGCGTCTCACCGCTTGGCTCGCTCATGCGGGTCGCGATGTGCCCGTGGACATCCGGGTCGCGCTGATCGGCAGTCTGTACGGCACGCTGCCCATCTTCGCGGGCGGCGTCATCAACACGATTTTCGTCGCCATTCTCTGTGCCGTGCGGCAGCCGCACCCGCCTTTCCTCGTCTGGCTCGCGCTGGAACTGGCGATCTGCGGCGCGCGGCTTGCGATCCTGGTTCACGCGAAGCGAGCCGTCCGGGAGGGGCGCCGGACCTATACGGATTGGTACATGGCGCTCGCGCTGCTTTGGGCGGCGAGCGTGGGCTATGGCACGTTCATCTCCATCGTGAGCGGTGATTGGGTCGTGGCGACGCTCGCGTGCCTGTCGGCCGCCGCCATGGTGGGCGGTATCTGCTTCCGCAATTTCGGCGCGCCGCGGCTCGCCTGCGCCATGATCTTCCTGAGCCTCGGGCCGTGCTGCCTCGCCGCGCTCGTTGCCGGCGAGCCGATCCTCCTCGTGACGCTGTTCCAGATCCCGTTCTATCTCGCCAGCATGGGCGTCGCCTCCTGGAAGCTGAACCGTCTGCTCGTCACCACCATGAAGGCGGAGCGGGACAACGACCGTCGCGCCCGGCACGACGATCTCACGGGGCTCGCAAACCGGGCGGGGCTCGCGCGCATCCTTGAGGACCGGGGTATGGGCGACGGGGCGACGCCCCGGCCGCTGGCGCTGCTCTATCTCGACCTGGATGGGTTCAAGAGCGTGAACGACAGCTTCGGGCACCTCGCCGGAGACCGGCTTCTCTGTCTCGTGGCCGATCGGCTCAGCGGCGTGCTCGACACGGCCGACACGGCCGCGCGACTTGGTGGGGACGAGTTCGTGGTCATCGCGGACGGGCAAGACCGCATGGCCGTCCTGAAGCTGGGAGACCGTCTGATCGCCGAGATCGGGGGGCGTCCTTATCGCCTCGACGACGGGCACACGGCCCGCGTCGGCGTGAGCGTCGGTATCGCCTTCGCGCCTGAACATGCCTCCGATTTCGACGGGCTGATCGCGGCCGCAGACGCGGCGCTCTACGAGGCGAAATCTCGCGGCAAGTCGCGCTCGGTGATCGCTACGGGAGAGAGCGTGACGTCCAACCTGCGCCTGCAGGCAGAGCGGGCCGCGAGGATCCGTTCCGCTGCCTGAGCGTCGGAGGAGCCACGCTTCGATCTGAGCGTTGCGGCGCTCTCGAATTGGCGCTGGTCGGACGTGATGAGCGTCATGTCCGAGCCCGTTGCCATCGCAAGATAGATGCAGTCGTCAGCCGAAGACCTCCTGCACGATCCCGTCCCGTATGACGACCTCGCCGTCGAACTCGATCGTCGTGCCCATCATGGGCAGGTCGAAATGGCCGGCCGTGTGCCTGCCGGCGAATTCGTTGGCGCCGGTCGAGAACAGGAAGTTGCCGGCCACGGCGCGGAGTTCGGTGCCGTTCGTGTCCCGGCGGTCGTACATGGCCAGCGCCTCGTAGCGGGCGTTCTCGTTCAGCCCGAAGCCGACATGGCTGACGGCATAGGCCTCGCGGTCGCCCCAGGCCTCCAGGTAGCGGCGCATCATCATCGCGTCCGGACCGGTCCCTTCGATCGCGGTGACGTAATCCGCCTCCAGCGTGAGGCGAATGGGGCTCTCGATATAGCGCTTGAAGGTCAGGTTCATGTCGCCCGGGGCGAGTACCAGCGTGCCGTCGACGCTCCCGCTCTTCGGGAAGGAGACGACGATGCCGCCCGGCCAATGGGCGAGGGTGCCGGGCCGGTCCGTCCAGCCCCAGACCCCCACGGTCGCGGCGCCTTCCATGCGGGCCGTGAGATCGCTACCGGCCGCGGAGGTGACGCGCATGACCTTCGCGGACCGGAGCCGCTTCGCGGCAGCCCGAACGCGCGTCTCCAGCGCATCGTCCGGGCGAAAGCGCTCCAGCGCCTCCGGATGCTCGTTGGAGATCACCTGGATGCGGGCGCCGGATTTCAGGATCTCGGCCGTCTCGGGCGCGTGCATCAATCCCTCGAGGGTCAGGTCGACCACGAACCCGGCGGCCTTGCAGGCCTCGATCACCGGCCGGGAGCCGCCGATCGCCTCGCTCGCGCCGGTGGACCGGACTGGGACCGGGTGCGGGTTGCGGGCGGTGGGCACGACGAGGTGGAAGGGCTTCGCCCCGAGCCGCAGCAAGGCGAGCTCGGCGAGGTGGACGTTGAGCTGGCGGGAACCCGTCTCCGAGAGGATCGCGACCGCGTCGCCTTGCCCCACGCGGCAGCGGAGGAAGAGCTCGCAGAACGCCTCGATCCACTTGTTCTCGATCCGGTCGGACAGCATGGCTCGGCTCTCAAGTTGGGTCGGTTTCTGCTAACAGGCGGCACGAAGCCTGTCTCGCGGGCGAAGGAGGATGTCGGGCCGTGCACTGGTCTGACGAGGGCATCGTGCTGGGCGCCCGCAGCCATGGCGAATCGAGCGTCATCCTGGAGTTGATGACGCGGGAGCACGGCCGCCATGCGGGCCTCGTCCATGGCGGGCGCTCGCGGCGGATGGCGCCGGTGCTCCAGGCGGGAAACACCGTCGCGGCGACCTGGCGGGCGCGTCTCGACGAGCATATCGGGCACTACTCGGTCGAGCCCGAGACGCTGCGCTCCGCCCGGCTGCTCGGTTCACCAATGGCGCTCTACGGCGTCGGCACACTCGCGCTTCACCTGCGGCTCCTGCCGGAACGGGACCCGCATCCGGGCCTCTATGCGGCGGCGCTCTTTCTCCTCGACCACCTCGACGAGGCGAGCCTCGCGCCGGCGCTGTTCATCCGCTTCGAGCTGATGCTGCTCGCGGAACTCGGCTACGGGCTGGACCTCGCGACCTGCGCAGCGACCGGGCAGGCGGACGATCTCGCCTATGTCTCCCCGAAAAGCGGGCGGGCCGTGAGCCGGGCTGCCGGCGCGCCCTACCGTGACCGCCTGCTTCCACTGCCCGGCTTCTTGCGGGGGGAGGCGGAACTCCCGCATCCCGATGAGGCCGAGATCGCGGCCGGGTTCCGCCTGACCGCCTTCTTCCTGGATGCCCATGTGTGGAGCCCTCAGGGACGCACGGCGCCGGACGAGCGGGCGCGATTTGTCGCGCAAGCTTCGCTCGCAACCCAGAACAAACCCGGATCGGGTATGGTCGCCTCCGACCTGCGTACTGATTCGGTCCGAGACAGAGCATGAACAAACCCGTCGACCCGCCGGATAATGACGGCGTCGAGATCGTCAATCTGCGCGACGCGCTCGAGGAGCGCTATCTCGCCTATGCGCTCTCGACCATCATGCACCGTGCGCTTCCCGATGCGCGCGACGGGCTGAAACCGGTCCATCGCCGGATCCTGCACGGCATGAACCTGCTGCGGCTGAACCCGGGCGGGCCGTTCAAGAAATGCGCGAAGATCGTCGGCGACGTGATGGGCTCGTTCCATCCGCATGGCGACCAGGCGATCTACGACGCCCTGGTCCGGCTCGCGCAGGACTTCTCGTCCCGCTACCCGCTCGTCGACGGCCAGGGCAATTTCGGCAACATCGACGGCGATAGCGCGGCCGCCTACCGGTACACCGAAGCGCGCATGACGGATGTCGCGCGCCGGCTGCTGGAAGGCATCGACGAGGACGCGATTGATTTCCGGCCCAACTACGACGGCACCACCGAGGAGCCATCCGTGCTCCCGGCCGCCTTCCCCAACCTGCTCGCGAACGGTGCGCAGGGCATCGCGGTCGGCATGGCGACCTCGATCCCGCCCCACAACGCGGCCGAGCTCTGCGACGCGGCGCTCTACCTGATCAGCCACCCGAAGGCGACCTCGACCGACCTCTGCCAGCTCGTGCAGGGTCCCGACTTCCCGACCGGCGGCATCGTCGTCGATAAGCGAGACGCGATCGAGGAGGCCTACCGCACGGGCCGCGGCTCGTTCCGCGTGCGGGCGCGCTGGACGAAGGAAGATACGGGCCGCGGCACCTGGGCTGCCGTGGTGACCGAAATCCCCTACGGCGTGCCGAAGTCGCGGCTGATCGAGAAGATCGCCGAACTCGTGAACGAGCGGAAGCTGCCTCTGCTGGCGGATGTCCGGGACGAGTCTGCGGAGGACATCCGCGTCGTGCTGGAGCCGCGCTCCCGCACCGTCGACCCGACCGTGCTGATGGAGTCGCTCTTCCGGCTCACCGAGCTCGAAGCGCGCGTGCCGCTCAACGTGAACGTGCTGTCCGGCGGCAAGGTGCCGAAGGTGCTCGGCCTCGTCGAATGCCTGCGCGAGTGGATCGACCACCGCCGGGAGGTCCTGGTCCGGCGCTCGAAGCACAGGCTCGCCGCGATCGACAGGCGCCTGGAGATTCTGCGCGGCCTGCTCATCATCTTCCTGGACCTCGACAAGGTCATCAAGATCATCCGCGAGGACGATGATCCCAAGGCCGAGCTGATGCGCTTCTTCGGCCTGACCGAGGTTCAGGCTAATGCGATCCTCGATACGCGGCTGCGCGCCCTCCGGAAGCTCGAGGAGGAGGGGCTGAAGACCGAGCTGGACCAGCTCACGAACGAGAAGGGTGAGATCGAGGAACTGCTGGCCTCCGACGCCAAGCAGTGGAAGACCGTCGCGTGGGAAATCCGCGCCACCCGCAAGGCCTACGGGCCGGAGACGCCGCTGGGCAGGCGCCGCACCACCTTCGCGGATGCGCCGGACCTCGGTGACATCGACTTCGCCGAGGCCATGGTCGAGCGCGAGCCGGTGACCGTGATCGTGTCCGAGAAGGGCTGGATCCGCGCCATGAAGGGGCACGTCGCCGACCTGTCCGGCGTCCAGTTCAAGGGCGACGACACGCTCAAGACGTCGTTCTTCGCCGAGACCACCTCCAAGATCCTGGTCATGGCGACGAACGGGAAGTTCTACACGCTCGAAGCCTCCAAGCTCCCGGGCGGACGCGGGTTCGGCGACCCGATCCGCCTGATGGCGGATCTCGACGACGGCACGGACGTCGTGACGGCCTTCGCGTTCAAGCCTGGCTCGAAGCTCCTGCTCGTTGCGTCCGACGGGCGCGGTTTCGTCGCGTCCGCCGACGACCTCGTGGCGAATACCCGCAAGGGGCGCAACGTGCTCGGGGTCGATGCCAAGGAGCGCGCGCTGGTGGCGGTCGAGGTCGTGGGCGACCATGTCGCGATCGTGGGCGCGAACCGGAAGCTCCTTGTCTTCCCGGTCTCGCAGCTGCCCGAGATGACCCGCGGCAAGGGCGTCCGCCTCCAGCGCTACAAGGACGGTGGCGTGTCCGACGCCAAGGTGTTCACGCTCGAGAACGGCCTCACCTGGAAGGACACCTCCGGCCGGACCTGGACGGTCCCGGCCGCCGAGTTGCGCGACTGGATCGGCAACCGTGCAGAGGCCGGCCGCCTTCCGCCAAAGGGCTTTCCGAAGACGAACACATTCGGCTGAGCGCCAAAGCGGGCTGAAGGGGCGGGGAGAGCGCCGAGGTCGGTCCCGCAGGCCGGGGCTTGCCCCGGCATCGCCGCTGTCTTCTTCGGTCAAGCACCGCTCGGGCACGGCCGGTCCAATTCGGGCTGTCTCCTCCGGCCTCCCCGGCCTGCGAGGTCGCCCGGAGTACCGGCCATGCCCACGCATACCGCTCGTCGTTTCAGGTTCTTCGCCGCGCTCGCATTGGCGGGCGGGCTAGGCAGCGGAGCAGGCGTCACCAGCGCGGCGGCCATCACCGAGCAGGAGGCTCGGGACATCGCCACCGAGGCCTATGTCTACTTCTATCCGCTCGTCAGCATGGACGTGACGCGCAGGCAGTTCACGAATGTCGAGCCTGGCAAGATTCCGGGCCGCGGTCCGGCCAACATGTTCAACAACGTGCCCGCCTACCCGCCTGCCACCGACAGGGGGGGCGTCCGCATCAACTTCGACACTCTCTATTCCTCGGCCTTCCTCGATCTCACCGCAGAACCCATGGTGGTGTCCGTTCCCGATACCGGCGGCCGCTACTATCTCCTGCCGATGCTGGACATGTGGACGGACGTGTTCGCCTCGCCCGGCTGGCGCACCACGGGGACGCAGGCCGGCGACTTCCTGATCACACCGCGGGGATGGCGTCCCGACCTCCGCGACAGGTTCGTTGAGGAGTTCCGGCTGCCTGCCGGAACGCAGCGTTTCGAGGCTCCCACCCCCCATGTCTGGATCATCGGGCGGACGCGGACCGACGGCCCGGCCGACTACGAGGCGGTTCACAAGATCCAGGCAGGGTTCAAGGTCACCCCGCTGTCCGAGTGGGGGAAGAACCCCCGGGCTCCGGTCGCCAGGATCGACCCCGGCGTCGACATGACGACCCCTCCGAAGGAGCAGGTCGATAGCATGCCGGCCGGCGCCTTCTTCCGCTACGCGGCGGAACTTCTGAAAGTGAACGGGCCGCACCTGACGGAGCAGCCGGTCCTCGATCGCTTGAGGCGGATCGGCATCGAGGCGGGCCGCAGCTTCGACAGCGAGAAGGCGGAGCCTGTGGTCAGGGCCGCCCTCGAGGCCGCTCCGGCCAACGGACAGGAACTGATGGGCTGGAAGGTCAGGACGCTCGCCGGCGTGGTGAACGGCTGGTCGATGAACACCGACACGATGGGCGTCTACGGAAACTACTATCTGAAGCGCGCGATCGTCGCGCAGGTCGGATTGGGAGCCAACCTGCCGGAAGACGCGATCTATCCGCTGAACCTCGCGGATGGGGACGGAAAGCCGCTCGATGGCGCCAACAGGTACATGATCCAATTCGACAAGGGCGCGGCGCCGCCGGCGGAGGCCTTCTGGTCGGTGACGCTCTACGACTCGGAAGGCTTCCAGGTTCCGAACAGCCTCAACAGGTTTGCGCTGAGCAGTTGGATGCCACTGAAACTCAATGCCGACGGGTCGCTCAGCCTTTATGTCCAGAACCAAAGCCCAGGCCAGGACAAGAACGCCAACTGGCTCCCGGCCCCAAAGGGGCCGTTCAACCTCCTCATGAGGCTCTATGCTCCGCGCTCGGAGGCCCTGACCGGGAAGTGGAGCCCGCCGCCCGTCACCAGGGTCGAGGCGACGTCAACCGCGGCGCAATGAACACATGCGTCCGCCGCCTCCCGGCCGGGGAGGGGCGGACCAGGCCGCTCTCCTGCGTGAGGGCCTGCACTCGAAAGTTGAAGTAAGCCGGTCTTAAGCCGCCGCGTTCCAATGGGGAGCCGGGGGCGACCGGCATGCTCATCGAACTCTGGCTCGATCAGCCAGTCTGGCTAATCCTCGCGGCCCTTGCCGCCCTGTTCGCGGCGACGGGGTTCGCGATCTTCGCCGTGACACACGGTCCGCTGGTCCGGGGGAGGGTGGCTGCCCTGTCGGGGGTGGTGCCGCCGTTCTTCGGCGCGATCGCGATCCTGTTTGCACTCCTGACGGGCTTCCTTGCCAACGACGCCTGGGAGCGGAACCGGCAGGCCGCCCGCTCGATCCTCGCTGAACGCGATGCGCTGGTAGCGATCCAGGACCTGAGCTTTGCGGCCGCCTCGGACATGGCGAGCGTCCGGGCCGCCTCCCGGGCCTATCTCGATGCGGTGGTTAACGAGGAATGGCCCCTCATGCTGGATGGCAAGGCGTCCGCAAAGGCGAGTGCCGCCCTGCAGGAACTCCTCCGCGAGTTGGCCGCCCCCCAGGTCACAAGCGATGTCGGACCGATCGCGCATGCGACGCTGCTCGACCAGGCGCTCCGCGTGAGGGCCGCGCGCAGTGATCGCCTGGCCGTCAGCGAGCAGCATACCGACCACCCGAAGTGGTGGACGGTCCTCGTGCTCGCCTGCCTCACGCAGGTTGCCCTGGCCCTCGTGCACCTCGACCGCGCCGGATCGCAGGCCGCGGCCCTTGTCGTGTTCTCGGCTGCCGCGATCGTCGCGCTTGGGCTGGTCGCCGCGAAGGAGCGGCCCTTCGACGGGCCGCTGGCGATCCAGCCGACGGCTCTCCGCGAGGCCCTGCACGCGATGACGACGGCTGACCTATCCAGGAATGTGGAGTCGAAGAGGGCGGACTGAGCGGAGATCCGAGCCAGCACTCATCCCCACGCCCGCTCCGAGCCGAGTGCTTCTGGCAGCCGGCGCGCGCGAACCGTGCTAACCATGTGCCGGGGCGGGGACCGACAATCCCCTGGAATGTGCGCCAGCGCACATCCGGACAGGCCAAGAATGTTGCCCAACGCTCTCGAGTAATGTTGCAGCGCATTGCGGGAATCCGGATCCCGCCTAGTCGGAAGGTTTCCACGTGGGTGACGCCATTCGCGATGTCGG
This sequence comes from Enterovirga sp. CN4-39, assembly GCF_049446235.1. NCBI lineage: Bacteria > Pseudomonadati > Pseudomonadota > Alphaproteobacteria > Hyphomicrobiales > Methylobacteriaceae > Enterovirga > Enterovirga sp. CN4-39. The sequence continues at coordinate 259,419 of NZ_JBMSEF010000004.1, read as the reverse complement.
CCTGGACGAGGTCGAGGCTGGACTCCAGGACGGCTCGATCACCCTCGTGGACGTGCGCGAGCCACACGAATTCGCGGCAGGCCACATTCCAGGCTCGGTCTCCATGCCGCTGTCACGTTTCGACGTGCAGAGCTTGCCGAAGGAGGGCAGGGTGGTTTTCTCCTGCGCGGCGGGCGTGCGATCCAGGACTGCCATCGGGTATTGCCACGCGGCGGGACTCGACTGGTCCGAGCATTATCCGGGCGGGTTCAAGGGTTGGATCAGCGCGGGCCTGCCGGTTGCAGCCGGCGACAGCTGAATTCTGAAACAGGCGAGTCCCAGGGATTGCTCAGACGAGCCGCTGGGTCGCGGAGAATTTTTATGAGGGTTTTTCTGGGAGCGGTGGCTGCGGCTGCCTGGCTCGTGGGCGTTGTCGCTGCCCAGGCGCAGATGCCGGGCGGTCCGCCGCCGCCGGTCACGGTCGCGAAGCCCGTGGTGAAGGACGTCGTCGAGTATGACGACTACACCGGCCGGTTCGAGGCGACGGATTTCGTCGAGGTTCGGGCCCGGGTCTCCGGCTATCTGGACAGCGTAGCCTTCAAGGACGGCGCCCTCGTCAAGAAGGGCGATCCGCTCGTCGTGATCGATCGCCGGCCATACAAGGCGGCGCTCGATCAGGCGCAGGCGAGCGTCGCGTCGGCGCAGGCGCGGCTCAATTTCGCCCAGGCTGACCTGGATCGCGCCCAGTCGCTCCAGCGGACGGGCAACATCGCCGAGCAGTTGGTCGACCAGCGCCGGCAGGCCTTCATCACGGCGCGCGCCGACCTGGACAATGCCGAGGCGGCCCTCCGCAACGCGCAGCTGAACTACGACTTCACGGACATCCGCGCTCCGATCTCGGGGCGGATCGGGCGCAAGCTCGTGACGGAGGGGAACCTCGTCAACGCCAACGAGACGCTTCTCACGACCATCGTCTCGCTCGACCCCATCTACTTCTACTTCGACGTCGATGAGCGCTCGTTCCTGGCCTATTCGCGCCTCAAGGAGGAAGCGAAGGGAGAGGGGCGCGCGGTGACCGACGATGCCCGCGTCGGCCTGACGGACGAGCGCGAGGCCAAGCGTCCCGCCCGCATCGACTTCATCGACAACCGCGTGGATGCAGCGAGCGGGACGATCCGGCTCCGCGCTGTGGTGGACAACAAGGACCTCTTCCTCGTGCCCGGCCTCTTCGGGACCATCGCGGTCACCGGCTCGCCGCCCCATCGTGGCGTGCTGATCCCGGACGAGGCGATCTCGGCGGACCAGGATCGCCGGATCGTCTGGGTCGTGGCGGATGACGGGACGGTTTCGGCCAAGGTCATCCGGCCGGGTCCGAAGATCGATGGCTACCGCTTGGTCCGGAGCGGCCTGACGGGTGACGAGACGATCGTCATCAATGGCCTCCAGCGCGTCCGTCCCGGCGCGAAGGTCACGCCGCAGCGGCAGGAACTGCCGCCGGTCCGGCAGCGGTGAGGCGCGCGAGCGCCCAGAGCAGATACCCATGAGATTCGCGCACTTCTTCGTGGACCGGCCGATCTTCGCGTCGGTCCTGTCCATCGTCCTCGTCCTCATCGGGTACGTGGCCTACGCGCGCCTGCCGGTGGCGCAGTATCCAGAAATCGCCCCGCCGACGATCACCGTGCGGGCGACCTATCCGGGCGCCAATGCCGAGACGGTCGCGGCAACCGTCGCCACCCCGATCGAGCAGGAGGTGAACGGCGTCGAGAACATGCTCTACATGTCCTCGTACTCGACCGGCGACGGCAGCATGCAGCTGACGATCACGTTCCAGCCGGGGACGGATCTCGACCAGGCCAACGTGCTCGTCCAGAACCGGGTGGCAACGGCGCAGCCGCGCCTGCCGGCCGAAGTGCGCGCCCTGGGCGTCACGACGAGAAAGGCCTCCTCGGACTTCCTGATGGTCGTCCACATGCTCTCGCCGAACAATGCCTTCGACGAGCTCTACATCTCCAACTACGCGCTGATCCGGGTCCGTGACGAGCTCCTGCGCCTCGACGGCGTGGGCGACGTCATCGTGTTCGGCGCGCGGGAATATGCCCTCCGGGTGTGGCTGAACCCCGACCGGCTCTCCGCCTATGGTCTCACGACGACCGACATCATGGCGGCCCTGCAGGAGCAGAACATCCAGGTCGCCGGCGGCTCTCTCGGCGCCGCGCCCTCCGCTCCGGGCAACGCCTTCCAGCTGACCGTGCAGACGCAGGGCCGCTTCGACAACGTCCGGCAGTTCGAGGACGTGATCGTCAAGTCGACCAACGGCCGGCTCGTGCGCATGCGGGACGTCTCGAAGGTCGAGCTCGCGGCCCGGGACTACAGCTCCAACTCCTATCTGGACGGGAAGCCGGCCATCGGCATCGGCGTGTTCCAGCGCCCCGGCACCAACGCGCTCGATGCGGCGGATTCGATCATCGCCAAGATGAAGGAGCTCAGCAGCACCTTCCCGCCCGGGCTCGAATACCGGATCGCCTACAACCCGACGGAGTTCATCGCCGAGTCCGTGCGGGAGGTCTACAAGACCCTGTTCGAGGCGGTGGCGCTCGTCGTCATCGTCGTGATCGTGTTCCTGCAGAGCTGGCGAACCGCGATCATCCCGATCATCGCGATCCCGGTGTCGCTCATCGGCACCTTTGCGGTGATGAGCGCCTTCGGGTTCTCGCTGAACAACCTCACCCTGTTCGGGCTCGTCCTCGCCATCGGCATCGTGGTCGACGATGCGATCGTCGTGGTGGAGAACGTCGAGCGCAACATCGCCGAGGGGAAGACGCCGCGCGAGGCGGCGCATATCACGATGGACGAGGTCGGCGGCGCCGTGATCGCCATCGCGCTCGTGCTCTCGGCGGTGTTCATCCCCACCGCGTTCATCCCAGGCATCTCGGGCCAGTTCTATCGCCAGTTCGCGCTCACGATCGCGGCCGCGACGATCATCTCGGCCTTCAACTCGCTGACCCTCTCGCCCGCCCTCTGCGCGCTTCTCCTGAAGCCGCACCGGAATGGGCATGAGCGACGCAACATCTTCGCCCGTATCGGCGGCGGGCTCGCGAACGGCTTCAACAGGGCGTTCGACAAGACGTCGAACGGCTACTCGGTCAGCGTGCGGAGCCTCGTCGGCCACAAGCTGATGCTGGCGGTCATGCTGCTCATCTATGGCGGCTTGATCGGCGGGACCGTGTTCCTCGCCCGCACCACGCCGACCGGCTTCATCCCGGCCCAGGACAAGGGCTACCTCATCGCCGTCGTCCAGCTTCCCCCCGGTTCCTCTCTGAACCGCACGGACGAGGTGATGAAGAAGGCCGAGGGGATCATCAAGGACATCCCCGGTATCGCGAACGTCATCTCGATCGCGGGTTTCGACGGCGCGACCTTCACGAACACGCCCAGCGGCGGCGTGATGTTCCTGCCGCTGAAGCCTTTCGAGGAGCGCACCACACCCGAGCTCAGCGCGCAGGCGCTGGCGGGACAGGTGATCCAGAAACTTGCGGTCATCCAGGATGCGATGATCTTCGCGCTCCCGCCGCCCCCCGTTCAGGGTCTCGGCAATGCGGGCGGCTTCAAGATGCAGCTCCAGGACGTCGCAGGAAACGGCCTCGGACCGCTGCTCGCCGCGGCCCGCGAGGTCATCGGACAGGCCAACCAGAACCCGAACCTGACGCGCGTGTTCACGACCTTCGGCAACAACACGCCGCAGATCTACCTGGACATCGACCGCGTGAAGGCCCGCATGCTGGACGTGCCGCTGAACGCCATCTTCTCGACCCTCCAGGTCAATCTCGGCGGCGCCTATGTGAACGACTTCAACGTGTTCGGGCGCGTCTATCAGGTACGAGTGCAGGCGGATGAGCGCTTCCGGCAGGAGCGGGACGACATTCTGCAGCTCAAGGTCCGCTCCAACTCGGGTGCGCTCGTTCCGCTCGGCTCGCTGGTCAGCATCCGCGACACGGCCGGCGCCGACCTCGTCCAGCGCTACAACATGTACACCTCCGTGCCGATCCAGGGCGACACGGCGCGCGGCGTGTCATCCGGCACGGGCCTGACGGCCATGGAGGGCATCGCCTCGCAGCTTCCGCCGGGCACGAGCTACCAGTGGACGGAACTCGCCTTCCAGGAGCGCGCGACAGGCAACACGGCGATCTTCATCTTCGCGCTCGGCGTGCTGTTCGTCTTCCTGGTGCTGGCCGCGCAATACGAGAGCTGGGCGCTGCCGCTCGCCATCATCCTGGTGGTGCCGACAGGCGTGCTCGCAGCGCTCGCCGGCGTGGTCTTCCGCGGCCAGGACAACAACATCCTGACCCAGGTCGGCCTCGTGGTGCTCATCGGCCTCGCGGCGAAGAACGCGATCCTGATCGTGGAATTCGCCAAGCAGATCGAGGACAGGGAGGGCGTCGGCCCCGTTCCCGCGGTGGTCGAGGCCGCGCGGCTCCGCCTGCGGCCGATCCTCATGACGGCCTTCGCCTTCATCCTGGGCGTTGTGCCGCTGGTCATCGCCACGGGCCCCGGCGCCGAGATGCGCCAGGCGCTCGGCACCGCGGTGTTCTTCGGCATGATCGGCGCGACCTTCTTCGGCCTGTTCCTGACCCCAGTCTTCTACGTCGCAATCCGGTCCTTCGTGATGTGGATCCGCGGCGAGCGGAGGGGCAACCGGCAGGTGCGGACTACGGAGGTTCCCAGCCAAGCGCATTGACGCCGGGCGCCTGAGCCCGGCACCCTCCGGCCCAACATTTTAGAGTCGGAGGGAATGCGTCCCATGAAGTTCGGAATCGGTCAGCCGGCGCCGCGGATCGAGGATCCGCGGCTGGTCACGGGTCACGGCCGCTATACCGACGACATCCTCCCGGCGGGCTGCACGCATGCGGTGGTGGTACGGAGCCCGCACGCCCATGCCCGCTTCACGATGGGCGACCTCGCCGACGTGCGGGCGATGCCGGGCGTGGTCCTCGTCCTCGCGCACGAGGATGTGAGCCGTTATGGCGGACTGCCCTGCGGGGCGCCCGCGATGAACAGCGACGGCACCCAGATGAAGCTGCCGCCCTATCCGCTGCTGGCGGATGGCATCGCAAGGCACGTGGGCGATGCGGTGGCTTTCATCATTGCCGAGACCGAGGCGCAGGCGCGCGATGCCGCGGAGGCCATGCCGCTCGAATGGGAGACGCTACCGCCCGCCATCGGGATCCAGGGGGCGGAGCGAGCAGGTGCGCCCCTCGTGTGGGAGGAGGTGTCCGGCAACGTCGCCTTCGATTGTCACGAGGGCGACAAGGCCGCGACGGACGCCGCCTTCGCGAAAGCCGCCCGGACGGTATCGCTCTCGTTGGTGAACAACCGCCTCGTCACGAACTATATGGAGCCGCGCGCCTGCATCGCCGAATACGACGAGGGCACCGGAAACTGGACCATCACGCTCGGCAGCCAGGGCAGCCACAGCATTCGCGACACGCTCGCGCGCGAGATCCTGAAGGTCGAGCGCGACCGGGTTCGGGTCGTCACCCCGGATGTGGGCGGCGGCTTCGGGACCAAGATGTTCATGTTCCGCGAATACCCGCTCGCCGCCATCGCGGCGGAGCGTGCCAAGCGGCCGGTCAAGTGGATCTCGGAGCGGACCGAGCACTTCATGGCCGACGCCCAGGGACGCGACAACCTGAACACGCTCGAGATGGCGCTCGACGAGGACGGCCGCTTCCTCGCCCTGCGCGTGGACCTGAAGGCCGATATCGGCGCCTACCTGTCGGGCTATGCCCCCTTCATCCCGACGGCGGGCTCGCTGATGTCGCCGGGCGTCTATGACATCCCGGTGATCGATATCCGCATCCGCGGCTACTACACGCATACGCTGCCGGTGGACGCCTATCGCGGCGCCGGCCGTCCGGAGGCCGCCTACGCGATCGAGCGCTTCGTCGATTTCATCGCGCGGGAAGTCGGCCAGGATCCGGCCGAGCTGCGCGCTAGGAATTTCATCCGGCCCGAGCAGATGCCGTACCGGACATGCACGGGAAAGGCCTACGACACCGGCGAGTTCGAGGGGCACATGCGGCTCGCGATCGAGCGGGCGGATCTCGCGGGCTTCCCGGCCCGGCGCGACGCCTCGGCTCGGCGCGGCAAGCTGCGGGGAATCGGGCTCGCGAGCTATATCGAGGCCTGCGCCGGCGGGTCGGGCGAGCGCGCCTATGTGAGCCTGGAGCCCGACGGTTCGGCCCTGGTCCGGATCGGCACCCAATCCACTGGGCAGGGCCATGAGACCGCGTACGCGCAGCTCGTCTCGGAGGCCCTCGACCTTCCGCTGGACAGGATCAAGGTGGAGCAGGGGGACACGGCGACCCTTCGCAACGGCGGTGGCACCGGCGGCTCGCGCTCAATTCCGATCGGCGGGGCCGGGGTGCTCGGGGCGAGCCGCAAACTCGCCGACAACCTGAAGAAGCTCGCGGCCGACGCGCTCGAGGCGGGCGTTGCGGATCTCGAGCTGACCGACGGCTCCGTGAGGGTCGTCGGCACGGACCGGTCAATCTCCTTTGCCGAGCTCGCCGCCAAGGCCGGAGCGGGTGCTGCGGAGCTGAAGAGCGACGACAAGTGGACGCCGCCCGAGGCGACCTATCCGAACGGCACGCATGTCTGCGAGGTGGAGATCGACCCCGAGCTCGGCGACGTGGAGGTGGTCGGCTACCACGTGGTCGACGATTTCGGCGTGACCCTGAACCCGCTCCTGCTGGCGGGGCAGGTGCATGGCGGCATCGTCCAGGGGATCGGGCAGGCGCTGCACGAGCGCACCGTCTATGACGACGACGGGCAACTCGTGACCGCATCCTTCATGGATTACCGGCTGCCCCGGGCGCAGGACATCCCCTTCGTGCATTTCGAGACGCGCAATGTGCCCTCGACCACGAATGCGCTCGGTATGAAGGGCGCGGGCGAGGCGGGCGCGATCGGGTCATGCCCGGCGTTGGTCAATGCCGTCGTGGACGCGCTCCACCATGCCTATGGCATCCGGCATATCGACATGCCGGCCACGCCCGACGCGGTGCGAGCCGCGATTGCGACGGCGCCGCTCGTGCGGCGCGCCGCGTGAGGCTCGACCTGGAATAAAGCCAAGCTTGCCGCCGTCTGAGTGCTGCCTGCCCGTGGCACACGGGTGCTTATGAGGATTGCAATGATCCGATCTCTCCTGGCTGCGACGGTTCTCGTCGCGGCGACGGCCACGGTGGTGGCGCAAAGCGACCCGATCGAGACCCGGCGAAACATCATGAAGGGCGTCGGGGCCGCCACCCGGACCGGCACGCAGATGGCGAAGGGAGAGATCCCGTTCGATCTCGCCAAGGCACAGCAGGTTCTCAAGACCTATGCGGCCGCCGCGGATGGCTTCCATAACCATTTCCCGCCGAACTCGAAGACGGGCGGCCAGACGACGGCCGCCCCGGCCGTGTGGGAGAACGAGGCCGATTTCCGAGCCCGCTTCGATGCCTGGGCGAAGGACATCCAGGCCGCTTCCTCACAGGCCAAGGACCTGGACAGCTTTCGTGCGGCGTTCGGCACTGTGACGAAGTCCTGCGGGGCCTGCCACAACACCTATCGCATCAAGACCTGAGGCCGGACCGGCAGTGAGCATCGAGGCGACGCGGGCGCGGTTCGCGGGAAAGGCCGGGCAGCGCCCGGCCGGTCACGTGCGGGCATGGGATCTCCCGACCCGGCTCTTCAAATGGGCGCTCGTCCTGCTCGTCCTGAATGCCTGGCTGACGAACCAGCAGGGCGATGCGGGGATCAGGTGGCATATCTGGAACGGCTACGCGATCCTGATCCTGCTCGTCTTCCGCCTGCTCTGGGGTCTCGTCGGCTCCTCCACGGCCCGGTTCGCCCACTGGGTCACCTGGCCGTGGACGGCTTTGCGCTATGGCTTCGACCTCCTGCAGGGCAGGGGGCGTCCCTACCTGAGCCACAACCCGCTCGGGGGCTGGATGATCATCCTCCTCCTGGCCTTCGTCGGCTCTCAGGCGATCGCCGGGCTCTTCACGGTCGACAACAACGGCATGTATGGCGGGCCCTTCGCCAATCTCGATTTCGGCGACCCGACGCCCGTTCAGCGCGCAATGTCGCGCTACCATCACTTGGCGTTCAACCTCCTGCTCGCCCTCGTGGTCATCCACGTCGGCGTGAACCTGTTCTACCAGTTCGTGAAGAAGGACCCGGTGATCGGCGCCATGATCACGGGGAAGAAGCCGGTCGAGCCCTTTGCCGACCAGGCGGAGATGCGGCCTGGCCGGGCGCTCTGGCTGCGGGCCGTGCTGTGCCTCGCGGCCGCAGCCGCCATCGTGCTCGGCGGCGTGAAGCTGTTCGGCGGGAGTCTGCCTTAGCGCGAGGGCCTACCTCGCGGGCACTCGCCTCACTCCATCACGGCGGCCTTGAGGATGCACACCATGGTTGCCCGTCCGGGCGCATCGCCGACGCAGCGGACCGTATGCGGGCGGTCGCAGCGGTAGCGCAGGGTCTCGCCCAGCTTTGCCGTCTGCACGACGCCCCCGATCTCGACCTCGAACTCCCCCTCCATCACGGACAGGCACTCGACCGAGCCGCGCTGATGGGCGTCGCTTTCCAGAACACCGCCGGGCTCGGAGGTCAGGTCGTACCATTGCAGCCATTCGACCGTCTTGATCCAGCCGATGATGGCGAGACGCATGCGGCCGTCATCGGAGACCAGGATGGGCGTGTCCGGCCGCGAGGTCTTCTCGATGAACGGCTCCTCGTCGACGCTCGCCAGGACACGTTCGATGGAGATGTCGAGCGCCTGGCTCAGGCGCCAGATGGTCGCCAGCGTCGGATTGGTCTCGTTGCGCTCGATCTGGCTGATGATCGACTTGGCCACGCCGGATTGCTCGGCGAGCTCCGAAAGCGACAGGCTGTAGGCCTTGCGCAGCCGCTGGATGGTCTTGCCGAGCTGCCCGGACAGCACCTGGGCGCCGGCCTCCAGCTCGCGCGCCCGCTCACGTCCTTCAACAGCCATCCGGCTCATAACCTCCAGATCCGGACCACCGCCGGCTCCGGCCGACGAAATCCCGGGCGGGCGAAAAGATCAAGGAACGCTTTGCCGCTGAGCGTCGTCCATCTTGCGCCAGCTGCTGTGGAAATGATGCACGGGCCCGGCTCCGGCCCCGATCCGGAGCCTGTCCGCCGCGAAGAGTGCATCCGTCAAATAGTCCTTCGCCTGCACGACGGCCTCGACCAGATCGGACCCGGAGGCGAGCATGGCTGCGATCGCGGCCGACAGCGTGCAACCGGTGCCATGCGTGTTGCGGGTCGCCACGCGAGGGGCCTCGAGCCTCCCGAATCCGCCCGGATAGACGAAGATGTCGATGCTCTGCGGGCCGTCGAGATGGCCGCCCTTCATGAGGACGGACTGAGCCCCGAGCTCGATGAGCCTTGCACCCTGCTGACGCATCCCGACCTCATCGGTCGCTGTCTCCTCGCCGAGGAGCGCTGCGGCTTCCGGGAGGTTCGGCGTGAGGACGAGCGCCATGGGCAGGAGGCGCTCGCGCAGGCGCTCGGCCGCCGCCTTGGAGATGAGGCGGTCCCCGCTCGTTGCCACCATGACGGGGTCGAGGATGACGTTGCGGGCGCCGTGCCGCTCGAGCCCCGCCGCGACCGCGTCGATCACGGCCGGGCTCGACAGCATTCCGATCTTCACGGCCCCGATCGTCAGGTCGGAGAAGACGCTGTCCATCTGGGCCGAGACGAACTCCGCCGGAACGTCGTGGATGCCCTGGACGCCGAGCGTGTTCTGGGCGGTCAGGGCGGTGATCACGCTCGCCCCATAGACACCGAGAGCCGAGAAGGTCTTCAGGTCCGCCTGGATGCCAGCGCCGCCGCCGGAATCGGAGCCCGCGATCGTCAGCGCGATGGGCGTGGTGGCCGCGCCTTCCTGCCGGGAGGTGCTGCGGAAACGGGTCTCTGACCCGTCGATGGGGGAGGCGATGGAACTCACCGCCCGATGTTACACGAAAGTGCCTCAGGTCGCGCGCTGAGAGCTGGCCTCGACCTCCTTCGCGCGCTGCAGGCCGAGCCGATGCTCGCGCCAGATCACGAACAGGCCCGCGCCCGCCACGATCACCCCGCCGAGAACCACCGCCGTGCTCGGGAGCTGCCCGAACAGGAACCAGCCCAGGAGGAAGGCCCAGATCATCGTCGTGTAGTCGAAGGGTGCGATGAGCGAGGCGTCCGCGTAGCGATAGCTCTGGGTCATGAGGATCTGGCCGATGCCGCCCAGGATGCCGATCGCAACGAGCAGCGCGAAGTGGGAGGGCGAGGGCACCTTCCAGCCGAGAAGGATCGTCGTCGCGCCGAGAGCGGTCGTCAGCAGCGTGAAGTAGAGGACGATGGCGCCCGTGCTCTCACGAGCGGTCAGCCGACGGACCTGGATCGTGGCGCCGGCCGCGCAACAGGCCCCGAGGAGCCCGAAGGCGACGCCGAGCGTGGTGGCGTGCACGTTCCCGGAGAGCGAAGCGGTCCCGAGATGCGGCGAGACCATGATCACGACGCCCATGAAGCCGATCGCGACGGCCGAGAGCCGGTAGATCCTGATCCTCTCGCCGAGAAAGATCGCGGCCAGCAGGACCGTGAGGAGCGGCGAGACGTAGCCGATCACCACCGCATCCGAGAGCGGCAGGTAGGCGAGCGCCACGAAGCCCGCGAACATGGCGCAGGAGCCCATCAGGCCGCGGATGACGTGGCTGCGGAGGTCGTTGGTCCGGACGGAGGCGATCAGGTCGCCGCGCAGGCCGAGCCAGACCAGGAGAGGAACGAGCGCGAAGGCCGAGCGGAAGAAGACGATCTGGCCGGTGGGGTAATCCGAGCCGAGCCACTTGACGCCTGCCGACATGAAGGTGAAGGCGAGGGCCGACAGGATCTTCAGGCCAATGCCGATGAAGGGACTCACGGGATCGGCTGCAGCCTCGGCGGAAAGAGAGGGGGAGGGTGTGGCCACGGGCGAGCACCTCATGCGGAGGAGCAGCCGCGCCGCCCGTCCGATGCATCCGGTGTGCCGGTGATTGGTTAATCAGGTGAAAAGCTTCAGCCGCTCGCGGAAGTCCAGCGTCTCGATTGCCGCTAAACTCGGGACAGGCATGCGGTCAGGTCTTGGCAGACCATGCGGAAGGGCCTTCGTGTCTGCGCCGGGCGATGGTGCAGGTGTCGGCGATGGAAGCGGTCGGGGCGCTGACCGAAGGCCCGCCTGAGGCGCATTGCCGCGCGGGCCGAGCGGCCGTCGCACCGTAGGCGGCGCAGCTTCGATTGCCGGCTCTGGTCCGGCTTCGCCGGGAGGAGCGGGTCCGCCCGCGGCGCGAATTCCGACTTGCTCGCCGATTGCCTTCACGGCGTCCGCGAGCAGCCGCGACCGCTCGGCGATCGTTCCCGTGAAAGCGCATGCGGTCGAGATCTGAGCGGCAGCGCTCTCGAGCTCGTCGCAGAGCAGGGAACGGGCGCCGCTCTCGCGCAGGCGCCAGGCCGTCTCGTTCACCCGCTCGGCCGCCTCATGGATATCGGCCGTCGCCGCATCCAGCGTGGCCAGCGAGGTTGCGAAGCCGTCCATGGCAGAGTGGAGGTCCGCGCCCGCGGCGATCTTCGCGGCGAGTTCGGACAGGACGAGTTTAATGCCCTCCTTCGGCGAGCGGGCCGGAGGCGCCTTATCGGCCGGGCCGGGCGTGCCGACGCTCTGCTCGATGCGCGTGATAGCGTCGAGAAGGAGCCGGGTTTCCCCCAGGCGGTTGCGCCGCGTGAACTCGGCCAGGAACCAGCGGCCCCGCTCCGTCTCCATGACGGCCGCCTCGATCGCATCGAAGTCGCGGTCGTCGAGACTTGGGCCCGGGCGCTTCTGCGTCATCCTCTCCGAATCCGGCGCAGGCTCTTCATGCCACCGATCGCACCGGCTGCTCAGCCCCAGAGCGAAGGCGGCGGGGGATAAACGGTGCTCCCCTCATAGCGGAGGCCGTTCTCGCGCTCCCGCGCGAGGAGGAGGGGACCGTCGAGATCGACGAAACGGGCTTTCGGGGCGATCAGCATCGCGGGCGCCATCGCCAGCGAGGTGCCGAGCATGCAGCCGATCATGAGCGAGAAGCCGAGCCTTTGCGCCTCCGCGGCGAGCGCCAGCGCCTCGGTCAGGCCGCCGGCCTTGTCCAGCTTGATGTTGATCGCGTCGTAGCGGCCGACGAGGCCGGGCAGGCTCGTCCGGTCGTGCAGGCTCTCGTCCGCGCAGATCATCACGTCGCGCGGCCGGTCGGCCAGGATCGCGTCGATCGCAGCCGGGACGGGCTGCTCGATCAGGGCGAAGCCGGCCTTCGCGCAGGCGGCGAGGTGGTGTGCGAGGTTCGCCTCCGTCCAGCCCTCGTTCGCATCCGCGATCAGCGTCGCGCCCGGCGCGGCCTCGCGGACGGCGGCGATGCGCTCGAGGTCGCCCCCGGGGCTGCCGAGCTTGATCTTGAGAATGGGGCGGGTTGCTGCGCGCGCCGTCGCCTCCGCCATCGCCTCCGGCGTGTCGAGGCTGATCGTGTAGGCCGTCGTGACGGGGGCGAGCCGGTAGATTCCCGCCGCCACATGGGCCGGCACGCCCGTCAGCTTCGCCTCGAGGTCCCAAAGCGCGCAGTCGATCGCATTCCGGGCCGCGCCGGCCGGCAGCGCCTCCTGCAGTTCCGCCCGCCCGAGGCCCGCTTCGAGCCTGTCGCGCAGGGACTCGATAAGGCCGGCCACGCCCTCGACAGTCTCGCCGTAGCGCGCATAAGGCACGCATTCGCCGCGTCCGGTTGCGCCCCCTTCCGACAAGGTCGCCGTGACGACGACGATCTCCGTGCGGGAGCCGCGCGCGATCGTGAACCTGCCGGCGACGGGGAAACGATCGATTTCGACCTTCAACGCGCGCCGCATGTGACCTCCACGCGCTCGACTTGCGCGATGGGGGCGCGCTATCACCGTCACTCGATCGTGCCAAGGGACGGGACCGCTTTGCGGCAGGAGACCTCAGCCAACGAGCCGCAGGCGGAGTTCGACGGCTCGGGCCATGAACTCCGCGCGAGGCTGACGGGCAGCTGGACTGCGGAGCACGCCGAGCGTGTCGAGAGCGAGACCAACGAGCTCCTCGCGGCGGCAGAGCGCGAGGGGCGCGGCCTCATCGACCTCTCGGCCGTCACGCGGCTGGACACGCTCGGGGCCTGGGTGCTCGACCGTACGCGCCACGACCTCGGCGCCCGCGGCATTGCGCTCGATTTCGTCGGCGCCCGGCCGGAGCATCACATCCTTCTGAACGAGGTCGCCTATCGGGGCTTCCAGCCTCGGACGGAAAAGCGGTCGACGAGCCTCTTCGACGTCTTCGCCGATATCGGCGAAGCGGTGGTCGCTGCGGGAAAGGATTTCGTCCAGGGCATCAGCCTCCTCGGCGAGATCGTCACGGCGCTGATCCGGGTGCTGCTGGTCCCGAGCCGGTTCCGCCTGCCGGCGCTGACCAATCAGCTCGAGCAGATCGCCTTCCGGGGCGTCCCGATCATCGTGCTGATCTCGTTCCTGGTCGGCTGCATCGTGGCGCAGCAGGGCATCTTCCAGCTGCAGCGCTTCGGGGCCCAGACCTTCGTGGTCAATCTCGTCGGGATCCTGATCCTGCGCGAGCTCGGCGTTCTCCTGACCTCCATCATGGTGGCCGGCCGCTCCGGCTCCGCCTTTACGGCCGAGATCGGCTCCATGAAGATGCGGGAGGAGATCGATGCGCTGCGCGTGATGGGGCTCGACCCGATCGAAGTGCTCATCGTCCCGCGCGTCCTCGCGCTGGTGATCGGCCTTCCCCTCCTGACTTTCCTGTCGTCGATCGCGGCGCTGGTCGGCGGCGGACTGGTCGCCTGGATCTATGGCGACATCCCGCCGGACGCGTTCCTGGCGCGCCTCAAGGCCACGATCGGGATGAACACCTTCCTGGTCGGCCTTATCAAAGCCCCGTTCATGGCGCTGGTGATCGGCGTGATCGCATCGATCGAAGGCATCGCCGTCCAGGGCTCGGCCGAGTCGCTCGGCCGGCACGTCACCGCTTCCGTCGTGAAGGCCATCTTCATGGTCATCGTCCTGGACGGCTTTTTCGCCATCTTCTTCGCGGCGATAAACTACTGACGCATGCTCCAGACCCTTTCCGATAGGCCCATGATCGACCGCCATCGCGAGGCGGTGATCCGCGTGCGCGACCTGCAGGTCGGGTTCGGCGAGCGGCTCGTGCTCGATGGCCTCGACCTCGACGTCTACCGGGGCGAGATCCTTGGCTTCGTCGGTCCCTCGGGGCAGGGCAAGTCGGTGCTCACCCGCGCCATCCTCGGCCTCGTACCCAAGCGGGCCGGCACGATCGAGGTCTTCGGCGAGGACCTCGATGCGATGTCGGCCTCGTCGCGCCGCTCCGTCGAGCGGCGCTGGGGCGTCCTGTTCCAGCAGGGCGCGCTCTTCTCGGCCCTGACCGTCCGGCAGAACGTCCAGGTACCGATGCGCGAATACCTGAAGCTCTCCGAGAAGCTCCTCGACGAGCTTGCGATGCTGAAGATCGAGATGGTCGGCCTCAAGCCGGACGCGGCCGACAAGCTGCCGTCCGAGCTGTCGGGCGGCATGATCAAGCGAGCCTCGCTCGCCCGTTCGCTCGCGCTCGACCCCGAGATCCTGTTCCTGGACGAGCCGACCTCCGGTCTCGACCCGATCGGCGCGGGCGAGTTCGACGACCTGATCGCCACGCTCCAGCGGACGCTGGGCCTGACGGTCTTCATGGTGACGCACGACCTCGATAGCCTCTACACCGTCTGCGACCGGATCGCGGCGCTCGGGGAGGGCCGCATCATCGCGGAAGGGCCGATCGAAGAGATGCTCGCCTCGGACCACCCCTGGGTCCGGGCTTATTTCCACGGCAAGCGCGCCCGCGCTGCCGCCGGACAGTGAAAGCAACAGATGGAAACCCGCGCCAATTACGCGATCATCGGCATCTTCACGCTGGCGGTGATCGTTGCCGGCTTCGGCTTCGTCTACTGGTTCTCGGGCGCCGAGAGCGGCAGCCGGCGCTCGGCCTACCGGGTTGAGTTCTCCGGCTCGGTCGCCGGCCTCTCGAAGGGCGCGCCCGTCCTCTTCAACGGCATCCGGGTGGGCGACGTCACGGACGTGTATTTCGAGGCGGACAAGCCGCAGCAGGCCTTTGCCCGGATCGAGATCCAGCCGGACACGCCGGTCAATGCGGACACGAAGGCCAATCTCGATGTCGCGCTCCTTTCGGGAGCGGCGGTCATCGCCCTGACGGGCGGCAGCCCGGATGCCGGGCCGATCCAGAAGCGGCCGGGAGAGGACATCCCGACGATCGTCGCCGAGCGCGGCGGCCTCGGCTCAATCATCGAGACCGCCCGCGGGACGGCGGAGCGGGCGAACGTGCTGATCGAGAACCTGAACTCGATCGTCTCCAGCAACCGGGAGAGCATCAACCGCACGGTCCAGAACGTCGAGACCTTCTCCTCCGCGCTCAGCCAGAACGCGCCGCAGATCCAGGAGGCTCTCAGATCGATCGGCTCGGCCGCGGAGCGGATCGGGCCCCTGGCCGGCAAGCTCGAGACGCTGACGGACGACACGACGGCCCTCATCCGCTCCGTCGACCGGCAGCGGGTGGCGCGGATCGTAGAGAACGTCGACCAGGTCCTCCAGACGGTCGACAACAACCGGCAGCAGATCGCCAACATCATGCAGGACGCCGGAACGCTCGTCCGCGGCCTCGCCGATGCCGTCCCGCAGCTTTCGCAGACGATCACCGATGCCGGCCGGGTGGTCGCGGCGGTGGATCCCGTGAAGCTCAACGGTATCGTGGACGGCGCGAGCCGCTTCGCGACGGCGCTCGGCAATTCCGCGCGCGATACCGAGAACGCGATCCGCAATGCGAATTCGCTGACCGCCAAGCTCGATGCCGCCGCCGGGCGGGTCGACGGGGTGCTGAAAGCGGCGGAGAACTTCCTCGGCTCCGCGGCGGGCCAGGAGGGCAAGAGCACCTTCGCGACCATCCGGGAGGCCGCGGAGAAGTTCGGTGCGGCCTCGGACAACCTCAGCCGGCGGGCGACGGAGATCGCACAGGGCATCACGCGCTTCACGGGTTCCGGCACCCGGCAGGTCGAAGGTGTGGCCGTCGACGCACGCCGGACACTAAATACGATCGGAAGGGCCGCGGGGAACTTGGAACGCAACCCGCAATCGATCATTTTCGGCGATCGACCCACCCTTCCCGAATATCGCGGGCGGTAACGCGTACCAACTCCATATGCCCGACCAGCCATCCATCAGGCCGAGCAGCAGGTCCGGCACCCGGCCGCTGCGCTGCGCCCTCGGCGCATGCGCAGCCACTCTGGCGCTGCTGACGTTGGGAGCCTGCGGCTCCGCGCCGAGCACGGCCTTCGACCTGAGCGCCCCGCGCGGCGCGGTGCGCGGCGCACGCATCGCGGCGCAGCTCGTCGTTGCCGAGCCGTCCGCCGTGCAGGCCTTCGAAGCGCAGGGCATCGTGGCCAAGGGCCAGGACGACACGGTCGCGCTGATCGGCGGCGGGCAATGGGCCGACAGGCTGCCCCGCCTCGTCCAGTCCCGCCTCATCGAGACGCTGGAGGCGGCCTCCACCCGGCTCGCCGTGGGGCGTCCCGGCGACGGCATCTCGGCCGATTACCAGCTCAATTCCGAGATCCGGGACTTCAATTTCGACGGGCGGTCGGGCGAAGCGGTGGTCGAGATCGCCGCCAAGCTCATCGACATCCGGTCAGGCCGCGTCGTGCGGGGCCGCGTATTCTCCGCCCGCACGCCGGTCGGCTCCGCGAATGCCGGCGAGGTCGCGCCTGCGCTCGACAAGTCTGCCGGCATCGTCTTTGCCAACATCGCCCGCTGGATCGGCTCGGGCGTCCAGAGCCCGCCGCAGGATCCGGGGCTGCGCGTCGGGGCGCTCTGAGGCGACCCCGAGCCTGCTCTCAGGGCAGGTTCACCTGCCAGGACACGCCGAACCGGTCGTTCACCCATCCGAACCGGCGGCTGAACCCGTACTCGCCGAGCGGCATCAGCGTCTGGCCACCCTCGCCGAGGGCCCCCAGCACGCGCTCGATCTCCTCGTCCGTCTCGCAGGTCACGAATAGCGAGATCGATGGCGTGAAGGTGAATTGGTGCCGGACGAAGCTGTCGCTGAACAGCACCTCCATGCCGCCGATGATGGCCCGGCCGAGGATCACCGTGCCCTCCTTGCCCGGCCCCTCGGGGCCGTAGCGCCGGATCTCGACCAGGCGACTGTTCGGGATCGTCGCCATGTAGAAGGTGACCGCCTCCTCGGCCGCCCCTTCGAACATGAGAAACGGTGCGACCGCCTGGTTCACGCGTCACCTCCGGGGCT
Source organism: Enterovirga sp. CN4-39 (assembly GCF_049446235.1). NCBI lineage: Bacteria > Pseudomonadati > Pseudomonadota > Alphaproteobacteria > Hyphomicrobiales > Methylobacteriaceae > Enterovirga > Enterovirga sp. CN4-39. The sequence goes on along the minus strand of NZ_JBMSEF010000004.1, from coordinate 242,012 downwards.
TCCGGCGGCCGCGATGTCCGGCCGCTCTGTTGCTGGCGCCTCTAGGGCGATCTCCTCCGGCTCCGTGGAGGGAGCGGGCGGAGGCGAGACCTGGCGTCCCGCCTCCACCCAGCCGCGCTATTCGAAGCGGCCGCTCGCATGGGCCAGGATGAGGAACACCTTGCCGGTCTCGGAAGACAGGTAGGTCTGCCGCATCCGCTCGCCCGACTCGCCCTCCGGAAGGCTCTCCAGCAGCCGCTGGAACTCGCTCACATAGCGGTCCACGGTCCGGCGGAAGCCCGGCTCGCTCTCGTGCTTGCGCCGGATCTCGTCGAAGGTCTCGCGGTCCTCCTTGGCGTAGAGGTCGCGGGAGAAGACGCCGGTCTCGCCTGAGCGCTGGCGCGTCCAGAGCCGGTAGGCCTGCTCGCCGTCGATCATGCGGGTGATGTCGGCCGACATCGCACCGAGCGAGCCGAGATCGTCCTGCTCGGCCTCCGCCTTCTGGGCTGCTGCCGGCTTGCGGGCAGGCGCCGCCGGCTCCTCGCGCTTGGGCTGCGTCTCGGCCGCCGTGGGACGAGGCTCCTGTGCCGGCTCCGCCTTGGCAGGACGGGGCGCTGCCGCTGCCTCCGGCCGTGCGGGACGCGGCGCTTCCGGCGTCTCGGCCGGGGTCTGGCGCGGTGCCTCCACGGGCTCCGGACGGCGCGCGGCCGGGACCGGCTCGACCGGGCGCTTCTCCGGCATGAAGCCCGCCCGCGACTGGAAGCTCGGGATCACCGGTTCCGGCGCGCGGTGCAGGTCGGCTGCCGGCGCGACGTCGACCGTGCGGTGCGACTTCGCGACCATCGTCGAGAGCTCGTTCAGCGCCTTGATCTGGTCGAGCACGACGCGGCGCATCTCGGCCATCGTCGATTGCGTCTCGCCCGGCAGCGCCATGACGCCCTGCGCGAGATCCTGGCGGGCCCGCTCGAGCTCCGACTGGATCGACTGCGACACGCTCCGCAGCTCGCCGGCCGCGGCCCGGAACTTCGCAAGCGTATCGGCGAGGCGCTCGTTCAGCTCGCCGGAGACCTGGCTGGCCGCCTCGCGCAGCTGCTCGGCCGTCTGGCGGCTATGCGTCTGGCCTTCCGTGCGCACGCGCTCCAGGTGCTCGCCGATGGCGCGGGACGCATCCTCGGCCGTCTTCACGAGCGCCGTTCCGATCTCCTGGCCGCGGGTCTCCGCCAGCCGGAGCACGCGCTCCAGGCCTTCGGAGATGGAGCCGTTCGTCTCGGCGAGATTGGTCGAGCTCTGCTCGATCCTCGCGACGAGGCCGTCCAGCGTCTCCTTGCGGTCGCTCAGGGCCCGGCTCATCAGCTCCTCGGCCCGGCCGAACTCGGCCGTCGCCTCCGACAGGGCGGAGAGGTGGGACCGGGTGACCTGGGTCAGGTTCTGGCCACGCTCGTCGAGCGCCGCGACCAGGGACGCCACGTCGCCGAGCGCGCTGGTCGAGACGTCCTTCAGGCCGTCGACCTGCTCGTTGAGCTGCACGGCCGAGCGCGCCGTCTCGGCGGTGACCTGCGACAGGACTCCGCGCAGCTGCTCGACGCGTCGCCGGAGCCCGTCCTCGATCTCCGCGAGATTGCCGTTCGACTCGCCCGAGACCTGCTGGAGGAGCCGGTTGGCCTCCTGCAGGCGTTCCAGGATGGCGTTGAACTCCGCCCGGAGGCCCTCCTGGGCCGAGGACAGGCTCACAACCGCCTGGGAGGCGCCCTCGTCGACGGCGCTGCGCAGCGTCTCGACCGAGTTCGTGTAGAGCGTCGTCATCTCCACGAGGCGCTGCCGGAGCGCGCCGAGGATCGCGTCGCCGCGGTCGTTGAGCACCCGCACGACCTTGTCGACCGTGCCGGTGATCTCCGTGGTGATCTCGTCCCCGCGCTGGCCCATCGCCTCGACGACCGTCCGGCCGCCTTCGGCAAAGAGCGTGGAGACCTCGCCGATGCGGGTCTGGAGGGCGCCCGCTGCGGCACGTCCGCCCCGGTCGATCGCCTGGGTCAGCTCCGTCCCGCGGTTCTCGAGGAGGTCGCGGATCGTGGCCGCGCCGGTCGCCAGCGCCGCCTCGAACTCCTGGGTGCGCTCGGCCAGAACATTGGCGGCGGCCTGCGAATGGTTCTCGATGGCCGTGGTGAGCTCGCTCCCGCGTGTTCCCACGAGGTCGCGCAGGGCGGCCGTGCGGCCGTCGAGCACGAGGTGGAACTCCTGCGTGCGCTGGTCGATGGCTTCCGCCGCCGCCCGGCCGCGCGTCGCGATCGTGTCGGCCAGCTCGGCACCCCGGCCGTCCATGAGCTCGCGCAGGCTGCCCGTGCTCTCGTCGAGGACGCGGGTGAGCTCGGTGACGCGGGTCTCGACCGTCTCGGCGGCCCTCTGGCTGCCGGTCTCGATCGCGCTCGCGATGCGGGCGCCGCTCGCGTCCAGGAGGCTCGCGGCAGCCTGGCTGCGGATGGTCAGCACGTCGGCGACGGCCCGGCCATGGCGGTCGAGCGTCTCGGCGATGCCCGAGCCGCTCTTGTCCAGCATTTCGGCAAGGCTGGCCGAGCGTGTCTCGAGCAGGGACGCGAGTTCGCCCGCGCGCCCGTCGAAGAGGCTGGAGATCTCGGACATCTGACGGCCGAGATTGACCGCGATCGAGTCGCTCCGGCGCTCGAGGATGGCGCTGAGCGTGGCGCTCCGCTTGTCTAGGAGCTCCGTGAAGGCGTTGCTGCGCTCGTCGAAGAGGTGAGCGACGCCGTCCATCTTCTCGCCGACCTGCGCGACGAGAGCCGTGCTGCGCTCGTCGAGCTCGGTCACGAGCGTCGCCCCGCTGCGCTGCACCAGCTCGCCGAACGCGCCGGAATGCCGTTGGAACGCGAAGCTGATCTCGGCCATCTGGTTGCCCAGCGTTCCGACGACCGCCTGCGCGCGGGTCTCGACGAGGTCCGCGAGTTCGCCGCCGCGGGCGTCGACCATGTCGCGGAAGGCATCCGTGCGGGTCTGGAACAGGTTCGAGAGCCGCTCGGTCGTCTCGTCGAGCGAGACCGTGACAGCCTGCCCGCGCTCCGCGAGCTGCTGGACGAGGCCCATGCCACGCTCGTCGAGCACGCGGGAGAACTCCTCCGTGCCGGTCCGCAGCGCGTCGGTAACCGCGCCGACCCGTGTCTCGAGCGCCGTCGTGATCGTCTCGCCCTCGCGTCCGAGGCGTTCGACCAGGCTCGCGCCGCGCTGATCCAGCAGGCGCGAGAGGCCGTCCGTGCCGGTGCGCAGGGCCTCGGTGACGGTACCGATGCGGCCTTCCAGAACGGCCGTGATTGCCTCGCCCTCGCGACCCAGGCGGTCGAGCAGGCTCGTGCCGCGCTCGTCTAGGACGCGGGTGAAGCCGTCGGTGCCTGCGCGCAGGGCCTCCGTGAGGCCGGCCATCCGGCCGTCGAGGGTCGCCGTGATCGTCTCGCCTTCGCGGCTGAGGCGCTCGACGAGGCCCGTTCCCCGCTCGTCGAGCAGGCGCGTGAAGGCGGAGGAGCCGCCGTCGAAGAGGCGCGCCGTTTCGGTGAGCTGGGCCGCCATTGCGCCGGCGATCGTCTGACCGTGGCGCTCGATGCCGTCGAGCAGGTTGGAGCTGCCCGCGTCGAGAAGCCGGCTGAACTCCGCCATGCGGCCCTCGACGGCGCCCGTAATTGACGCACCCTGCTGGTCGAGGCGGCTGAGAAGCTCGCCGCCGCGCTGCTCCAGCAATTCGCCGAAGCTGCGTGCCCCGCCGTCGAAGAGGCGCGTGATCTCGGCCATCTGGCCGCCGATCGTGGCAGCGATGCCCTGGCCCTGTTTGGCCACGATCTCCGCCAGCCCGGTGCCGCGCTGGTCGAGGATGCGCCCGATGGTGCCGAGGCGCGAATCCAGGAGCCCCGTCGCGACATCGACCTGCTCGGCGAGCCGGCCGACGACGCCTTGGCCCTTGGTCTCGATCACGTCCGCAAGCGCGTTGCCGCGGACCTCGATGAGGTTGGAGAGGGCGGTCGAGCGCTCATCGAGCTTCTCGGCCGCATTCGCGACGCGCGTCTCGAGGGAGACCACGATGGCGTCGCCGCGGGTGGAGAGGATCTCGGCGAGACGGCTGCTGCGCTCGTCGAGGAGCCCGGTGAGCCGCTCGGTGCGGTGCTCCAGGACGTCCTGGAATCCGGTCACGTGCTCGCCGATGCGCATCGCAGCGGCCGTGCCCGAGCGATCGACGGCCGACAGAAGGTCGTTCGAGCGGCGCTCGAGCAGCGTGGACAGGGCGGCCGTGCGCGCGTCCAGCGTGCGGGCGACCTCCTCGACCTGGTTGCCGAGCGTGCCGATGACGGCCTGGCCCTTCTGGTGGATCAGGTCGGCAAGGCCGCTGCCGCGCTCGCCGACGATGGCCGAGAGCGTCGCAGTGCGCTCGTCCAGGACGTCGGACAGCGAGGCGAGCTGCGAGCCGAGCGACGAGGCGACGCTTTCGCCCGTGCGGTCGATCTCCGTGGTGAGCTCCGAGCCGCGGGTCTGAAGCAGCTCCGCGAAGGCCTTCGCCCGGGCATCGAACAGGCGCTCGAGCTCCGTGAGCTGGTTGCCGAGCGTGCCGATGACGCCCTGGCCGCGCGCTTCGAAATCGGCGGCGAGGCGGCTGCCGCGCTCGAGCACGATCCCGCCCAGCGCCGTCGTGCGGTCGTCGATGAGCTTGGTGGCCTCCGCGAGGCGCATTCCGAGCGTCGTGATGACGAGTTGGCCGCTGCGATCGACGACGTCCGCCAGGCGCGTGCTCTTCTCTTCGAGCATCGTGGACAGCGTGCCGGTGCGGGTGTCGAGCACGCCCGTGATCTCGTCCAGGCGGACGCTGAGCGTGCCGGACACGGCGCGTCCGGAGGCATCCAGGCGGCCGACGAGATCGGCGCCCCGCTCGCGCAGCAGGTCCGACAATCCGGCCGTGCCGGATTCGAGCGTCGAGCGCGCTTCCCCGATCGAGTCCTCGAGCCGCGTGAGCACGGTCTGCCCCGTCGTCTCCAGGCCTTCCACGAGCCGCGCTCCGCGCGTGTCGAGGGCCTCCGTGAGGACGCTGCCGGACGCGTCGATGCGGCCGACGATGTCTGCGCTGCGCTCGCGCAGCAGGTCGGAAAGTCCGGTCGTGCCGGTTTCCAGCACGGAGCGCGCCTCTCCGATCGAGCCCTCCAGGCGCGCGAGCACCGTCTGCCCGGTAGTCTCGAGGCCTTCCAGGAGCTGTGCCCGGCGCGTGTCGAGCGCCTCCGTGAGGGTGCTGCCGCGGCGATCGACCAGCTGGCTGAACTCGGCGATCTGGTTCCCGAGCGTGCCGACCAGCGACTGGCCGGTGCGGGCGACCTCGTTCGCGAGGTCGGAGCGGCGCTCGTCCAGCATGGCGCTGAGCCGGGCCGTCTGCTCATCCACGGCGCGCGAGAACGCCTCGACCTTGCCGTCGAAGGTTCCGACGAGGGAGCCGGTGCCGCTGTCGAGCAGGCCGGAGAGTTCCGCCACACGCGCCCCGAGAGCGCCGACGATGTTCTGCCCGCGCTTCTCCAACAGCTCTGCGATAGAGGCTGCGCCACGGTCGAAGAGGACCGCGAACTCGGTCATGCGGCCGCCGAGCGTGCCGAAGATCGCGCGGCCCTTATCCTCGATTTCGCCCGTGAAGGCCGCAGCGCGCTGGTCGACGAGTTCGACCACCGCCTTGCCGCGCTCCTCCGCGATGCGGGCGAATTCCTGCGACGTGGAGGCGATCGTCGCACCGATGTCGCGGCTCTTCTCGTCGACGATGCGGACGAGCGTGTCCGCGTGGCTGCTGAGCGCCTCCTCGATGGACTTGGTGCGGCCCTCCAGCGTTCCGACGAGCCCGTCCACGCCGTCCCCGAGGCGCCGGTCGATGGCGCGGGTATGGTCGTCGAGCTGCGTTGCGAGGGTGCTGAGCCGGTCGACGACGCGGGCCTGGAGCGTCTCGACGCCGCGCTCGAGCGTGCCGCTGAGCTGCGTCGTGCGGTCGCCGAGGACGCGGTCGAGTTCCGCCGTGCGGGCGGAGAGCAGGTCCGCCGCCTCGGTGGTGCGCTGGAGCGCCCCGCGCCCGATCTCGTCGACCTGGGCCGTGAGGGCGGTCTCGAGCTCGCGCCCGCGCTCGGAGAGGGTCCGAGCCAGGCTGCTGGTCGCGTTGTCCAGCGTCTCGGTGATCCCCGTGAAGGCCCGGCGGATCTCGCTCGTACGCTCGGTGGCGCGCTCGTCGAGAAGGTTGAGGCCCTGGTCCAGCGCCTCGCGCGTCTCGCGCGCCCGGTCGGCCATGGTGGCCGCGACCCCGGCCGCCTCGACGGCGACGAGCGCATGCAGCTCCTCGAGCCGTCCCGTGACGGTCTGGGCGAAGCCGCCGACCTCGTGCGAGAGCCGGTCGACGAGGTTGCCGCCGCGGTTGACGATCGTCTCCTCCAGCGCCTGCAGGCGGGCGCCGAGGGCCGCGTCGATCTCGCGGCCGCCGCTCTCGGCCGTGTCGGCGAGCGACTTGCCGGTCTTGGAGAGCACCTCGATGATCCGGGCGCTCTGGGAGGCGAGGGCGAGCACGACGTCCTTGCCGGTGCCGGCGAGGGCGGTGTTCGCATCCGTGGTCTGGCGCGCCAGCGCCTCGGCGATCTCGCGGCCGCGCTCCTCGAAGGAGCTGCCGGCTGCCCCGAGGCGCGCGGAGAGCTCGCCCGACACGCGGTCGATGACGCTCTCGAGCGTGCCCGCGGCCTCCTTGGCCTGCGTCTCGAAGGCGTGTCCGAGGCGGGTCTCGAAGCCCGCCAGGTTGTCCTGCAGGGCCGTGCCCTTGATGCGGACGGTCTCGTCGATCTGGCGGCCTGCCACCTCCAGGCGGTCCGCCAGCGCGTCGGCGCGCTCGGCGAGGTTCGCCGTGCCTGCCTGCACGACCCCCTCGAGGCGGTCACGCAGCTCGTCGCCTGCCTTGGCGAAGGCATCGGCGAGCTCGGCGCCGGCCGCGTTGAGCCGGGTCTGCGCCTCCTCCGTGCGGGAGACGATCTCGCCGACGACCCGCGAGCCGGATTCCCGGACCTCGGTCCCGATCTGCTCGGAACGCGCCCGCAGCTCGTCCACGATGGCGGCTCCGGCCGTGCCGATCTGGTCGCGGACGTCCACGCTCTGCGTGACGATCATGTCGCTGACCGAGCGGCCGGCATCGCCGATGGCGCGGCTGGCTTCCTCGCTCCGCAGGCGAAGCTCCTGGACCAGCTCCGATCCGACGCCCGCAAGGCCGTCGCGAGCGGCTTCGCCCTGGCGGGAGATCTCCTCGACCAGGCCGGTGCCGGACGTGGCAACGCCGTCGCGCAGCTCCGTCGCCCGGGCGGAGATCGCCTCGACAATGCCGAGGCCCGTGCGCTCGATCTCCGTGCGGGCTTCCCCGCTGCGCAGGACGATCTCGCCGACGAGGCCCGTGCCGGTCGTCGCGATCTCCTCGCGAACCCGCCCGCCACGCTCCGTGATGGCTTCGACGATCTCCGCGGTCGCGCTCTCGATGCCCTCGCGCGCCTTGCGGCCCTCGCCGGAAATGCGCTCGACGATCTCCCAGCCCGAGCCGTCGAGATGCTCGCGGAACTCGGTCGTCTTCGCCGTGAGCTCGTCGAGCACGCTGCGCGTTGCCGACGCGATCCCGTCGCGGGCTTCCGCGCCGCGCAGGATGATCTCGGACACGAGGCCCGTGCCGGTGGCGGAGAACTCGTCGCGGAGCTCGGTGCCGCGGCCCGTGATGCTCTCGATGAGGCTCGAACCGGCCGTCTCGATCGACTCGCGCACCGCATTGCCGCGCGCCGCGATCTCCTCGGCGATCCGGATGCCGGCCTTGTCCAGGTTTTCCCGGAGCTCGCCCGTATGGGTCGCGATGGAGCCGACGATGTTCTCTCCGGCGACGGAAAGCTTCTCGTTCAGCTCGGCGCCGCGCGCCACGAAGCTGTTTGCCAGCGCCTCGACCGTCTGTTCGAGGGAGGCGCGGACGTCGCTGCCCTGGGCGGCGAGGGAGCCGATGACCTCGGAGCCCGTCTGGGCAAGGGTGCGCGTGACGTGGGTCGCGCCGTCCTGCAGGCTGCGGGTGAGGATGTCGCCCGTGCGCTCCAGCGCGGCGGTCACGTCTTGGGCCTTGCGCTCCAGCGAGGCGGTGACGTCGTCACCGACGGAGGCGACACCGGTCTTCACGTCGTCCGTGGTCGCAGCGAGGCGCTCCACGAGGTCGGCACCACGCAGGCCGAGTTCGGCGACGAGCCGCTCGCCCGCCTGCGCCAGGGCGCGCGTGAGGTCCTCGCTGCGCTTGTCGAGCGAGCCGGCGATGCGGTCGCCGACCGTTTCCAGGGCCTGGACCATCCGCTCCGACGCGCCTGCGAGTTCGCTCGACACGTGCTCATGGGAGCCGGAGATCGCGGCCCGGATGCGGTCCGCGTTGCCGACCACCGCCTCGCGCTGGCTGACGAGTTCGTCGACGAGCGCGCGGATGCGGATCTCGTTGTCGGCATAGGCGCGTTCGAGGGTGGCGATCTCGCTGCGGACGATAGTCTCCAGCTCGCCGGCCCGGGCGAGCGCACGCTCGAGCCCGTCACCGACAGCGGCGACTTCCCGGCGCACAGCGCGCGAGACGTTCATCACGGCATCCGTCGCGAAATGCTCCGGCTGTGCGAGGCGGACCGCGACCTCGCCCACGGCGCGGGCGACGAGCTTCATCTCCGCCGAGCGGACGCTGAGCATGGCGGCGACGAAGAACAGGAGGACCGGCACGACCGCGAGGGTCGCCAGCGTGGCCTGCTGCAGGGGCTGGAGGCCGGTGAGATAGGCGGCGACGTCGCCGCCCGCCTGTGAGAAGACGAGGAAGCCGAGGCCGAGCAGCCAGAGGAGGCTCGCCGCGGAGGCGAGCATATACGCGGAGCGGGAGGGGCGAACCTTGAGGGCCTGGAGGAAGAGGCCGACCTCTTCCCGGTCGTCGTTGGCGACCTTCTCCCGGTCTGGGGAGACGACGCGGGACCCATCCGCGCTGCGCGCCCGCGCAGGTGCCTCGCCTGGGCCGCCGGACTGCCCGCCTGCCGGGGCGGTGCGGGCCGGAGCCCCACCCGTCGTCCCTTCGAGCTGCTCCGAGAGAGCCTGCTCGACCGCCGACATCGCCTCTTGTGTCGGATTTGCAAGCTTGGGTTCTGTGGCCATGAGCCGTGCCGCCTCGATCACGCAACCAGCGGGCGCGCATGCCTTTTGCGCTTCGGTGCTGAGAGCATTCCCGCCAGAATGCCGCCAGGCGCCGAAGTTAACCCGCGTTTACCATGGTCAGTGTAGGAGGGGCCCCGGCTGATGGGAACCCGCGAACGGGCTCCTCCTCCGAACGTCGTTAACGTCTTGGTGACGATATCCGGTCCATGAGGGACGCTCCCACAAGGGCGCCCAATGGCTTGCTGCGTGCGGCCCCGCCGGCGAGGGCGCAGGCACCCTTCGATTATCCTGGGGATTGTCTCATGGCTGCCGAGCGGGGTCCATCGGAGGCCATCGATCCGGAACTCCTCGCGTTGCAGACGCTCGGTGACCGCGGCCTCGAAGCCGACCTTTTCGAACTGTTCGACGCACAGGCGACGCGCCTCTGGCCGGTGATCGCAGGAGGCACGGACCGAGGCGCCCGCGCCGAGGCGGCGCATACTCTCAGGGGCGGGGCGGGCGCGATCGGCGCGACGGAAGTCATGCGCCTCGCAGGCGCCCTGGAGGCGGTGTTCGGCAGAGACGGGGAGGAGCCCTCCCAGCTGCTGGCTTCGCTCGCAACGGCGCTCACGGATGTGCGATCCGCCATCGCATCCTGGTGCCGTTCCAACTAAGCAAGGGTGACCCCTGCTCGTGACGGGTTCTCAGCGGAGCCCGTCGCGCTTAAGAGCGCCTCTGCGGCCAAGCGTGCCGCTCCTCCGGAGACCTCATGCCGAAGATCACGTTCATCGATGTCGCGGGCACGGCCCGCAGCGTAGACGCGCCGGTCGGCTGGACCGTGATGGAAGCGGCGGTGAAGAACAACGTCCCCGGCATCGAGGCGGAGTGCGGGGGCGCCTGCGCCTGCGCCACCTGCCACGTCTATGTCGAGGAGCCCTGGATGGAAGTCGTCGGGGAGGCTCAGCCCATGGAGGCGGACATGCTGGATTTCGCCTCCGACCTGCGCGCGAATTCGCGCCTCTCCTGCCAGATCAAGGTGAAGCCGGAGCTGGACGGCCTCGTCGTCCGCACCCCCGAGCGGCAGGGCTAGAGCCATGACCCGTCCCGTCGTTCTCGTGACCGGCGGCAGCCGGGGTATCGGCGCCGCGATCTGCCGGCTTGCCGCCGCGCGCGGCTACGACGTCGCGGTGAACTACCGCTCGGAGCGGGAAGCCGCCGAGGCCGTTGTGGCGGAATGCGCCGCGCTCGGCGCGAAATCCTGCGCGATCCAGGGCGACATGGCCGTGGAGTCGGACATCATCCGCCTGTTCGACGAGGCGTCGCGGGACCTCGGGCCGATCCGGCACGTGGTGAACAATGCCGGCATCACGGGACGCTCCGGCCGCCTCGACGCGACGGACGCCGACGTCATTCGGACCTGCATCGACGTGAACGTCACCGGCGCGATCCTGGTCGTGCGCGAGGCGGCGCGCCGGCTCTCCGCGCGGCATGGCGGCCCGGGCGGCTCGATCGTGAACATCTCGTCCGCGGCCGCCACGCTCGGTTCACCGAACGAGTACGTCTGGTACGCGGCCTCGAAAGGGGCCATCGACTCCCTAACGGTCGGGCTCTCCAAGGAACTCGCGGCCGAGGGCGTCCGCGTGAATGCCGTCTCGCCGGGCTTGACGGAGACGGAGATCCACGCCCGCTCGACGCGCGATGCCGGCCGGATGGAGCGCCTCGCGCCCGCAATCCCCATGGGACGCATCGGCCAGCCGGAGGAGATTGCCGAAGCGGTGCTGTTCCTGATTTCCGACGGCGCGTCCTACACGACGGGTGCGAACATCAAGGTCACGGGCGGGCGGTGAGGGCGTGCGGTCAGCGGGTGTGCCGAAAGGCGCGCCCGATGTCGCGCCCGGCATAAAATATTCGGTCGATCGTGACGGTTCGGTCCTGGATGTGAAAGGCGATCGACACGCGGCGTTTGAAGCCGATCACGCGCAATCCTGCGAAAAGTTCGTCCCGGCGGACACCTCGCTCCGGGAATTCGCGAAAGCCTCGACAGAAGCGTTCGATTGCTTCGATGTAAGAGAGAGCCTGGTTCTCCCCAGCTCGATCCGCAATGAAATCATAAAGCTTTCGCAGGTCTTCGCGAGCCTCAGGCGCGAATACAACCCGGTAGCTCACGAAAGCGAGGCGATCCGGCGCCTGTGGTGCGCCCGTATCTCCTCGAAGACTTGGTCGGCAGGGATTGCCCGCTCGGGATGTCGGGTCATCTGGGCCGCGACGGGTACGACTTCCTCGCGAAGCCAGCTTTCAAGGTCGGCCTCAGTCGTGCGGAGCGCCTCCAGCCCCGCGGCGATTACGTCGTGCTCTGAGCGATACTGGCCCGAGGCGACCAGTTCCTGCACGAAGGCTGCCTCGTCGTCTGTAAGCGTAACAGTGTTTCGCAAGGGCATGCAGCGTCTCGTCACTACAAGGTCACAACGCCATATAGGATCATAACGCCCTTGTTCGACCGTGTCGTGGGCCCTCGGCCACTTCGCCGGAAGTGCGATGGCGCGGCTCATCGCAACCAGCACCGCCGCCGGGATAATCCAGCCGAGACGGTCGTGAGCACCCCCGCCGGGCGGTGTTCTTTGCTCGCGACCGCCCAGAACGAAAAACGCCGGGGCGGTGAGGCCCCGGCGTGCAACCTTGCTGAAGCTCGGCTGAGCGTCAGACCGAGTAGTACATCACGAACTCGACCGGGTGCGGGGTCATCTCGAAACGAGCGACTTCCGCCATCTTCAGCTCGATGAAGCTGTCGATGAAGGCGTCCGTGAACACGCCGCCGGCCTTCAGGAACGACCGGTCCTTGTCCAGGCTCTCGAGCGCCTCGCGCAGCGAACCGCAGACCGTCGGGATTTCCTTCAGCTCGCGCGGCGGGAGGTCGTAGAGGTCCTTGTCCATGGCCGGACCCGGATCGATCTTGTTCTGGATGCCGTCGAGGCCGGCCATCAGCATCGCCGAGAACGCCAGATACGGGTTCGCGGTCGGGTCGGGGAAGCGGACCTCGACGCGCTTGGCCTTCGGGTTCTGCGTCCACGGGATACGGCAGGACGCCGAGCGGTTGCGGGCCGAATAGGCCAGGAGCACCGGAGCCTCGTAGCCCGGGACGAGACGCTTGTAGGAGTTCGTCGACGGGTTGGTGAATGCGTTCAGCGCCTTGGCGTGCTTGATGATGCCGCCGATGTACCAGAGGCATTCCTGGCTCAGGTCGGCATACTTGTCGCCGGCGAAGAGCGGCTTGCCGTCCTTCCAGATCGACTGGTGCACGTGCATGCCCGAGCCGTTGTCGCCATAGACGGGCTTCGGCATGAAGGTCGCCGACTTGCCGTAGCTCTGCGCGACGTTGTGGATGCAGTACTTATAGATCTGCATCTGGTCGGCCATGAGCACGAGCGTGTTGAACTTCATGCCGAGCTCGTGCTGGGCGGACGCCACCTCGTGGTGGTGCTTCTCGACCGAGACCCCCATGGCCTGCATGGCGGCCAGCATCTCGCCGCGCATGTCCTGGGCCGAATCCAGCGGCGGAACCGGGAAGTAGCCGGCCTTCATCTGGATGCGATGGCCGAGATTGCCGCCCTCGTAATCCGTGTCGCCGTTGATCGGCAGTTCGGCGGAGTCCAGCTTGAATCCCGTGTTGTACGGGTCGGCCATGAACTTCACGTCGTCGAAGATGAAGAACTCGGCCTCGGGACCGAAATAGGTCGTGTCGCCGATGCCGAGCGACTTCATGTAGGTCTCGGCCTTCTTGGCGATGCCGCGTGGGTCGCGCTCGTAGGGCTCGCCCGTGGATGGCTCGAGGATGTCGCACACGATGGACATTGTCGGGGCCGAGAAGAAGGGATCCATCTCGGCCGTCGCGGGGTCCGGCATCAGGATCATGTCGGACTCGTTGATCGCCTTCCAGCCGGCAATCGACGAGCCGTCGAACATCGTTCCCTCGGCGAACAGGTCCTCGTCGACCAGCGACACGTCGAAGGTGACGTGCTGCCACTTGCCCCGGGGATCGGTGAAACGGAGGTCGACGTACTTGACGTCGTTGTCCTTGATTGCCGCAAGCACGTCTTTGGCTGTCGTCGTGGCCACTTAGTCCTCTCCGTCGATTGATCGTTTGCCCGGCGGACGCCGAGCATAGAGCGCTGATGCCTAGATCGCGTCGGTTCCGGTTTCCCCGGTCCGGATGCGGATCGCTTCCTCGACGCTTGATACAAAAATCTTGCCATCGCCGATCCGGCCGGTCTGGGCCGCCTTGCGGATGGCCTCCACGGCCGCGTCGACCTGATCGTCGGCGAGCACGATCTCGAGCTTCACCTTGGGCAGGAAGTCGACGACGTATTCGGCGCCGCGATACAGTTCCGTATGACCCTTCTGGCGGCCGAAGCCCTTCGCCTCGAGAACGGTGATGCCCTGCAGCCCCACTTCCTGGAGCGCCTCCTTCACCTCGTCGAGCTTGAACGGCTTGATGATGGCTTCGATCTTCTTCATCTGGGATGCGGCCTGCAACGCGCGTGCAATCTGATCGGGGTCTTACCATCAGGGCGGTGGCGGTGCCATGTCGAATCCGGAGCGTCCGCTCCGGTGCTGATGATCAAGCGTGCAGCGGGTTGCATAACTTCTGTGCAACTGTTGATCCCGCGGGCAGACCGCTACCTTGAGCGATGAATCTCGATGCAAAGATTGCTCAAATCCGATCAGATGCGGGACGCTGATAGCCGAGCGACCGCGGCCGGCACGCCTGGCTTCACGCTCATGATCAGGGCGGGGGAGGCGGCCGCGGAGGCGGCTGCCCGCATGCTGCCCGAAGCGGGCCGGGTGCTGGTCCTGTGCGGTCCGGGGAACAATGGCGGCGACGGGTTCGTGGTCTCGCGCCTCCTGGCGAACAAGGGCCACAACGTCACGGTCGCGGCCATGAAGCTCTTGTCGGGGCTGACCGGCGACGCCGCGGAAGCAGGACATCTCTGGGGCGAGGAGCCGTTGCCCCTCGCGGGAGCCGACCCCGCGGGCGCCGACCTCGTGATCGACGCGCTTTTCGGGACCGGGCTCGCCCGCGACCTAGATGGCGAGGTCGCGGCCCTGATCGCCCGGGTCAATGCGGCCGGCAGGCCGGTCCTCGCGATCGACATTCCCTCCGGCATCGATGCGGATAGCGGCCTGGTGCGGGGAGCCGCCGTCAGGGCGGACCGGACGATCACCTTCGCGTGCCGAAAGCCGGGCCACCTTCTCCAGCCGGGCCGTGCCCATGCGGGCATTGTCGAGGTGGCCGATATCGGCGTCTCCTGCGATGGCCTCTCGGGACCGACGCTCTTCGCCAATGGCCAAGACCTATGGCGCAAGGCGTTTCCGCGCCCCGGCGAGACGGCGCACAAATACGATCGGGGCCATGCGCTGGTCGTCTCCGGCGGCCCCGCCAATACGGGCGCGGCGCGGCTCGCGGCGCGTGGCGCGCTGCGCACGGGAGCGGGGCTGGTTTCCGTGGTGACATCCGCGCGCGCACTCTCGGTCAATGCCGCCCATCTGACGGCCATCATGATGCGGGTCTGCGACGACCCCGACGAGTTTTCCGACCTCCTGACGGACGACCGCTTCAATGCGCTCGCGCTCGGGCCGGCGCTCGGCGTCGGCGAGACGACCCGGCGCTGGGTGGAGACCGCCCTCGAGGCGGACCGGGCGACGGTTCTCGATGCGGATGCGCTGACGAGCTTTTCCGGATCGGCCGAGGCGTTCGCCGCGCTGACGCGCGCGCCGCGCGAAACGCCGGTCGTCCTCACACCGCATGAGGGGGAACTGAAGCGCCTGCTTGCCGGATCGGGCGAAGCCTCGGCGGAGGCCCGCGCCATCGCGGCGCGGCCATCCAAGCTGGAGCGCGCCTTGGGGCTCGCGTCCTTCACGGACGCCTTCGTGATCCTGAAAGGCGCCGACACCGTCATCGCCAGCCCGCAGGGGAGGGCGGCGATCAACCTGAACGGGTCGGCCTATCTGGGCACGGCCGGCTCCGGCGACGTGCTGGGCGGCATCGTCGCGGGCCTGATGGCGCAGGGCATGCCGGGCTTCGAGGCTGCAGCCTGCGCGGTCTGGATGCATGCGGAGGCGGGAGCGGGTTTCGGTCCCGGGCTCATTGCCGAAGACCTTCCGGAACTGCTGCCCCGGGTCATGCAGGACGTGCTCGCCTGAAGCGAGGCCTCGGCCCTCTCGCCGGTCAGTTCCGCTGCTGATCCCCATCGACCGGGACGACTTGGCCGGAAATCGACCGCGCCGCAGGCGATGCGAGGAACACGGCGAGCGCTGCGATCTCGGAAGCCTGGGCGAGGCGCTTGACGGATTGGTGGGCGAGGGCCCCCTCCATCTCCTCCTCCGGGCTTCGACCCGAAATCCGGGCCCGACCTTCAAACACGCGTCGGATCCGGTCACCGTCCACGGCACCCGGCGCGATCGCGTTCACGCAAATCCCGTACTGGCCGAGTTCCATCGAGAGCGTCTTCGTGAGCCCGATGAGGCCCCATTTGGCCGCCGCATACGGACCTCGGTTGGCGTAGCCGAACCGTCCGGCCGCGGAGGCCATGTTGATGATCGTGCCGCCGCCCGACCGGATGAGATGCGGGATCGCGTGTTTCGCGACCAGGAACGCGCCCGTGAGGTCCACCCGTAGAACCGCTTCCCATTCGTCGGGATCGGTGTCCTGGACCGGGCTCGTCGGGCCGGCGATCCCGGCATTGTTGACGAGCACGTCGAGGCCGCCGAGGCGCGTGGCGGCATCCGCCACCATCGCCTGCACGGCGGAGCGATCGCCGATGTCGCAAGGGGCAATCTGCAACCCGGACATCTCGCCCTGCGCCCGAGCGAGTCCCGCCTCGTCGATGTCGCAGGTGAAGACGCTCGCGCCCTCCTGATGGAAGGCCCGGACCATCGCGAGCCCGATCCCCGACGCCCCGGCCGTTACGAGCACCTTCGACGCCATCTCGCCCCCCGCACAGATCCCGCTGCCGGTCCTCTATCTTGCTTGGCGCGAGGAGCAACTCACGAACGCGCCGCGCTCCTGATCCGGCCAGCCAGGGCATCCACATCCGCCCTGTCCGCCAGCAATTCGTCGAAGCCGAGGGGGCAGGACGCGGTCAGCCCGCTAGGTCACCTCGAACCAGCCCCAGAGGCCCGTGTCGAAGCGCTCGAGCACGCTGGAGCCGATCGCCCATTTGCCAGGATTGTCCGCCACGAAGGCGATCCGCGCGGTGCGGCCCTCTGCGACCTGGAAGGTGTCGAGCCAATAGGGCTCCCAGCCGTCGTCCAGCCCGTGCAGAAGCCGGCAGGAATGGCCGTGAAGATGGATCGGCTGGGGGAAGCCCGTCTGGTTGTGGAGCGCCAGGACGACGGGCTGGCCCCGTTTCGCCGTGAACAGGGGAGGGCCGCCCGCATCGCCCGACGTGCCGTTGATCTTCCAGATCGCCCGCGGGTCGCCCGTGTAGACGGGCTCGCCTGCCGGGCCCCGCGTTGCCCCGCCCGTGATGGCGAGGTCCTTCCGGAGCGCGTTCTGGAGCTTGATCTCCGGGGGCAGTGACGCGTTCTGCGGCAGGTTCTCGAGCTCTGGCGGCTTCTCGCCCCCCGGGGCTTGCGTCGCCGCGATCTCGAGGAGCGGCACCCCCTCGCCGACCAGGGCCGTGATGCGGCTCGCGCGGCCGGCCTCGGCCGGAAGCTCGACCAGGAGATCGTAGCGGGTGCCGGGCGGAAAGGGCAGGCTGGCGCGGAGCGGCTCGAAACGGTCCGTCGGCTGGCCGTCCACGCCAGCGACGAACACCTTCATGTCGTCGAAGCGGATGCGCAGGATTCGGGCATTCGCCGCGTTGGCGAGCCTCAGCCGGATCTGCGCGCCGGCAGGCGCCTCGATGCGTCGCGGCGGATCTTGGCCGTCGAGGCTGAGCCGGTTCCCGAGCCGTCCCGCGAGGGCCGCCTCCATCGGCGCGCCGAACGGGGACAGGGCGCCGGTCTTCTCGACGCGCCAGTCCCGCAGGACGAGCGCATATTCGGCCGCGACCTTCGGAGGCGCCGATTCCTCGACGATGAGCAGCCCGCCGATCCCGCGACCGGCCGCCTCGCCGGCGGAGCCGGGCATCATCGGACGGATAAGGCTGATTCCGGGATCGGGGGCCTTGAAGCGGTAGTCGAAGGAGGCGCCCGGCGCGACGGCCGCCTGGGTGAGGCCCGCGACGCCGTCCACGGCGTTCGGGCCGCGCAGGCCGTGCCAGTGAAGGGTGAGTGGTGCCGGCGTGTCGTTCACGAGGCGCGCGAACACTTCGTCCCCATGCTTCGCCCGGATGACGGGAAGCCCGTTCGGCCCGTCGAGCAGCCAGAGATCGGCTTCCTCGATAGCATCCGGCAGGAGCTTGCGGCGGGCCGGCGCGGCGCGGAGGAGAACGGGCTGTGGGCCGGCGCGGGGCGGTACCGCCCGCGACTCCTGTGCATGGGCCCGCAACGGAACGAGCGTCGCGGCAAGGCCGGCGAGCGCGCCGCGCCGGCTGAAGGTGAACGTGTCGGCCATCGATTGCTCAATCCAGGTAGCTGACGACGCAGAAGGGCGACATGCCGTTCCCAGGCCGCACGCCTACTCGTGGTGCTGTTCCTCTACTATATGTCGGCGGGAAGGGTTTCGGCCTCAGGGTTGCCGGAATTCAACATCTATGGGAAGAGCCGCCACGACCGCGACGCGGCGTGAAGCGGGCGTGGCGGAACTGGTAGACGCACTGGATTTAGGTTCCAGCGGCGAAAGTCGTGGGGGTTCGAGTCCCTCCGCCCGCACCATTCCGTCGCGACGGGTTCGAAGATTTGGCAGCCGACGCCCCACCGGAAAATCGGTGCCGGGCGCTGCGGCTGCAGGCACAAGAGGCGATTTCGATGCAGGTGACCGAGACGAGATCAGAGGGTTTGCGGCGTGAGTTCAAGGTGACTCTGCCTGCGACCGAGCTCGAGCAAAGGCTCACCAGCGAATTGTCCACCCTGAAGGACAGGGTGCGGATCAACGGCTTCCGTCCGGGCAAGGTGCCGCTCGCGCATCTGCGCCGGCTGTACGGCCGCTCGGTCATGGCGGACGTCGTCCAGAACGCCGTCAACGAGGCGAACCGCAAGATCATCCAGGACAACAACCTGAAGCTGGCCCTCGAGCCCAAGGTCGACATGGCCAGCGATCAGGCCGAGGTCGAGAAGGCGCTCGACGCCAAGGGCGACCTCGACTTCACGGTTGCGGTCGAGGTCCTGCCGACCTTCGAACTCGCCGATCTGTCGGACGTCACGCTGAAGAAGGTCGTCGCCCCGGTGACGGACGAGGAGCTGGACACGGCGCTCCAGCGCATGGCTGCCCAGAACCGCTCGTTCTCCGACAAGGGCGAGGGCGCAGAGGCCGCCAACGGCGACCGCGTCGTGGTCGATTTCGTGGGCCGCATCGACGGCGAAGCCTTCCAGGGCGGGACCGCGAACGACATCACGGTCGAGCTCGGCTCGGGCTCCTTCATCCCGGGCTTCGAGGAGCAGCTCGTCGGCGCGAAGGCCGGCGAGACGCGGACCGTCAACGTCACGTTCCCGGAGAACTACGGCTCGGCCGAACTCGCCGGCAAGGCGGCCGAGTTCGAGGTCAACGTCAAGGAGGTGCAGGCTCCGGGCGAAGTGACCGTGGACGAGGAATTCGCCAAGGCCTTCGGCATGGAGTCGCTCGAGAAGCTGCGCGATGCGGTCCGCTCCGCCATCCAGCGGGACTTCGACGCCCAGTCCCGCCGGAAGGTGAAGAAGGAGCTCCTGGACGCGCTCGACAAGAAGTATTCCTTCGAGCTCCCGGTCGGCCTCGTCGAGCAGGAATTCGCGGCCGTGTGGTCGCAGGTCGAGGCTGACCTGAAGAACAACAACCGCACCTTCGCGGACGAGGGCACGACCGAGGAAGAGGCCCGTGCGGAATATCGCCGCATCGCGGAG
The DNA here is from genome assembly GCF_049446235.1 of Enterovirga sp. CN4-39. NCBI lineage: Bacteria > Pseudomonadati > Pseudomonadota > Alphaproteobacteria > Hyphomicrobiales > Methylobacteriaceae > Enterovirga > Enterovirga sp. CN4-39. The sequence goes on along the minus strand of NZ_JBMSEF010000004.1, from coordinate 222,893 downwards.
CGCCGGGTGCGGCTCGGGCTCGTCCTTGCACAGGTCGGCTCGAGTGCCGATATCCAGGTGACGGACGAGGAAGTCGATCGCGCCCTCGTGGAGCGGGTCCGCCAGTACCCTGGCCAGGAGCGCCAGGTGTGGGAATACTTCCAGAAGAATCCTGCCGCGAAGGCGGAGCTTCGGGCTCCGATCCTCGAGGAGAAGACGGTCGATCACCTGCTGGAGCGGGTCAATGTCGTCGAGGAGCAGGTCTCCCGCGAGGAGCTGTTCCGCGACGAGGACGAGACGAAGGCGGCCGACAACGCCGCTGCGTGATTGGGGGATGGGGTTCGTCCCGGCCGGCTAGTTCGGCCGGGCTGCCTCCGGAGCGAAGCGACAGATGAGAGATCCGGTAGACGTCTTCAACAACACGCTCGTGCCAATGGTGGTCGAGCAGTCGAACCGCGGCGAGCGTGCGTTCGACATCTACTCGCGGCTTCTCCGCGAGCGGATCATCTTCCTGACCGGCCCGGTCGAGGACTACTCGGCTTCGCTCATCGTGGCGCAGCTGCTGTTCCTCGAGGCGGAGAACCCCAAGAAGGAGATCTCCTTCTACATCAACTCGCCGGGCGGCGTGGTGACCTCGGGGCTGTCGATCTACGACACCATGCAGTTCATCCGCTGCCCTGTCGCCACGCTCTGCGTCGGCCAGGCCGCCTCCATGGGTTCGCTGCTTCTCGCCGCCGGCGAGAAGGATCATCGCTTCGCGCTGTCGAATGCCCGCATCATGGTCCACCAGCCGTCGGGCGGGTTCCAGGGCCAGGCGACGGACATCCTGATCCACGCGCGCGAGATCGAGGCGCTCAAGCGGCGGCTCAACGAGATCTACGTCAAGCACACGGGCCGCGACCTCGAGGCGGTCGAGCAGGCGCTCGAGCGCGACAACTTCATGACGGCCGAAGCCGCCAAGGAGTTCGGCCTCATCGACCAGGTGCTGGTGAAGAGGCCGGAAGCGGCGGCCGCAGCCTGAGCCGCCGCGCGCGGCGGGCGGCGCAGCTGTGCGATTTGACCGCTTTCGTTCCTATTGAATCGGCCTCCCCCGCGTGTTTGCATCCTTCCCGGGGCTTCTCGCGTTTGCGAGAGGTCGGGGGCGGGCGGGGAGCATGGAAGAAGGTGGCTACCTTTTCTTAGCCCGGCGCCACCTACCCTGAGAGACGATTCGCAGGCGCCAGACGCCTGCGATCCGAGCGGAGACATAAGATGAGCAAGGCTGGCGGCACCGACTCGAAGAGCACGCTCTACTGCTCGTTCTGCGGCAAGAGCCAGCACGAGGTTCGCAAGCTCATCGCAGGCCCCACGGTCTTCATCTGCGACGAGTGCGTCGAACTCTGCATGGACATCATCCGCGAGGAGTCGAAGTCCTCGCTGGTGCGTTCGCGTGACGGCGTTCCGACCCCCAAGGAGATCCGGCGCGTCCTGGACGACTACGTCATCGGCCAGGAGCACGCGAAGAAGGTTCTCTCGGTCGCAGTGCACAACCACTACAAGCGCCTGGCGCATGCGACGAAGCACCAGGACGTCGAACTCGCGAAGTCGAACATCCTGCTGATCGGGCCGACGGGCTCGGGCAAGACGCTGCTCGCGCAGACGCTCGCCCGGATCCTCGACGTTCCGTTCACGATGGCGGATGCGACGACGCTGACGGAGGCCGGCTATGTCGGCGAGGATGTCGAGAACATCATCCTCAAGCTGCTCCAGGCCTCCGACTACAATGTCGAGCGGGCGCAGCGCGGCATCGTCTACATCGACGAGATCGACAAGATCTCGCGCAAGTCCGACAACCCGTCGATAACCCGCGACGTGTCGGGCGAGGGCGTGCAGCAGGCGCTGCTGAAGATCATGGAGGGCACGGTTGCCTCCGTTCCGCCGCAGGGGGGCCGGAAGCATCCGCAGCAGGAATTCCTGCAGGTCGACACGACGAACATCCTGTTCATCTGCGGCGGCGCTTTCGCCGGGCTCGAGCGGATCATCTCGGCGCGCGGAAAAGGTACCTCGATCGGTTTCGGTGCGTCGGTTTCGGCCCCGGACGATCGGCGGACGGGCGAGATCTTCCGCGAGGTCGAGCCGGAGGATCTGCTGAAGTTCGGCCTCATCCCCGAATTCGTCGGTCGTCTGCCCGTGCTGGCGACCCTCGAGGACCTGGACGAGACCGCGCTGAAGCGCATCCTCCAGGAGCCGAAGAACGCGCTGGTCAAGCAGTACCAGCGGCTGTTCGAGATGGAGGACGTCCAGCTCACCTTCCAGGAGGAGGCGCTGTCCGTCGTCGCCCGCAAGGCGATCGAGCGGAAGACCGGTGCCCGCGGCCTGCGGTCGATCCTGGAGGGCATCCTGCTCGACACGATGTACGACCTGCCGGGTCTCGAATCCGTCGAGCAGGTCGTGATCGGGCCCGAGGTGGTCGAGGGCAAGACGAAGCCGCTCTTCATCCACTCGGACCGCGAGCGCGAGACTCCGAGCGCGGCGAGCGCGTGATCGCCGTGATGCGAACGGTCCTGGCTATCTCCTCGATGCCGGGACCGTGCTCGCATCCAGGCCGGCCGGCCCTGCGGCGCAGGCATTCGCCCCTCGGACGCGTGCCTGAATCCGCTGTGTGCGGTACCCCGCCTGCGACGGAACGTTGCTTGAAAGCGGGGCTCCCGCTCGCCACTTTAGCGATACGCCCACGGCGTACGCTCATTCCACCGAGGTGCGTTCCAGCGTACCGGTCGCAGCCGATCCAAGTCGGCGTGAGCGCCCGGTTGATCGCTCAAGCTCCTGCTCAGCCGAGGGGACGCGAAGGCGAATATTTTAAGGACGTTCCATGACAGATCCGAAGACCCGCCAGCCCGTCGAGCCTGGCACCGTCGGGAATTATGCTGTCCTTCCCCTGAGGGACATCGTGGTGTTCCCGCACATGATCGTCCCGCTCTTCGTCGGCCGCGAGAAGTCCATCCGCGCGCTCGAAGAGGTCGTGAAGGGCGACGGCCATATTCTGCTCGCGACGCAGGTGAACGCCACGGACGACGATCCGGCGACGGATGCGATCTACGACGTCGGCACGCTCGCCTCAGTGCTGCAGCTTCTCAAGCTGCCCGACGGGACCGTGAAGGTGCTGGTGGAGGGCGCGACCCGCGCCAAGGTGCGCAGCTACGTGCGCACGGAGGAGTTTTACGAGGCCGAAGCCATCGCGCTCGATGACGCCAAGGGCGATCAGGTCGAGGCGGAGGCGCTCGCCCGCTCGGTCGTGTCCGAGTTCGAGAACTACGTGAAGCTGAACAAGAAGGTCTCCCCGGAGGTCGTCTCGGCTGTCACGCAGATCGAGGACCCGTCCAAGCTCGCGGACACCATCGCGTCCCACCTCGCGGTGAAGATCTCCGACAAGCAGGACGTGCTCGCGACGCCGACGGTCGCCCAGCGCCTCGAGAAGGTGCTCGGCCTGATGGAGAGCGAGATCTCGGTCCTGCAGGTCGAGAAGCGCATCCGCACGCGCGTCAAGCGGCAGATGGAGAAGACGCAGCGCGAGTACTACCTGAATGAGCAGATGAAGGCCATTCAGAAGGAGCTCGGCGACGAGGAGGGCAAGGACGAGCTGTCCGAGCTCGAGGAGCGGATCGAGAAGACCAAGCTCACGAAGGAAGCCCGCGAGAAGGCGAAGGGCGAGCTGAAGAAGCTGCGCCAGATGTCGCCGATGTCCGCGGAAGCGACCGTCGTGCGCAACTATCTCGATTGGCTGCTCGGCATCCCGTGGGGCCGCCGCTCCAAGATCAAGAAGGATCTCGTCGGCGCTCAGAACGTGCTCGACAACGATCACTTCGGCCTGGACAAGGTCAAGGAGCGGATCACCGAGTATCTCGCCGTCCAGCAGCGCGTGAACAAGATGACCGGGCCGATCCTCTGCCTCGTCGGGCCTCCCGGCGTCGGCAAGACCTCGCTCGGAAAGTCGATCGCCAAGGCGACGGGTCGCGAATTCGTCCGCATGTCGCTCGGCGGCGTGCGCGACGAGGCCGAGATCCGCGGCCACCGGCGGACCTATATCGGGTCGCTGCCGGGCAAGATCATCCAGTCGATGCGGAAGGCCAAGACCTCGAACCCGCTCATCCTGCTCGACGAGATCGACAAGATGGGCATGGACTTCCGCGGCGATCCGTCAGCGGCGCTCCTCGAGGTGCTGGATCCGGAGCAGAACCACACCTTCAACGACCACTACCTCGAGGTCGATTACGACCTCTCGGACGTGATGTTCGTGACTACCGCGAACACGCTCAACATCCCGGCTCCGCTGCTCGACCGTATGGAGGTGATCCGTATCGCCGGCTACACGGAGGAGGAGAAGAGCGAGATCGCGCGCCGTCACCTCATCCCGACCGCGCTGAAGAAGCACGGGCTGACGGAGAAGGACTGGTCGATCACGGATGATGGCCTGCTGGAGCTCGTCCGGCGCTACACCCGCGAGGCCGGCGTCCGTAACCTCGAGCGCGAGATCTCCAACCTGGTCCGCAAGGCCGTGAAGGAGATCGTGCTGACGAAGGTCAAGACGATCGAGGTCACGGCGGCCAATCTGGGCGACTTCCTCGGCGTGGCGAAGTTCCGCTACGGCGAGATCGAGTCCGAGGACCAGGTCGGCGTGGTCACAGGCCTCGCCTGGACGGAGGTCGGGGGCGAGCTGCTCACGATCGAAGGCATCATGGTGCCCGGCAAGGGCAAGATGACCGTCACGGGCAACCTGAAGGACGTGATGAAGGAATCGATCTCGGCCGCCGCCTCCTATGTGAGGTCGCGGGCGCTCGATTTCGGCATCGAGCCGCCGCTCTTCGATCGGCGCGACATCCACGTCCACGTTCCGGAGGGCGCAACCCCGAAGGACGGCCCGTCCGCCGGTATCGCGATGGCGACAGCCATCGTGTCGGTGGCGACCGGCATCCCGGTCCGGCACGACATCGCCATGACGGGCGAGGTCACGCTGCGCGGGCGGGTGCTGCCGATCGGTGGCCTGAAGGAGAAGCTCCTGGCTGCGCTCCGCGGCGGCATCAAGACGGTGCTGATCCCCGAGGAGAACGCCAAGGATCTGGCCGAGATTCCGGATTCCGTGAAGAACGGGCTGGAGATCGTGCCGGTCTCCCGCATGGACCAGGTGCTCGAGCGGGCGCTGACCGGCAAGCCGGAGCCGATCGAGTGGGAGGAGCCCCTCCCGCTGCCGCGCGGCGCGGCGGAGGACCGAGGCGTCGTCGCCCACTAGACGCCCTCGGGGCTGAGACGGATCGGGGGCTCCCGGCGCAAGCCGGGAGCCCCTCTCGTTTTCGGCCGACGCGGGACTTGCCTGTGCGCGCTCTTTGCGCCAGACGGTACTCCCCTGGCCTGGAATGTGATTTTCGTACCACGGACGGGGAGGACGGAATGAACAAGGGAGAGCTCGTTAACGCGGTTGCTGCGAGATCGGGGCTCCCTAAGGGTGATGTCGTCAGGGCGATCGATTCGGCCGTGGCGGTGATTACCCAGGCGTTGAAGTCGGGCGACGAGGTCAAGCTCGTGGGTTTCGGCAGCTTCGTCGTTTCCGAGCGGGGGGCGGTTGAAGGCCGTAATCCGCGCACGGGAGAGAAGGTCAGCGTTCCGGCCCAGAAGACACCCAAGTTCAGGGCCGGCGCTCAGTTGAGAAGCGCGGTCAACTCGCAGTAATATCCGTTGCCGGCCCGGGCCGGCGGCGCCTCACGGGCGGTTAGCTCAGCCGGTAGAGCATCTCGTTTACACCGAGAGGGTCGGCGGTTCGATCCCGTCACCGCCCACCAATTTCCTTCTGCATCAATGGCAAGCGGAGCGAGGCGAGGGCGCCGCGCTCGCCCAGGCTTGGCTGCAGGCCCGCCGATCAGCGGGCTGCGGCAGGTGCGGCTGCCGCCGGAGCGGTGGCGGCTGGCGTCGGGGTGGCCGGAGCGGCGGGCGTCGCGGGCGCGGCCGGGGTCGCAGGCGCAGCGGCGGCCGCGGCAGGCGCGGCGACGGCTGCGGGAGCCGAGGCGCCGATGCTCTGGATCGCGAGCCCCTGGCTCGATGTGATCGTTCCCGAGATGGTCTGGGCCGCGCCGATGAGAACGGCCGACTGGCTGAGCACCGATGTGGCCAGCGTCAGGAACTTCTGAAGCTCGAATCCCGCGGCATTGGCCACGTAGATCACGTCCTTGTCTCGCATCCTGAAGGTGCGGGCCAGGAAGTAGCTCTTCGGATCCCGCAGGGTGAGCCGGTAGACGACCGGGATGAGTTGCTCGCGCGCATCGATGTCCTGGCCAGGCGCGAGCGCACGGGCCACCGAGGGCGGTTCGAAGCGGAGAAGGAACACGCCGTCCGGGTCGGACCGATCGTCGACCAGGCCGCCGGCGCTCGCGATCGCTTCCTCGAGCGTCAGGGACAAGCGTGGGAACGGGATGAGCCGGGGGCTGCCCGTCGCGCCGAAGGCCGTGAAGGTCTGGGGATCGCGCACGAGCGTCAGCACGTCGCCGGCCCGTGCGAAGATGTTCTCCGATGGTGTGGAGAGAATCGTCTCGAACGGCACCGTGACCGTGCGGTCCTGCCGCGTCAGCCGGACGAGCACCGTGTGGGCCGGCCCCAGGATGCCGCCGCCGGTCGCGATGATGTCGAGCAGCCTGTCGCCGCGCGGACTGAGCGGGATGCGGGCGCCCGGCGTCGCCTCGCCCGTGAGCACGACCGTGCTGGACAACGCGCCCGGTACCCTGACGAGGATCTCCGGCTCGATCGCCTTCCCGGCCAATGCGGAGCGGATGGCCGTCTCCACCTCGGCCGGCGTGCGCCCGACGACGGGCAGGCGGCCCGCATAGGGCACCTGGATCGTGCCATCCTGGTTGACCTGCTGGGGCGTGACGGTGGCGGTCCGCGAGCCGACACCGGCATCGGACGAGAAGAGTCCGCCCGCCGCGGCCTCCCAGATCGTGATGTTGACGACGTCGCCCACGCCGATCCGGATCTGCTGGGCGGCGCGCCGGTCCCCGAAGCTGGTGCGGAACGAGACTCCCGGAGAACGCGAGAGCGTCGCGACGGTCCGGTCGTCGACATCGACCAGGACATAGCGGAACTCGCCCCCGCTCTCGGCTCGGGCCACGACGTCGCCGCTGAGCGGCCCGACGGAAGGAAGGGCGGAGCAGGACGCCAGAAAGGCGCTCAGAGCTGCGGCAAGGAGATTTCGCGTGACCAAAGTTGCGCCCGGATCCAGCCGCCCTTGCTACCCCATTCCGAGCGGGACCGCTGTGGCCCGGAAGTGACGCGCAGGAGTTTGGAGCCCGAACGGGGCAGTGGCGCGGGTCGTCAGAGAGCCGGGAAATGTCCGGTCGCGGCGGCCGCGCCCGCAAGCAGCAGCGCTCCGGCAGCGATCGCCATCCCGGGCGCGACGACCGGCCTCCTGGAAGAGGCGGCCGGCCTGGGGGCAGGGGAGGGCAGAGCGATCGCCCTCATCCCATCCTCCAATGCATCGATCATGGCGAAGTAATCGTCGCTCCGAATATCGATGTCGGCGCGGTGCGCTTCGGGCATGGCGTGCTCTCGGAGAGATGCACGCCATAAACGCTTCGGCAGACCACCGGTTGCGCAAGCTTTCCGGCCTGCCGGTTGCTGGGCAACAGAGCGTCACCCCGCGCTCGACATTTTAGCGAATAGGCTCCGCGTGGGTTGGCCTGAAAAGCCTTCCACCCTCAGTCGCGAGCACGACGAGGAGGACGCTGAGGCTCAAGGCGCCATAGCCCAGGGCGAGGGGGATCACCGTCCCGTCGTAATGCTGGCCGACAAAGGCGCCGCAGATTGCACCGAGGAACGTCGTGTAGAAGCCGATCAGCGATGAGGCGGTCCCGGCGATCCGGCCGACCGGTTCCATGGCGAGCGCGTTGAAGTTCGGCATCGCGAGGCTGGTCAGGAACTGGCTCCCGGCCAGGAGCCCGCCGAAAAGCCAGAGGGGCGGCTTTCCCGCGTAGAGGAACGCGAAGGCGCATTGCAGCAGCGAGACCGCGATGAAGCCCAGGAGGGCGACATGCGAGATGCGATGCATGCCGTAGCGCCGTACGAGGCGCGAATTGAGAAGGGACGCGAACCCCATCGTGACCGCCACGAGGCCGAAGGCGACCGGGAAATAGGGTCCCAGCCCGTAGACGTCCTCGCCGAAGATCTGCTGGGCGGAGCCGACATAGGACATGATGGCCCCGAACATCAGGCCGAACGCCGTGGAGTACCCGAGGGTGACCCGGGTGGTCGCCGTCTGGCGGAAGGCGGACAGGATCCCCCGCGCCGAGAAGCGCTGCTTGTTCTCCGCTCGCAGCGTCTCCGGCATCCGGCGCACGAACCACGCGCCGAGCGCCACCCCGAGCACGAGCATCGAGAGGAAGATGGCGTGCCAGTCGCCGACCAGCAGCAGGAGCCCGCCGATGGCGGGCGCGAAGATCGGGACGGTGATGAACACCATCATCGTCAGCGACATGACCCGCGCCATCTCGCGGCCGACGAAGCGGTCGCGCACGATGGCCACGGCGACGACGCGTCCTGCCGCGGCGCCGCAGCCCTGGAGGCAGCGGGCGGCCAGCAACGTCTCGAAATTGGGAGCCAGCATGGCTGCGATGCAGCCCGCGAGAAAGATCACGAGGCCGGCCAGGAAGGCAGGCCTGCGCCCCAGAATGTCGGCGGCCGGGCCGTAGACGAGATGCGTCGCCCCGAACCCGATCATGTAGATGTAGACGAGGAGCTGAAGCTGGTTCGGATCGCTCACCGCAAAGGTGCGGCCGAGCGCCGGAAAGGCGGGCAGGACGTTGTCGACCGCGAATGCGGTCAGGCCCATCATGAACGCGACAAGCGCGACGAACTCACCGAAGGGTGGTCGTCGCTTCGTCTGGATGTCGGGGTCTAGGGGAGCGTGCATCTCGGGATCTCCCCTGGTCCGACCGTCTCGGGCGCTTAGCGCCGCTTCTTGCTCTTCCGGTTGGCGTAGCGCAGGTCGCGCGCAGCCTTGCGGGCGGCATCCAGCAGCGCCTCTGCCTCGGAGCGACGGCGAGCCTCTTCCTCCTTGCGCTGCAGCTCGGCGAGCTCGGCCGCGAGCTTCTCGGCGGCGATCCGCTCCTCCTCCGCCTTGCGGATGGCCTCGCGCTCGGCACGACGCTTTTCGCGCGCCTCGGCGATCGCGATACGCTCCGCCTGTCGGGCGACCACATCCGGGTCATCCGCCGGGGGGCGAGCCTTGAAACGCTCGAGCATCGCCTTCCTGGCATTCGCCGCGGCTTCGCGGCGATCGTTGAAATCGTTGCGTTTCGCAAACGCCATGTGTGTCGGAACCCTCGTCTTTGTCCGTATCGGTGGGGACGCGAAAAGGCCGCCCGGGTAAGGCGGCCGCGCAATGCCGATGGCCGAAAGCGCTCGACGCCCGAAGGAGGGCAGCAGATGCCCGATTCCGGCTCAGGTCGGCAGAGGGGTAGTTAGGGTGCGGTGGCGGAAAAAGCAAGCTGCGCAAAGCGCTTGGCCGCCATGTCGTGCAGGCGTGCTGACCATCGGGTTAGCGGCATCGCCGATCGTACGGTCTGAACAAAAATTAATCTGCCCGCCAGGACGTTCTCATATTGGGACTGCAATTGATGGACAACGCGGAAGCCTGTGGGGGGAACCCCGATCTCCGCTTCCGAACGGCTTCGGAGGCGCTTCCGAGTATGATTTCGGAGGTAAGTCAGATGAATCAATCACTTCAGAAGAGCGGCACCCTGCGCAACCGGGCCCTGGCATCGGTCGCCGCAGTGGCCATCGTGGCATCGGGCGCGCTCGGCGCGACCATCGTGCAGGGCCAGTACCCGGCCTTCGCCCAGGGGACAGCCATTACGGTGGACGCGGCGCAGGCGCCGGCGTCCTTCGCGGACGTCGTGGACAAGGTGAAGCCTGCCGTCGTCTCGGTCAGGGTTCAGACCGATCAGGGCGGGCAGGCGGGCCGCGACGACGCTTCGCGGCTCGAGAACATCCCGCCACAGCTGCGCGAGTTCTTCCGCCGCTTCGGCGAGAACGGCACGCCCCAGGGCCCGCGTCGCGGTCCGCGCGGCGCAATGGCGCAGGGCTCGGGCTTCTTCATCTCGCCCGATGGCCTCGTGGTCACGAACAACCACGTCGTCGAGAAGGCGAAGTCCGTCGAGATCACGACGGATGACGGCCGGACGCTGAGCGCCAAGGTCCTCGGCACCGACCCGAAGAGCGATCTCGCTCTGCTGAAGGTGAACGAGGGCGGGCCCTTCCCGTTCGTGAAGCTCGCGAGCACGGCGCCTCGGGTCGGCGACTGGGTGGTGGCGATCGGCAACCCGTTCGGCCTGGGCGGGACGGTCACGTCGGGCATCGTCTCGGCCCGCGGGCGTGACATCGGTGCCGGCCCCTATGACGACTTCCTGCAGATCGACGCGCCGATCAACCGGGGCAATTCCGGCGGCCCGACCTTCAACATGAAGGGCGAGGTGGTCGGGGTGAACACGGCCATCGCCTCCCCGTCGGGCGGCTCTGTCGGCCTCGCCTTCGCGATCCCGTCGGAGACGGTCCGGACCGTCGTCGATCAGCTCGAGAAGGGCGGCAAGGTCGATCGCGGCTATCTCGGCCTGCAGATCCAGGCGCTCACCCCCGACCTCGCGGAAGGGCTGGGCCTGAAGACGCAGAAGGGCGCCCTCGTGAATGCGGCCCAGTCCGGCACCCCGGCCGCCAAGGCGGGCCTGCGTGCGGGCGACGTGGTCACCACGGTGAACGGCGAGGCCATCTCCGATGCGCGCGAGCTCAGCCGGAAGATCGCCAGTCTGAAGCCGGGCACGAAGGTCGAGGTCGCCTATCTGCGTGACGGCAGCCCCCGCACGGCCACGGTCGAGCTCGGCGTCCTGCCGAACGAGACGGCCGCGGTCGGGCGCGAGGACGATGCCGGGAAGAGCTCGCTCCGCCTCGGCCTCCAGCTCGCGCCGGGCAGCCGCGTCGGCGAAGAGGGTGTCGAGGTCGTGAACGTGGATCCGGACGGGCCGGCGGCCCAGAAGGGCATCTCGGAGGGTGACATCATCCTCGAGGTCGGCGGCAAGGCCGTGACCACGCCCGACGAGGTCGCCGCCGGCATCAAGGCCGCCCGCGACGGGGGCAAGAAGGCCGTGCTGATGCGGATCAAGAACCGGCAGGGCACGCGCTTCGTGGCCATCGGGCTCAACAACGCCGGGTAATCGATCTCTGTGATCCGGCATACGGCGGGCGGCAACGCCCGCCGTTATCGTTTGGTGCAGGCGAACCTGCACGGCGGGGGCGTCGAGCCGAACGGGGTTTTTCCGATGCGGGCCGCTCTCCTCATCCTGGTCACAGCCGCGAGCACGGCCACGCCCGCGGCGGCGGCCGTGCGGGTGACCTATTCCGATCCGGCGCGCTTCACGGATGCGGACCGGGCGGGCGGCCTGATGACGGCCGACGCGGCGGCGCGCGCTCTGGTCGAACATCTCGTACGTCTCGCGCGGGACCTGCCGCCCGGGCAGGATCTTCGGGTCGAAATCCTGGACATCGACCTCGCCGGGCGTCTCGCGCCGGAGCTGGACCCGAGCGGGTCGAAGCGCGTCATGACCGGGGCGACCTGGCCGCGCCTCCGGTTGCGCTACGTTCTCTCGGCGCAGGGTCGCGTCCTGGCCCGGGGCGACGAGCTTCTGAGCTGGCAGGACTATCTCCAGCGCGCGACGGCGCGCCATGCGGGCGACCCGCTCCGGTTCGAGAAGGCGATGCTGACGGAGTGGTTCGCGCGGCGGATCGCCGGGAGGCAACGCGGCGCGTCGGGATGACGGCGCCCGCCAGCCTCGGCTCCGCTTCGCGACGGCGGAAACCCGGCTGTCCTGCTGCCAGGCGAGTCTCGAGGGGGACGCCGGCACGCGGACCTCGGCCGCCGGGCGGATGGAACCCGCTTCTGAGCTGCGCGCTGTCCGCACGAGCAGCAGAGTTCCCGCAAACCTCGCTCGCACGGGCTTCGCTCCAGTCCTCCTAGAGTTGCCGCCAGAACGGGCCGGTCCGCCGAATGCGCCGAGACGTCTCAGAGGATTTCGGCGCAGCCGCGCCTGCCGCCGCTCCGGAGAGCGGATGGCGGCGCAGCCGCGGTCTCGCCTCGCTGTCCGAGGTTCATTCCTCCATCCCCGTCGCCGGCACGCCCTGGCGCCGGATGATGGCTTTCCTCGGCCCGGGCTATCTCGTGGCCGTCGGCTACATGGACCCCGGGAACTGGGCGACGTCGCTCGCGGGTGGCTCGCGCTTCGGCTACGCGCTGCTGTTCGTCGCGCTTCTGTCCAACGTCATGGCGATCGTCCTGCAGGCGCTCTGCGCGCGGCTGGCGGTCGCCACGGGCCGCGACCTCGCCCAGGCCTGCTGCGATGCCTATCCGAAGCCGGTCGGCTATGCCCTGTGGGCGCTCGCGGAACTCGCCATCGTGGCGACCGACCTTGCGGAGGTGATCGGCACCGCGATCGGCTTGAACCTGCTCTTCGGCATCCCGCTCGAGCTCGGCGTCGTCATCACGGCGCTGGACGTCTTCCTGATCCTCTACCTTCAGAACAAGGGCTTCCGCTGGGTCGAAGCCATGGTGGTGGCGCTCATCGGGGTGATAGGGGTGTGCTTCCTCCTGCAGATCGCGATGGCGCATCCCGATTGGGGGCAGGTGATCCGTGGCTTCGCGCCGACGACCGAGCTCGTGACGAACCCGGACATGCTGTACCTCGCGCTCGGCATCATCGGGGCGACCGTGATGCCGCATAATCTCTTTCTGCACTCGAGCATCGTGCAGACCCGGGCCTACGGGCACACGATGCCCGAGAAACGGGAGGCGATCCGGTTCGCCACGATCGATTCAACGCTCGCGCTGCTCTTCGCGCTCACGATCAACGCCTCGATCCTCATCCTGGCCGCGGCCGCCTTCCACAAGACCGGCCACGTGGACGTCGAGGAACTGGGGCAGGCGCACAAGCTCCTGACGCCGCTTCTCGGCTCGACCCTCGCCCCGACCCTCTTCGGCATCGCGCTGCTCTGCTGCGGCCTGAACTCGACGGTCACGGCGACGCTGTCGGGGCAGATCGTCATGGAGGGCTTCATCAACTTCCGCATCGCGCCGTGGCTCCGGCGCCTCGTCACGCGAGGGCTGGCCATCATCCCGGCGGCCGCGGTGACGATCGCCTTTGGCGATGCGGGCACGGCGAAGCTGCTCATTCTCAGCCAGGTCGTCCTCGGCCTGCAGCTTCCCTTCGCGGTCATCCCCCTGGTGCTGATCACCGCCAGCAGGCGGAAGATGGGAGCCCTCGTCTCGCCCCGATGGCTGACGGCCAGCTCGGCCGCAATCGCCGCCATCATCGTGGGGCTCAACATCAAGCTCGTGGCGGATTTCATCCTGGGGTGACACCCCCGCCACCAGCCGGGCCCTCGCTCAGGCGGGCGCATCGGCCGTCTTCTCCGGTCCGGCGATGGGCGAGAGGCTGCTATTCCCTCAGGGCCATCCAGGGTGGAGCGGCGCGGGGTCAGGAGCGACCTGCTGTGCATTCTGCCGGTTGGGTCGAAGAAATCGTCCAGTGCTGCCCCGCCAAGCTGGCGGACCAAAGGCAGGCGCGCCCCGGAGCGTTCGCCCAAGTCTCCCAGTGCGCTGTCCGGATGTTCGATCCGCGCCGCCTCAGCGGTTGAACAGCAGGTTCGGCAGGAACAGGACGAGATCCGGCAGAAACACCAGCGCCAAGGTCACCAGCGCCACCGCGGCGAAGAATGCCACCGACTCGCGCGTGTATTCGCCGATCGACGTCCGCAGGATCGAGCAGACCGCGTACATGGCGGCGCCAACCGGCGGCGTGAAATTGCCGATCGTCGCGGCGATGATGAAGACCATGCCGAAATGAACCGGGTCGCCGCCGAGCTGCTCGATCAGCGGGAGGAAGATCGGCGTCAGCATGATGATCAGCACGGTCGAGTCGATCACGAACCCGGCGATCAACAGGAAGATGACGATGAGGATCATCACGGCCTGCAGGTTCTCGGTCAGCCCGAGAATGAGCTGCGAGATTTGATCCGGCACCTGCTCGTAGACGATGCCGTAGCTGATGATCGCGGACAGGGCGATCAGGAACATGACGGCGCCGACATCGGCCAGACTGCCCTCGAGCGCCTCCAGGAAGGAGGCTCGCGTGAGCTTGCGGTGCAGCGCGATGCCGACCACGACGGCATAGATGACCGCGAAGGCACCGATCTCGGATGGCGTGAAGACGCCGGCACGCAACCCGACCAGCAGGAACACCGGGAAGAGCAGCGCCCAGATGCCGCCGCGCAGCGCTGTCCCGACCTCGGCGACGCTCGGCCGCCTGTCCCGCTCCGGCGGATAGCCACGCCGGCGCGCCGTGACGTTCACGGCGATGCCGAGCGCGATCCAGAGCAGGATCGCCGGCACGAACCCGGCCGCGAACAGCCGCCCGATGGAGACCTGACCGATCGTGCCGTAGAGGATCATGCCGATGCCCGGCGGGATCACGGGGGTGAGCAGCGATCCGAACGAGAGGACGCCCGCGGCAAATCCCTTCGACATGCCGCGCTTCAGCATGGCGTCGCCGAGCATCCGGGCCTGCATGGCGGCGTCCGCAATGGCCGAGCCAGAAACGCCGCCCATGAGCGCCGATAGCGCGAGCGACACCTGGGCCAGGCCGCCACGAAGCCGGCCGGTCATCACGGATGCGAGCTTGAGGAGCTGTTCCGTGATGCCGGACTTGTTGAGGAAGTTGCCCGCGATGATGAAGAGCGGGACGGCGAGCAGCGCGAAGTTCTGGGTCTGCGAGACGGTCACCTGAACCGGTATCGTGAAGGGCAGGTCCGGGTTCTGCAGGAAGAACAGCGCGCCCGAGATGCCGATCGCAAAGGCGACCGGCATGCCCATGAGGATGAAGACCGTGAAGCCGATGGCGACGAGGAGCATGGCCGGCGCTCAGGCCATCGGCGCCGCAGGGACGGCTGCCGTCAGCCGCCGATGGTCGATAGCCTTGACGATCGTGGTGATGAGGAGAAGCGCCGCCCCGACCGGCAGGCTCATCGTGATCCAGGAATAGCTGACGTCGGGGATGCCCTGAAAGCTGCGCGCCCGGCTGACCCAGGACAGCCACAGACCTGCCCCGACCACGTAGGCGAGAAAGCCGGCAATGATCGCGTAGTTGATCCACGTGACCACATGCTGCGCCCCGGCAGGAAGGCGCTCCGTGACGATCTCGATCGCCATCAAGCCTCCATTCCGCCAAGCGATGTCGGCGCAGAGAAAGCAGGCCCAGGCGAAGAGGCAGGTCGCGAGATCCGTGGTCCAGTTGAGAGGCATGTGCGCAAGGCGCGCCAAGCCGCCCAGGAAGATGAGGAGCACCATCGCGACCAGGAAGGTTCCGGCGACAATGGCCTCGGCGCGGCCGAGCGCGCGATAGGCAGTCCTCATCCTGCTGGCTCCTCGGGATCTGCCTATTGCCGGCCGATTTCGGCCTCGACGGCCTTCTTCACCTCGGTCAGTCCGAGTTTCTCGTAGGCCGCGTTGCCGGCCTGCTTGAATGCTGCGAGGTCCACATCCTCGACGACCGTCATCCCGCGATTCTTCAGCTGCGCCCGCACCGTCGCTTCCGAGGCGAGGATCTTTTCGGACGTTTCCCGGCCAGCCTTCCTGCACTCCTCGACGAGCGCCGTCTGGTATTCGGCCGGCAGGCTGTCGAAGAACTGGGATCCGACGACCTGGAAGTTCACGAGCATGATGTGCTTGGTTTCGTTCGCGAACTTGAGCACTTCGTAGAAGCGCCCGCCCGGGATGTTGTTGTAGACGAGCTCGACCCCGTCGATCGCCTGCTGCTGCAGTGCCGGATACATGTCGCCGAATGCCATCGCGGTCGGCGCGGCGCCGAGCGCTCGGACCGATTCCTGCCAGATCGGCGCAGGCGGGGTGCGGATGCGCTGGCCGGCGAGGTCGGCCGGCTTGCGGACGGGCTTGTTCGTGAAGAAGTGGCGATAGCCCTGCACCCAGTCGAAGCACACGACCCTGAGCCCGTGCTGCTTGGCGAGTTCATCCGCGGCCTTCGTGATGGTGGGCGCCTTGCCGAGCTTCTCGACATCCTCGAGCGATGTCGCGAAGTACGGGCCATTCATCACGGCGAGGCTCTTCACGTAGTTCCCGAGCCGCGCAGCATCGGTGTTCTGGCCGATCGCGGCGCCCTGGCGCATCTGCTCGATGATATCTTCCTCGACGCCGAGTTGCGCGGAGTGGAAGACCTGGATCTTGAGCCCGCCCTTGGTGCGTTCCTCGACCCGCTTCGCCCAGTCCTGGAAGCCGCGGTGGAACGGCTCGTTCGGGCCGAGCACGTGGTTCAGACGCAGGGTGAATGTCTTCTGCTGTGCAACCGCGCTCGGCGCTGCGACCAAGCTCGCCGCCAGGGCCGCGCCGATTGCGACAAACGAGTGAACGGCATTTTTCATCATTCCCTCCCGGTTCATTGGTTCATGTCACATTGAGCGGTCTGCCGGGCTGAGCGGCTGCGGAAGCCCTAGGCCGCGCCGCTCGGCCATGCTGGCGAAAGCCGCGAGCGTCGTTGGGTCGATCGGGATGCCGTCCCGCTCGCGCCGTTCCGCTTCCGCCCATTCGCGGTCGCCCGGAGCCATGACGACTCCGCCCTCGGCTGGACGCGAGCCACGGAGAGCGGAAAGGTAGCGCTCCATCCCGGCCGCGAAGGCGTCCGCCCCTATGAAGGCCGCGGGATCGAGGGCCAGAACGAAGGCGCCCATCTCGCGTGGGGTGGAGAGATCGGGGCCTCCCATCGGCAGGATCTCGGGGCTGAGCCGCATTCCGGTCAGCACCGCGCTGAAGATCTCGGCGACGCCCGCGAGAGCCGCCCCCTTGAAGCCGAACGCAGCACCAAGCGGGGCCAGCATCTGGACCGCCCCCGGGTCGCGCGTCTCGCGTCCGCTCCCGTCGGAGGCGGTCTCCGGGGGGAGCTCGCGTCCGAGCCCGCCATAGAGCAGCACGCGGTTATGCGGGATGGCGCTCGTCGCCATGTCGAGGAGCCACGGGCGCCCGTTCCCTGTGGGGACCGCAAAGGCGAGCGGGTTGGTGCCGTGGAATCGCTCGGCCCCGTCGTGCAGCCGCACGAAGCTGTCCGAATTGCAGGTCGCGAAGCCGATCAAGCCTGCTTCCGCGGCAGCGAGCGCGTAGGCGCCCGCGGCGCCGAAATGAGACGAGTTGCGGATTGCGACCGCGCCGATGCCGAACCGTCGAGCGAGCCCGATGGCGCGCTCCATGCCGGCATAGGCCGCTCGGGCCCCCTGCGCGTGGCCAGCATCGAGGATCGCCACCGCACCTGCGCCCGTCTCGAAGCAGAGCTCCGGCGCTCCCTTCACCCGCCCGGCTTCAATGACGGCAGCGTAGTGAGGCAGGAGGCGGAAGCCGTGGCTGTCCACGCCGAGGCGGGACGCGTGCAGCATGGACCGTGTGGCGGCGTCCGCACTCGCCTCGTCGGCTCCGGCCGCCGCCAGCACGGAACGAGAGAACCAGGAGAGCGCCTGGGCCGCGAAGCGCGCTTCCACCCCTCCGCTCAAAGGGTCTGTCCTCCGTCGACCACGATGGCCGTGCCGGTCGTGAAGGCGGCATCCGCACTTGCGAGGTAGACTGTGACCGCAGCCATCTCCTCGGGCGTGCCGAGGCGGCCCATCGCCTGACGGGCGATGAATTCGCGCCGACGCGCCTCCGGGTCGGGCGCGCTCTGGATCCGCTCCTCGAGCGAGGGCGACAGCGTCGTTCCAGGGCAGAGCGCGTTGCAGCGGACCCCGGCCGAAACGCAATCGCGGGCGACCGCCTTGGTCAACCCGATCACGGCCGCCTTGCTTGCCCCATAGGCGGCACGTCCCGTCACGCCCGTGATGCTCGAGGCAACCGACGCGACGTTGATGATCGAGCCCGAACGGCGCTCCAGCATGGCCGGAAGCGCCGCCTTGATGGTGTGGAACATCGAGGTGACGTTCTGATCGAAACTCCTCGTCCAATCGGCCTCGCTCGTCTCCAGCAGCGTGCCGCCATGGACCCAGCCGGCGCAGTTCACGAGGACATCCAGGGGCGAGACATCTCCGATGATCCGGGCGACCGCCGGCCCATCCGTCACATCGAGAGCGACGGGAGTGATCGCGTTCGAAATCCCCGGCAGGTCGGCCAGCTTGGACGCCGTACGGCTCGCGGCGAAGACCCGAGCGCCCTCTGCCGCATAGGCGAGCGCAATGGCCCGGCCGATGCCCTGGCCGGCCCCCGTCACGAATGCGGTCAATCCCGCAAGCCGCCCCGTCACTGTCCCTCCAACGCGAAACGTCTAATGGATACATTGCTCGATCCGCATCTTGGCCAGCGTCCCTGACGTTGACAAGTACGACGAATGGCGGGTTCCGATACGTCCATCCGAACGGACGCGCAGGATGGAGCGGGATGGGAAGCGCCGGCCTCGACGCGGTTCAGCTGAGCGGGGTTTCCCGTCTGCATAGCCGGGCGGCCGATATCCTGGCCCGCCGAATTCGTGCGGGTGCTCTTCCGGCCGGGACGCGCCTTCTGGAATCCAGGGTCGCTGCGGAGTTCGGCATCAGCCGCGCGCCGGCTCGGCAGGCGCTTGCCTCGCTCGCCGAGGACGGGCTCCTCTCTCGCGCCGAGGGGCGCGGCTATGTGGTGACCAGCCTCGCAGGCACGGGCGATGGTTCGATGGAGGCGCCGGGGCCGATCCAGCTTTCGCCGGCGGCGAGTTGGGAGCGCATCTACGGAGAGGTCGAGACCAGCATCGTGTCCCGCACGGCCTTCGCGAGTTGGCGCGTGGTGGAGGCAGAGATCGCGAAACACCACGGGGTGAGCCGGACTGTGGCACGCGAGGTCGTGGCGAGGCTAAACCAGCGCGGCATCATTCGGAAGGACGAGGGTTCCCGCTGGTTTGCCCCGGCACTTACGCCGCAGCACGTGGCGGAGCTCTACGAGATGCGGTGGACCTTGGAGCCGATGGCGCTCGCGAAAGCCGCCAACTCGGTTCCGAAGGAGCTGGTGAGACGCGCCCTCCAGTCCACGCGGTCCGCCATGGAACGAGCCGAGACGCTCTCGGGGGGCGACCTCGACGTCCTCGAGGCGGAACTCCACGGTGAGATCCTCGGCTTCTGCGGCCAACGTACGATGCTGGAGGCGCTCCGCTCCTATCAGTCCCTCCTCGTGGCGCACAGCTTCCTGTATCGATGGATCCCGGCGCTGTTTCCGTCCGAGCCGTTCCTGCCGGAACACCTTAGGATCCTGGAAGCTCTCGATCGTGGGGAAACGGGTGCGGCCGTGGAGGCTCTGCGGGAGCACCTGCAGGCCTCGCTCGGGCGTGCGCTGCTGCGCATCGAGGCCGTGGCGGCCGAGTTCCGCCCCGAGCCGCTCCCTTACCTGAGGGCCTACTGACGCGCGCCGGCCAGCCACGCCCCTAGGCCTTTTCAGCAAAGCCCGAGAGCATCCTGTGCAGGGACGCTGCGCCATTGGATCTGGCTCGTCCGGTGAAGGCCCGCTCCTGGGCGCGGGTCCGGCCTCCGGCGGCCTACGGTTATGGGTGGATCCGAATTAGGCCGCCCCCTGCAATGCCCCGTTCAGGGCATCGTCTTGCGCAGTTGCGCCAGGGCATCGCGCAGCCCGTGCATCTGATCGACCAGATGGAGGATCACGTCGATCCCTTCGTCGTTCACCCCGAGGTTGTCTCCGAGATCCAGGATGAGGCGGGCGCGCGCCATGTCCCGTTCCGAGAAGGCCGGCTCGGATGCGCTTCCCTCGGGAACGAGCCATCGCTGCTCGATCCATACGTCGAGGGTTCGAATCTCGATCCCTGCCGAGCGCAGAAACTCCTCCTTGCTCATGGTCATGAGAACGCTCCCTCGCGCGGGTCGAACGCCTTGCCCTTCTCCCAGCCTGCCAGGAAGGCCTCGAGATCGGGGTCCGGCTCCTTGGGCAGCACGACCTTCAGCGTCACGAGCTCATCGCCGGATCCGCCGCCGCGCCGCGGCGCACCCTTGCCCCTGAGGCGCAGGACGGTTCCGGTGTTCGACCCCTTCGGCACGCCCATCATGACGTCGCCGGTCGGGGTCGGGACCCGAATGCGGCCACCGAGCACGGCCTCGGTGAGCGACACAGGAATTTCCAGCCGAATGTCGTCGCCCTCGCGCGTGAAGCGCGGATCGGGCAGGACCTCAATCTCGATCAGGGCGTCGCCTGGCCCGCCCGTTCCCCTTCCCGGTGCTCCCTTGCCCCTGAGGCGGAGGGTCTGGCCATCGACCATCCCGGCCGGGATCGTCACATCGAGGGTGCCGCCCTCGGGAAGCGTCAGGCGCTTGGTCCCCCCGGTGATCGACTCGACGAAGCTGATCGGCAGCCGGTAGTGGCGATCCGAACCGCGCTGGTTCGCACGGGCCCACTGCGCCTGCCGCAGAAGCTCCGCGAAGGGGTCCTCGCCCTCCGCGAAATCGGCGAAGCCGGATTGGCTGGCATAGGGACCCCAGTCATCCTCGCCCGCGAAGTCGCGATAGTATCGCTGCTGGGGACGTTCAGCGCCCGACGCATCGATCTCGCCCGCATCGAAGCGGGCCCGCTTGTCGGGGTCGCTCAGCAGGTCATAGGCGGCTGAGACATCCTTGAACTTGGCCTCCGCCTCCGTGTCGCCGGGGTTGAGGTCCGGGTGAAGCGTCTTCGCGAGCTTCCGGTAGGTTTTCTTGACGTCCTCCGCGGACGCCGTGCGGTCGACGCCCAGGACCTCGTACGGATCTCTCAAGACGCGCCTCCCATCGGATCGCCGCGCAGCCCTGAACAGAGCGGATCTTCCCGGAAGGGGCAACTCCGGCCGCTGGGCGCCGAAGTTCGAGCTTGAAGAGCGCAAGGGCAGCAGTACCCTGCGCGTCCGAGCGTCCTGGGATGATCCATGCGCCTCCTGACGATCTTCAGCCTCTCGGCGATGCTGATGGCAGCCGCGCCGCACTGCGCCTGGGCAGAGGTGCTGATCAACATCGATAAGGCTGCCCAGCGGATGGCGGTCTCCGTGGATGGGCAGCAGCGCTACACGTGGTCCGTGTCAACCGGCGCGGCGAACTACGACACGCCGAGCGGATCTTTCCGGCCGCTTCGTATGGCGCGCACGCACTTCTCGCGAGAGTGGGACAATGCTCCCATGCCCCACTCGATCTTCTTCACACCCGACGGGCACGCCATCCACGGTACGAGCCATGCACGCCATCTCGGACGCGCCGTCTCGCACGGTTGCGTTCGGCTGGCGCCCCGGCACGCGGCTACCCTGTTCGCCTTGGTGCAGGCCGAAGGCGTCGGCAGCACGAAAGTCGTGGTGGAGGGCGCGGATGGGTCAACGCTCGGCCAGAGCGGATCTGGTCCGGGCGTGAACCCGCTGCGAGCACTCCAGCGCTCGGCTGCGGCCCGCTCGAAGTGGCAGGAGGAGCCCAAATCACCTCCTGGTCCGGACGCCGCACCGGCTGTCTCCCCCGGCCCGCGGAGCGGCTCCGAGGCGGGCGCATCCTCCAGCCGTGGATTACCCGCCCTGTCCAAACCGCAAGGCGCAGGATTATCCGAGGCGACTACTGCGGCAACGGACACGGACGCACTGCTGACCCGGCTCATGGTCGAGGGTGCGCGAGCCTACAAGTCGATCTGTTCAGGTTGCTAGATCGATCGCTCTCTCGGGTCTGCCTCCCCGGTGCGTAGGAGGCCGGTCTGCTGAAACCTCCTGAGAGGGCGCAAGCTCTACCCGATCGCCTCGCAACGTCAGGAGGGCTGGGTCCCTACCCGGGATGTATGACGACCGGGGGCGTCCGGAGTAGCGCCATGGGACGTCCTGCCTCGGAACGGCTCTTAAGCTGAGATCGCGGCCGGCCGGGTCGACGTAGCCATCATCTACAAGGTGGATCTTCTCACTCCTCCACCCGCAGACCTCGCCGAGATCGTGGAGAGCTGGATGCCAGGCCTGTCGGTGGCTCAGGCCTTCAACACGACATCCGGGAGGAGATCGCGGCATCCAAGAAGAAGGGCGTTTGGATGGGAGCCCAAGCGCCGCCAGGCTACGATGGAGACGCCGGTGCTCCGGGGAGAGCGTCTCCCGTCGTGGGCGACGACATCGGCCTCGGTGAAGCCTCGGAACTAGCTGACTTCTTCCGGTCCTGCGACGCACTCAAGGGGGGCGGTCAACAGCTGAGTATTGGCGGAGGGAGCGGGATTCGAACCCGCGATACCGTTTCCGGTATACACACTTTCCAGGCGTGCGCCTTCAACCACTCGGCCACCCCTCCTAACCCTTTCGCACGTGGACGAAATAGGCCGCCACGCGCGAGAGCGGGCCGAAGCCGGCTCCGCTCGGGTGCGGGATCATCTAGACGGCCAATTGCCGGCGTGCAACCCGGTCCGCGCGGTAGGCGAGCAAGCCGAGATGCGCGCCGCATCTCGGCTTGACCTCCATGAACCGGTCCGGCCAACAAGCTCGGACCGCCCCGTGGGGCAAGGAGCTTCTGTCATCAGATGAGGCAGTTCGACGCCGCAGGCTTTCGCCCTGCTCATTTCGGCTGGTCGGTCGAGGGTGGGGTCGCGACGATCACGCTCGACCGGCCGGAGCGGAAGAACCCGCTGACCTTCGAATCCTACGGAGAGCTACGCGACCTCTTCCGCGACCTCGCCTATAGCCGGGACGTGAAGACGGTGGTCATCACCGGGGCGGGCGGGAATTTCTGCTCGGGCGGCGACGTGCACGAGATCATCGGGCCGCTCGTCCGCATGCAGGAGGCCGGCGACATGGCGGGTCTCCTCGCCTTCACCCGGATGACGGGCGATCTCGTCAAGGCGATGCGTCACTGCCCGCAACCAATCATCGCGGCACTTGACGGCATCTGCGCGGGCGCGGGCGCGATTCTCGCCATGGCGTCCGACATGAGGATCGCCACCGCGCGGACCAAGACGGCCTTTCTCTTCGTGCGGGTGGGGCTCGCCGGCGCGGACATGGGCGCCTGCGCCATCCTGCCTCGAATCATCGGGCAGGGGAGGGCGTCCGAGCTTCTCTTCACCGGACGGGTCATGACGGCCGAGGAAGGCGAGCGCTGGGGCTTTCACAACCGCCTCGTCGAACCGGAACAGGTTCTGGCTGAGGCGCAGAGGCTCGCCGGGCAGCTTGCGGCGGGGCCCACCTTCGCCCACGCCATGACGAAGACCTGCCTTCACCAGGAATGGGACATGGGGATCGACGAGGCGATCGAGGCCGAGGCCCAGGCCCAGGCGATCTGCATGCAGACCAAGGATTTCGGGCGGGCCTATCGGGCCTTCGTGGCGAAGGAGCAACCCGTCTTCGCCGGGGACTAGGAGGGAGACGCCGCGGCCGCCGGGCGGGCGGGAAGGTTCGGCGCACTCTCGCCAAAACCCGACCGGTGGAAAACAACGCCAAAAGGCTCTTGAAATGCCGGCGCGGTTGGGGCACATGGGCGTCGCGGCGCCGCGAAGCAGCGCCGCCGGATGCGGGTGTAGCTCAGGGGTAGAGCACAACCTTGCCAAGGTTGGGGTCGAGGGTTCGAATCCCTTCGCCCGCTCCAGTTTCTCTCAACGAGATCAGGCGTTTAGAACAGGCCCGCTTCGGCGGGCCTTTCTCGTTTTGGTTCCCGGGGCAGCACCGGGGTAGCACCTTCAGCGAACCTCGTGCGGAGGTCGTCAGTGGCAAGCCGGCCGAAGAAGGCAGGCGGAGGTTGCGAAAGCCGCATGGCCGTCGCCGAATGGCGGGCGGCTCGTTGCCGGCGTCGGTGGGTACAAGCGCTTCGACAGCCTAGCCGTGAGCGCTTCAGGGCGCATCTGCGTGGCGGCGCTCGATACATGCAGCATCGCGGAGATCTCCCGGATGGGCGAGGTGTGGTGGCATCCCGTCCCCGATCTCCTTGTCACCAATCTCTGCTTTGGCGGTCCCGACCTCCGGACCGCTTACGTGACGCTCTCCTACGAAGGCAAGCTCGCGGAGATGCAGTGGCACGAGCCGGGGCTGTGTCTGGCGCACCAAAGCGTGGTCTCGTGATCCGGGAGGCTGAACCAGCCAACCCTCCGCCGAAACGGATCGACTCAGCGCGGGAGCGCAGTC
Source organism: Enterovirga sp. CN4-39 (assembly GCF_049446235.1). Classification (NCBI taxonomy): domain Bacteria; kingdom Pseudomonadati; phylum Pseudomonadota; class Alphaproteobacteria; order Hyphomicrobiales; family Methylobacteriaceae; genus Enterovirga; species Enterovirga sp. CN4-39. The sequence goes on along the minus strand of NZ_JBMSEF010000004.1, from coordinate 198,753 downwards.
GAGCTGTATCGGTCGGCCGCGTTGGACGGTGCAGGCGTTCGGCTGTCGGCAAGCCGGCGAACGGGCCTCCGCCGTCCGCTTCAGCCTCCCGTGGGGTCGAGGAAGAACCGATCGGTGCCGGCTTGCCCGCCCTTCAGGATGACTTCGACGCCGTTCAATTCGTCGGTCGAGAGCAACCGGCAGATATGGCTCGCCTGCCGCCCGTTCGATGAGGCGATCTCGAGTGCGTAGGCACCGCAGCTTCGCATCGCGAAGCTCGAACTGTCGCCTCCCGCAAAGATGACACGGCGCATGCCCGCCTCGCGTACCGCTCGGCGAAAGAGCTCAGCGAGGGCGTGGCCAATCGCCGGTGCGCGGCCGAGATCGAAGCTTTCCGTAGCCTCGCCCCGCGATGTGTAGACGGCAACCGAGTGCCCGGCCCTGAGGGCTGCAATCATGTCCGGAGCGATTGCGGTGGTTGCTCGATGTAAGTCATCGGGTCCGGTGAGGCGTTCAACCGGCAGGTGGATCATCGTCCAGTTGGCCGCTTCAGCGGCGGCCAGTTGCGTTGCGGTGTGGGGCGAGCAACTGCCCGAAAGAACGAGGCCCGGACCCGGCGCCGGCCGCATCTCTAGCGAGGCTCGACGGCCGAGCTTGCCGGCGATCACCCCCCCGATGCCTTGCGGCAGGCCCTGGGCCGCAAGGCAGAAGACGCTCCTGGCCTCGGCCAGCTTCCAGATCGCGGCGCTGAGGCGCGTCAGGTCGTCATTCGTGATGGTGTCGAGAACAACGGGAACACCTCCCTCGCCGCGGACTGCGATCAGTTCCGCCAACGATGTCGGATCGTCCCGGAGTTCCGGCAGCATGATCGTGGCTGCGCGGGGAAGACCAAGCGCGGTCAGGTGGCGGCGCAGATCCGCCTCGTGCATCGGCGTGGAGGGATGCTGGACCAGCGCTGGATTGCGGTCGATCCGCAGGATCTCGCCGCCGTGCCGGGAGAAATGATTGGCGAAGGCGGTGTAGCGCCCGAAATCTGGTGTCGCGGGAAGCACGGGTAGCAGCGCGTCGGGCCAGACGCGGAGTGCTTCCTCCACGGCTACTGCAAAGTTCCCGAGCTCCGGCGCGGAATCGAAGGTCGAGCAGACCTTGTACTGATTGAGACGAGTGCCGAGACGGCCAAACAGCGCGAAGGCTTCCGCCAGCAGCGGGCGCATCTCTGCTGGCGGACGCGACCGGGCTACTCCCGCGATGCCGACGACATCCAGAGTGGCAGCGTCCGCCAGGACGCGGGTGGTATCGGCAGGCTCGAAATAGAGCCGGCTGCGCAGCCCGTGCGCGTGGAACTGCGCCAGGTTCTCCGCAGCCCCAGTGAAGTCGTCGCCATAGAAGCTGACGGCGGGGCCGTTCATGGTGTCTTTCCCGGTCTGTCGTGCTGCGGCGCCTGTTCGAGGACGCGACGGAAATACTCCATGTTCTCGTCCGCTCCGTAGCATTCGCGGGCAGCGGCCGAATTCCGCCCCTCGATCATCGTGTACATGACCTCGTGCAGGCGCACCGTGTCGGCAAGACCGCCATTGGCATGCGAGTGGCGCAGCCAGCCCGACACCATGTTGCTGACGAAGTTCGCGAGCGTCGCGACGAGTTCGTTCTTCGACGCCTTGTAGATCGCGCGGTGGAAGGCGAGATCGGCTTCCACCGTCGCGTCGTAATCCGGCGGGTCGGCTGCAACGAGCGGCCGCAGCCGTTCGATGCAGGCGCGCATCTCGGCCAGATCCTCCTCGGTACGGCGCTGTGCGGCGAGCTCGGCGCAACTCCGCTCGAAGATCCGCCGCACCTCCATGAGCTTCTGGGGCGTCGTGTCCGTGAGATAGGTTTCGAATAGGAGGAGCTGGCCGAGCGAGGCATGTGCGCCGTCGGTGACGAAGGTCCCGCGCCCGTGCCGCACGTCGAGGATGCCGACGGCGGCCAAAACCTTGACCGCCTCACGCACCGGCGTCCGGCTGAGGCCGAGTTCCCGGGCGAGATCGTTCTCGGGCGGAAGCTGATCCCCGGGACGCAGACGGCCTCCCGCGATTTGCGCCTTGATGTGATCGAGCACGGTCTCGAGCCGGCTTCGAGGCTTGCGCCCGCTACCGCCCGTCTTGTCGGAACCGTTCACTCGGCGCTCCTTCGAACACGACGCTCTCACCGTCCGGGTGAGTATTGTCTTGACACCCGGATCGGACAAGACATCATACCTCTCAATGAAGCAGGCCGCCACAAGAGCGGACCGCTGGGTGGAAACGCTGATGTCCGAGATCGCGCCGGAATTCTCCGGCCGCGTCGCCCTCGTCACCGGGGGAGCGCGCGGCATTGGAAGAGCCTGCTGCCTTCGGCTCGCCGCAGGCGGCGCCCGGATCGCGTTGAACTATGCCGCGAACCATGCGGCGGCACGCGAGACCCAGGCCATGGTCGCGGCCGCGGGTGGGGTCTGCGAACTCTTCCCCGCCGATGTCGGCGATGAACCCGCCTTCTCCGCTGCGGTCGAGGCCGCCCGCGAGCGGCTTGGACCGATCACGCTCTTCGTCGCCAATGCGGGCACCACGCGGGCGCGCGGCCATGACGAACTGACGCTCGCCGATTTTCGCGAGACGCTTCGGGTCAACCTCGAAGGCGTCTTCGTCGGCATCCAGCAGGCCAAGGCCGACATGCTTGCGAGCGGCAGCGGCGCGATCGTGTGCCTGAGTTCGATCGGAGCGTTCCGGCCCCGCAAACGTCAGATCGACTATGCGGCGGCCAAGGCCGGCGTCGTCGCAATGATGCGCTGCTACGCCGAGGCGCTGGCTCCGGCGATCCGGGTCAATGCCGTCGCGCCTGGGCTGACCGAGACCGATATGATCGGCGGGCTCGACCAGCATCTTCTGCCCGCACGCATGAAGGCGATCCCGCTCCAGCGGTTTGGCCAGGCGGCAGAGATCGCAGAGGCGGTGGCTTTCCTCCTGTCGGATCGGGCAGCGTTCATCACGGGCCATACGCTCGTCGTGAGCGGCGGGGATGTGATGGCGCCGTGAACGACATCATACATCATACAACTGGTGAGATCCGCGCCAGCTACCTGATCGAAACGCCGTTTCGGATCGAGCAGGCCGCGGCCGCGATCGCAGGTGAGCAATCCACTGGCACCTTCCTGAAGCTCGCCGCGGAGACCGACGCGGTCGGACGGCGGGCGGCGGCGCGGGTCGAGCGGATCGAGCGGCTGGCGGAAGTCGCAGTACCAAGCCTGCCCGGAACGCGCGTGACCGGGCGGGCCCGATACGCGCAGGCCCGCATCGAGATCGCCTGGCCATATTCGAATGTCGGCCCGGACCTGCAGACCCTGATGGCCACGGTTTGCGGCAACCTCGGGGAACTCAGCGAACTCTCCGGAATCCGCCTCCTCGACATCCGTCTGCCGCCGGAATTCGTGGAAGCCTTCCCGGGCCCGCGCTTCGGTGTCGTCGGCACCTGCGAGCGGCTGAAACTCGATGGCCTGCCGGCGATCGGCACGATCGTGAAGCCCAGCATCGGCCTCCTGCCGGAGGAAACAGCGGCCGCGGTCACCGCCTTCGCGGAAGGCGGCATCGATTTCGTGAAGGACGACGAACTTTCGGCCGATCCGCTCTATGCGCCCCTCGAGGCACGCATCGCGGCCGTGATGGCGGCGGTCGAGCGTCATGCGGATGCGACCGGCCGGCGCATCATGTACGCCTTCAACATCACGGGCGATCTCGACCGCATGCGCCGCGGCGCAGAAGCCATTCTCAAGGCTGGCGGCGATTGCGCCATGCTGAGCCTGAACTGGGTCGGCACGCCGGCCGTCTTGGCGCTGCGGAAGGAATTCCCGCTCTTCATCCACGGGCACCGCAATGGATGGGCGCTGTTCTCGCGCGCGCCGATGCTGGGCTTCGATTTCAGCGTCTACCAGATGCTCCACCGGCTCGCCGGGGTAGACCACATCCATGTGAATGGCCTTCGCAACAAGTTCGCCGAAAGCGATGAATCGGTGCTCGCCTCGGCACGCGCCTGTCTTACGCCCATCCGCGAAGGCGATCCGCGCATCATGCCGGTCCTTTCCAGCGCGCAGACGGTCTTGCAGGTGCACGATACCTACGCGGCGTTGGGCACCAGCGAGCTCATCCATGCTTGTGGAGGTGGCATCGTCGGCCACCCCGATGGGATCGCGGCCGGGACGCGGGCGCTGAGGGCTGCCTGGGAGGCAGCCCGTGCGGGCCTGTCGCTCGCTGCTGCGGCGCGGGATCTGCCCGAATTGGCCCGCGCGGTCGAGACCTTCCAACGACACGTCCGATGACGGTTTCTCTCTGGAGATAGAGCGACTATGGCTGAGCGCCTGAAAGACAAGGTAGCGCTGGTATTTGGTGCGGGTTCCGTTGGCGAGGGCTGGGGGAACGGCAAGGCCTCCGCAGTGCTCTACGGTCGGGAAGGCGCCAAGGTTGCTTGCGTCGACCTCAACGAGGAGGCCGCCCGAAGCACCGCCCGCATCATCAACGAGGAGGGCGGTGAGGCCGTTGCGCTGCAAGCCGACGTCACCAAGCTCGCCCGTATTCGCGAGGTCGTTGCGGACGTGAAAGGCCGCTGGGGGCGGATCGACGTGCTCCACAACAACGTCGGCATGAACATCGAAGGCGGCCCTGTCGAGACCACTGAGGAGCAGTGGGACAAGGTGATGGACGTCAATCTGAAGTCGATGTTCCTCACCTGCAAATGCGTGCTGCCGATCATGGAGGAGCAACGAAAGGGAGCGATCGTTAACATCTCCTCGTTGGCCTCGATCCGCTGGATGCACTTCAACTACATCTCTTATTATGCCTCGAAGGCCGCGGTGAATAACTTCACACGCGCGATAGCTCTGCAATATGCGGACAAAGGAATTCGGGCGAATACAGTTCTTCCCGGCCTCATGGACACCCCGCACATCTACGAGGCGATGAAGGCCCATTACACCGACTTCACCGAGATGCAGCGCAAACGCGCTGAAGTCACCCCGATGAAGCGCATGGGCGAGGGGTGGGACATCGCCTATGCGGCGCTCTTCCTCGCATCGGACGAGTCCAAGTACATCACCGGCATCGACCTCTGCGTCGATGGCGGGCTGCACTGCAAGACACACTGAGGAGGAGCGGCGCAGTGAGCACGTTCTCTCCAGGCTCTACGACGGTCGGCTTCATCGGGCTGGGCGTGATGGGCCGGCGCATGGCGCTCAATCTGAAGAGGGCCGGATTTGCGCTCCTGGTCCACGACCTCAACCGCGAGGCGGTGACCGAGCTGGTCGCCTCCGGTGCACGCGATGCCGGTTCGATCGCCGGCACCGCGGAGGCAGACCTCGTCATCACGATGCTGCCCGACACGCCGGACGTGGAGGCCGTCGTGCTTGGCGAAGGCGGGCTCGCCGTCGCGATGCGGCCGGGCAGCGTGCTGATCGACATGAGCTCGATCTCACCCACCGCTGCCATCGCGATGCAATCGGCGCTCGCAGCAAAAGCCGTTGCGATGCTCGATGCTCCCGTCAGCGGCGGCTACCAGGGCGCCGAGGCCGGCACACTTTCGATCATGGTCGGAGGCGATGCGGAGATCCTGGAGCGCTGTCGACCTGTGCTGGAGGCGATGGGCAAGACCATCAGCCACATCGGCGGGCCGGGTGCGGGCCAAGTCTGCAAGGTCTGCAACCAGGTCGCGGTTGCGATCAACATCCAGGCCGTCGCCGAGGCGCTCACATTGGCGCGAAAGAACGGCGTCGATCCGGGGAAGGTCAGGACGGCTCTGCTTGGCGGCTTCGCCCAGAGCAGGGCGCTCGACCTTCACGGCCAGCGCGTGCTCGACGGCAACTACGCCGCAGGCTTTCGCGTCACGCTCCAGCGCAAGGATCTGAAGCTTGCGCTGGAGAACGGTAGCGTCACCGGCGCCGCCCTGCCTGCGACGGCATTGATCCAGCAACTCTATGGCGTGCTCGCGAATACGGGGCGGGCCGATCTCGACAACTCCTCGCTGGCTCTGCTGATGGCGGAGATGTCGGGCCTCTCGGGGGAGGCCGAGCCGTGACCGGCGCGACCGGGTTCGTGATGGTCCGGGAAACTGTCGACACCGTTCGCGGCACCCCGGTGCTGGTGGTCGACACGATCGCTCATCTGCGACCGGAGGATGCCGGAGCAGTGGTGATGACCGGGTCGCATGGCGGAATCAGCTCAGGAGAATACGCCGCCAAGGCACCGATCCGCGCCGTGTTCTTCAACGATGCAGGCATCGGGAAGGACGGGGCCGGCACCGCCGCCCTCGCATACCTCGAGGCACGCGGGATTCTTGCCGGGACGGTCTCCCATGACAGCGCGCTGATCGGCAACGGCAGGGAGACCTGGGACTTTGGCGTGATCTCCGCGCTCAACCGGCTGGCCGAGCGGTCCGGTTTCCGCATCGGAGAGCCTGTCCGGCAGGCGGTCCGCCGAGTGTTCGGAGAGGCTCCATGAGAAACGAGACTGTCGCCACCCTTGGGGGGCGTCGCGTGGTGCTCATGGATTCCATCTCTCTGATCGGACCACAGGACGCGGGAACGCTCATCGTCTGCGGTTCGCATGGCGGCCTGATTTCTGGCGCCTTCGCAAGCCTCTACCCGCCGCGACTGGTGCTCTTCAACGATGCTGGCGGCGGCAAGAACGGAGCAGGCAGGGCCAGCCTCTCGATGTTGGACGAACGGGGGATCGCAGCTGCCACGATCGGGCACGACAGCGCGCGGATCGGCGATGCCCTCGACGCGTGGGAGGAGGGAGTGATCAGCGAGACCGGCAACACGGCGCGCCTGCTCGGGCTCCGCCCAGGCCAGGCCGTCAAGGAGGCAATTACAAGAGCAGCGGGGGTTTAACCCCGCAAGCAAGACTGGCGACAACAAACAAACCGGGAGGACAGGACATGATGAGATTGAAGCTCGCAGCGCCGATTCTGGCGCTGGGCATGCTCGTGGCGTCGACGGCAGCGCGCGCTGTCGACATCAGCTTCGCACTTCACACGTCCCCGCCGGGACCCGAGTTCGACGCCGTCAACAGGTTCGTCGAGCTCGTTAAGGAGCGCAGCAAAGGGAAGATCAACGTCAAGATCTTCCATTCGGCAGTGCTCGGGGGCGAGCGAGACAATCTCGAACAGCTGACCGTCAATGAGGTCCAGATGACGCTGTTCGGAGACACGCTCCCGAATGTGGTTGCGCCCCCCTATGCCGCGACCGTGGTTCCCTTCGTATTCCCTGGACCGGAGGAGATCTTCAAGTTCTGGGACAGCCCGGCCGGGGCCGAGGGCAAGAAGCTCATCAAGGATAAGGCGAAGCTCGACGTTGTCGCCTTCTTCCGTCGCGGCGACAGGCACCTGTCGGCGAAGAAGGCGATCCGTACGCCGGATGATCTCGCCGGCCTCAAGCTGCGCGTCCCCGAGATTCCGTCATGGGTGCGCGTCTGGACCCAGCTTGGTGCCCGGCCGACGCCGGTGGCCTGGCCCGAGGTGTTCAGCGGGCTTCAGATGGGCGTCATCGAAGCGCAGGAGAACCCCTGCTTCAACGTCAATCAGGCGAAGCTGTTCGAGGTGCAGACGCACCTGATGTTCACGGCGCATGTGCCGGCGGTCTGGCACTGGTCGATCAGCTCGCGCTTCCTCGACGGGCTTACGCCCGAACTGCGGGAAGCCGTGGTGAGCTCGGCCGTGGATGCCGCCAAGCACGGCGACGAGGTGACGAAGCAGCAGATCGACGTCGTGTGCAAGGATCTGGCGAATAAGAACAAGATGACGCTCGTCGAGGTCGATCGCGGGCCGTTCATTGCCAAGGCGCGGCCCGCCATCGACGAAATCGCCAAGGGCTGGGCGCCGAGTGTGCGCGAGGCCGTCGCTCAGTACCTGAACTAATCCCTCTCCCGGCGGCGATCCCGGTCGCCGCCGGCATCTTCAATCCGGCCATCGGAGCGCGTGATGGATCATATCCGGGGCACTCGCCGCCACGTCTACCGTCTGTTCGAAATACTGGCGGTCGCCGCCTTCCTGACGATGATCGGCTCCTCGATCTTGCAGGTCTTCTTCCGCTACGTCCTGAACGCTCCTCTGCAATGGACGGAGGAGGTCGCGCGGCTGACTTGCGTGTTGACGACGTATTTCGGCGGAGTCGTCGTCTTGCTCTCGCGGGAAAACATCCGCGTCGACCTGATCGACAATTACGTCAGCGGCCGAAGTGCCGACGCACTCGCAATGTTCTGCGACCTGCTCATCGTCTGGTTCCTGCTCTCGGTGGGTTACGGCTGCTACCTTCTGACGTTTGCCACCTGGGAGACCTTCACGGCCACGATGGACTGGATCCGGATGGGCTACATCTACTTGGCCGTGGGCGTCTCGATCGGCGTCATGGCCGCCCTGATCCTCCTCGATATGTATGAACGCGCGATGAGGCTCGCCCGGCCGCGCAGGGAGACCGCGCTGTGATCCTTGCTCTCTTCATCGGTGGGCTGCTTGTACTGTTCGCGATCGGCATTCCGGCGGCCTTTGCGCTCGGGTTGTCTTCGCTCATCGTTACCGTCGTCGAACGCGGCATCGGCGGGGTGCCCTACACGATCCTCGCGCAACGCATGGTCTACGCGGTCAACAGCTTCCCGCTGCTGGCGATCCCGTTCTTTATCCTCGCCGGCAAGATAATGAACACCGGCGGGATCACCGACAGGATCTACGACTTTGCGCACCGGCTGACCGGGCACCTGCGCGGCGGGCTCGGGCAGGTCAACATCGCCGCCTCGATCATCTTCTCGGGCATGTCCGGATCGGCGGTCGCCGATGCGGTGGGTGTCGGACAGGTCGAGATCCGGGCGATGCGCAAGGCGAACTACCCCGACGACTTCTCGATCGGCGTCACGGCCGCGTCCGCGACCGTCGGCCCCGTGATCCCGCCGAGCATCCCCCTCATCATCTACGCCGTCGTCGGGAACGTGTCCGCGACCGCGCTGCTCATCGCCGGCATCCTGCCCGGCCTGCTCATGGGCGCGTTGATGATGGCGCTGGTCTACTGGCAGGCGATCCGTCGCAATTTGCCGACGCATCCCTGGGAAGGCTTCGCGGCGCTCGTCCGCAGCTTCTTTCGGGCGCTGCCGCCGCTGATCACGCCGGCCATCATCATCCTGGGCATGATGAGTGGTGCGTTCACCCCGACCGAGGCCGCTGCCATAGCGGCCGTGTACGCAACGGTGATCGCGATGCTGGTTTACCGCGAGATTTCCTTTACCCAGCTCGTCCAGGTGCTGCGCGAGACGATGCGCGAGACGGCGGTGATCCTGCTCATCTTGGCCGCGGCCGGATTATACGGGTGGCTCCTCGTCTTCACCCAGATCCCTCAGCAGTTGATCGCCCTGGTGAATGACTTCGACCTGTCGCCCGGGATGCTGCTGCTGGCGATCAACCTGTTCCTTCTGGTCGTCGGCCTGTTCATGGAGACCAACGCCGCGATCACCATCTTCACTCCCATGCTGCTGCCGATGGCGGTGGCCGCAGGCGTCGACCCGGTCCATTTCGGGATCATGATGGTGCTGAACCTCATGATCGGAATGCTCACTCCGCCGGTTGGCATGCTGCTTTTTGCAGTGGCCAAGGTCGCGAACGTGTCGATGAACCGGGCGCTCGTCGCGGTCGCTCCCTACTACATTCCGCTGCTAATCTCGCTGCTGCTGGTGACGTACTTTCCGCAGATATCGCTGATCCTCCCGCAGCTTCTTCTCAGGTAGGGAAAGATCCGATGACCTTCTCCAATCCGCTCCGGCGGAGCTTGGCGTCTGGGAAAACGGCGCTCGGGCTGTGGGTCACGCTGGAGAGCGCGACCGTAACGGAGGTTGCGGCGGAACTCGGGGTCGACTGGGTTTGCGTCGACATGGAGCATGGCAGCCTGGGTTTCCGTGACGTGGTCGACCATCTGCGGGCCGCCAGGGGTAGCGAGCTTGCAGTCCTGGTGCGGGTCCCGACTTCCAGCGTTGACACGATCAAGCGGGCGCTCGACCTCGGCGCCCATGGCGTGCTGCTGCCCCTGATCAGCAATCGAGCCGAACTCGAGGATGCATTCCGCCACGCGCGGTATCCAACCTCCGGCAAGCGCGGGCTCGGCCACGAGCGTGCAACGGCCTGGGGCATGGCGTTGGAGAGTTATGTCGCCGTTGCGAACGAGGAGACAATGGTCATCCCCGTGATCGAGACCGCCGAGGCTTCGGCCAATATCGCCGACATTCTGGCAGCGCCCGGGTTGGAGGCGATCTTCTTCGGCCCTTCCGATCTCTCCCAGAGCTTCGGCCATCTCGCGGTCTGGGAAGGACCGGGCATCGCGGAGGAGATCCTGCGAATAAAGAGCCTGGCCGATGATCGAGGGATCTTCTCCGGCATCATCGGCACAATTCCCGACGATATGGAGAGGCGCCGGCAGCAGGGGTTCGGCATGGTCGCGCTGGGCTCGGATGTCGGCTTGATGATCCGCCAGATCCGTCAACTGCTCGAGCCCTTCCGGGCGCTCCCCGACCGCAAGGGCGGCTATTGATCAGGGGAGGGGGGCGGACACGTCTCCCCCGCGGTCCGGGCGCACCGCGACCGTCCAACGTCATGCAGGCCACGAGGAATACCTCGCGATTTCGTCCTTTCAGGTGATCCCCATGTCTCAGAGCATCCCGACCCAGCAGGATCGGCCCGCCGCAGGCCTGCCCTCGATCTCCCGCGCGGCCGTGCTGCGCCGCTTCGGCGAGCCGGTAAAGATCGAATGTGTTCCCGTGCCATCCGGGCCGGAGCCGGGAGCTCTGATCGTCAAGACCACGGCCTGCTCGATCTGCGGAACGGATGTGCACCTGTCGCGCGGCAATCTTTCCCTGGCCGTGGACCTGCCCGTGATCCTCGGCCACGAGATGGTCGGCCGCGTCGTCGCGATCGGGGAGGGTGCGGAACGCGACAGCGTAGGGCAGCCCCTCGCTCTCGGTGACCGCATCCTTTGGACGCACACCGCATGCGGCCATTGTTTCTTCTGCACGGTGGCTCGCCAGCCGACGCTCTGCGAGAACCGGCGCGCCTACATGTTCGAGAACATCGAGAAGCCGCCTTACCTGCTCGGTGGCTTCTCGGAATACGGCTACGTCCTGCCCGAGGCGGGCCGCGTGCGCGTCCCCGACAACGTCGACGATGCGGTCGCGAGCCTCTGCTCGTGCGCGTTCCGCTCGGTGATGAACGCCTTCGACAATCTCGGGCCGATCGACCCGTCCGAGCACGTCGCGATCCAGGGCGCCGGGCCTCTCGGCATACTCGCGGCGGCAGTGGCGCGGGTGTCGGGCGCAAAGACCGTGTCCGTGATCGGTGCTCCCGAGGCCCGGCTCGAACTCGCGAAGGAGTTTGGCGCGACGCATGTCTTCACGATCGAGGGCACTAGCCACGAGGAACGCGCCACGGCGCTTCGCGCCCTGACGGATGGGCGCGGGCCGGACATCGTGATGGAGTTCACCGGCGTTCCGGACGCGTTCGGGCAGGGCCTCGATCTCGTCCGCAAGGGCGGGCGCTACCTCACCGTCGGCCAGCTCGGCGCTGGTCCGACGACGTTCAGCCCCTCCCTGATCGTCAAGAAGAACATCCGTGTGATCGGATCCTTCTCGGGCGACGTGAAGTCCTATTGGAAGGCGCTGCAATTCGCCTCCGCGCATGTCGACCGGATCCCGTTTGGAAAGATGATCACGGGGCGCTACGCGCTGGAGGACGTGAATCGCGCCCTGGAGCGGATGCACGCCTTGCAGGAGATCAAGCCGTTGATCCTGATCGAGGAGCGCGCCTGAGACATGAGCAAGACCATCAGCTACGCGCCGGACGCGAAAGGGCCGCTCGACGGGGTGCGGGTCGTCGATCTCTCGCGGCTCGTCGCCGGCAACATGACCACGCACGTGCTGGCCGATTACGGCGCGGACGTCATCAAGGTGGAGCGTCCCGGGAAGGGCGACGATCTGCGCAGTTGGCGCGTGAAGGGCATCGAGACCTTCTGGAAGGTCTATGCACGCAACAAGCGCAGCATCGCGCTCGACATCCACGAGCCCGACGGCCGCGAGACCCTGCTGCGCCTGATCGATTCCGCTCAGGTCCTGGTCGAGAATTTCGTTCCCGGCACGCTGGAGCGCTGGGGATTGGGGCCCGAGGACCTGCTTGGCAGGAATCCGGGGCTCATCATCCTTCGTGTCTCGGGCTGGGGGCAGACGGGATCGTGGCGTCAGAAGCCCGGATTCGGCACGCTGGTGGAGGCCATGTCGGGCTGGGCCTACATGAACGGCCACCCGGACAAGCCCCCGACGCTGCCGCCGCTCGCTTTGGCCGACATGATCGCCGGGCTCTACGGCGCGGCCGCCACACTTGCCGCGTTGCGGGCAGTCGAGCATGGCGGAGCCGGACAGGTTCTCGATCTGTCGCTCTTCGAGCCCATACACGCGATGATCGGTGCAGAGGCGGCTCACATCCGGTTGACGGGTGAGCCCACGATGCGCGCCGGGAACCAGTCCTCCCACACGGCTCCCCGCAACGTCTACGTCTGCCGGGATGGCGGCTATGTCGCGATGTCGGGCTCCATGCAGTCCATGGCCGAGCGCATCCTTGACACGATCGGGCGGCCCGAGTTGAAGAGCGATCCGCGCTTTGCCGACAACGCCGCGCGCGTGCGGAACCGGGATACGCTCGACGCCATCATCGGCGGGTTCGTGGCCGAGCGCAGCCAGGCCGAGAACCTCGCCCTGTTCGAGGCGGCGGGCGTGACGGTCGGACCGGTTTGCTCGGTCGCAGACCTGATAGACCACCCCTACGTGCTCGACCGCGAAGCGCTGGTCGAGGCGCCCGACGAGGACATGAAGACGGTGCCGATGCCGAACATCATCCCGCGGTTCTCGGCGGTGGCGCAGCCGTTCCGGCGGCCGGCCCCGCGGCTCGGGGAACACTCGGACGAGATCCGCCGCGAGCTCGGTATGGCGGACGGAGCCACGCGATGACCTCCGGGGCGAGTTCCTGGCGCTCCATGCTGTTCGTTCCGGCGCTGAACGAACGGTTCCTGGCCAAGGCCGCCGAGCGTCGGGCGGATGCGATCCAGATCGATCTGGAGGACGCGATCCCCGAGGCTCTCAAGGACGCGGCCCGACGCAGCATCCCGACGGCGGCCGAGCGTCTCGCCGCACAAGGGATAACCGTCGTGGTCCGCATCAATCGACCGTGGCGCCAGGCGATCGCCGACATCGAAGCGTCCGTCGGGCCGCACGTGTCCTGCCTGACCTTGCCCAAGGTTCCCGATGCCGGTCACGTCAGGGCCATCGCGGAGATCCTCGACGAGGTGGAGCAGGAGCGCGGATTGCCGCGCGGCCACACCCGGCTGGTCGCCATGATCGAGACCTGCGACGGCCTCCTCGACATGCCCTCCATCGCGGCCGCGCATCCGCGGTTGTGCGGCATGACAGTGGGTGCCGAGGATCTGGCTGTCGCACTTGGCGGGCGCCCCTCTTTCGACACGCTCTACGTTCCGAACGCGCAGGCGGTCGTCGCCGCGCGAAACGCAGGTATCCAGCCGATCGGCTATGTCGGAACGGTGGCGGATTTCGCCGATGAGGCGGCTTTCGCGGCAAAGATCGCGCAGGCACGCGACATGGGCTTCACGGGGGGCTTCTGCATCCATCCGAAGCAGGTGCCGATCCTCAACGAGGGCTTCGCTCCCTCCCAGGTGGAGATCGCCTGGGCGCGGGGAGTGATCGAGGCGTTGGACGCCGCGATCAGCGAAGGCCGCGGCGCGGCAACCTACGAGGGTGCGATGATCGACCGGCCGGTCGCGGAGCGGGCACGCAACCTCCTGGCTCGCGCGGAAGGCCTCTCCAACTCGGCCCGGACCGGCTGAGCGGCGGGCGGCGTCGGCTGCCCGTTTGTAGCATCGCCTGTTCCTCACCGGCCTGTCGCTGGTCACGACGCGACAAGCCCGCATTCTTCGGCGGCAGGACGCTCTTGGCCGACCGCGGCGCGTCCTGTCCCGCTGGCGCCGAGCAGGTCACTTGAGGTCGGAGGCGTTGTCGATGTGGCCGGGCCGGGTGCCGCCGGTCATCTGCTCGAAGGCATCCTCGACGAGGCTGACGTGGTCCCCCATTGCGGCGTGGGCGGCGGCCGCGTCGCCGGCCAGGATCGACCGGACGACCGCGCTGTGCTCGGCATGCGACCGCGGCAGGCGTCCGGGCGCGCGGAACTGCGCCCGCCGGTAAGGAAGGAGGCGGCGGCGCAGACCCAGGGCCATGTCGGCGATCACGCCGTTATGGGCGCCGGCATAGATGGCGCCGTGGAAGGCGACGTTGGCCTCTGCGTAGCCTTCCCGGTCATCCGCCTCCACCAGCCCCGCCATGTGGTCGTGGAGGGCGCCGAGCCTGCGGCGCTCGAGCGGCGTCATCCGCATGGCGGCCAGACGGGCGCAGGTGGCCTCGATCTCGCCCATCGCGACGAAGAGCTCCTCGAGCTGCGCGTGAGTGACATGCGCGACGGTCGCGCCGCGGTGCGGCCGGATCTCGATGAGGCCCGAGGCGCCGAGCTGGCGCAGGGCTTCGCGCACGGGCGTGCGGGACACGCTGTAGCGCGCGGCGAGCCCCTGCTCGTCCAGCCGTGAACCGGGCGGGAGTTCGCCCGTCAGGATCGCGTCCGCGATCTCGCCCGCCAAGCGCTCTGCTCGCGTCACGATTGCCTGTCCGCCCACCGCATCCCCTGCTCGACTCTAGCAGAGGGCCGCGGGCCCGCTGCTTACGAAAGCAGCGCTCGACGGCGATTCTTTTCAGCATCGTCGCCGAACATTTGCGCATACATTGCAACTGAATTGTATGCATGATTGTTGCTGTCCATACAACACAACATGCGGGGCCCGGCATGGATCGGCGTGGATTTCTGAAGTCGGCAAGCGCGAGCGCGGCATTGTCCGCCGCCTCGGTCTCGGCCCCGGCCGTGTTCTCTCCCGCCCAGGCGCAGGCGCGCGCCGAGACGCTGCTCATCGTGTCCGAGAGCGGGCCGAACAACCTCGACATCCATGGTGTCGGCACCAACGTGCCCGGCTACGAGGCGTCGTGGAATTGCTACGACCGGCTCATCTCTCACGAGATGAAGGCCGGCCCGAACGGCGTCCCGTATTACGACCGGGACAAGTTCAAGCCCGAACTCGCCGAGGACATGAAGACCGGCGACATGTCGGTCACCTTCCGGCTCAAGAAGAACGCGACCTTCCAGGACGGCACGCCCGTGACCGCGAAAGACGTGAAGTGGTCGCTCGACCGCGCGGTTTCGGTCGGCGGCTTCCCGACCTTCCAGATGAAGGCGGGCTCGCTGGAGAAGCCCGAGCAATTCGTGGTCGTCGACGAGCGGACAATCCGGGTCGACTTCATCCGCAAGGACCGGCTCACGATCCCGGACCTCGCCGTCATCGTGCCTTGCGTGGTCAATTCCGAGCTCGTGAAGAAGCACGCGACCCCGACAGACCCGTGGGGTCTCGAATATACCAAGCAGAACACGGCCGGCTCGGGCGCCTACAAGGTCACCAAGTGGACGCCGGGCACGGAGGTGATCTTCGAGCGCAACGAGAACTGGGTCGGCGGCGACCTGCCCAAGGTCCGGCGCATCATCTGGCGCATGGTGCCCTCGGCCGGCAACCGGCGCGCGCTCCTCGAGCGCGGTGATGCCGACATCTCCTACGACCTGCCCAACAAGGACTTCGCGGAGCTGAAGGGCAACGCGAAGCTCTCGATCGTGTCGACGCCGTACTCCAATGGCATCCAGTATATCGGCATGAACGTGAAGAAGCCGCCCTTCGACAATCCGAAGGTCCGGCAGGCGGTGGCCTATGCGCTGCCCTACCAGAAGATCATGGATGCGGTGATGTTCGGCCTCGCCGAGCCGATGTTCGGCCGAAAGGGCGGCGAGACGAAGGTCGCCTGGCCGCAGCCGCACGGATACGACACCGACATCGCCAAGGCGAAGCAACTCCTGGCGGAGGCCGGCCATCCGAACGGGTTCGAGACGACGCTCTCCTTCGACCTCGGCTTCGCCGGCGTGAACGAGCCGCTCTGCGTCCTCGTCCAGGAGAGCCTCGCGCAGATCGGCATCAAGACGGTGATCAACAAGATCCCCGGCGCGAACTGGCGCACGGAGCTCAACAAGAAGGAGATGCCGCTCTTCACGAACGTCTTCTCCGGCTGGCTGGACTACCCGGAATACTTCTTCTTCTGGTGCTATGACGGATCGAATTCCATCTTCAACACGATGAGCTACCAGAGCCCGGAGATGGACAGGCTCATCGCAGGTGGGCGCGAAGCGGCGGCCATCGGCGACGAGGCGGGCTACGACAAGAGCGTGCGCGGCTTCGTCGACCTCGCCTTCGCGGACATGCCGCGCATCCCGCTCTTCCAGCCCTACGTGAATGTGGCGATGCAGAAGAACGTGTCCGGCTACCAGTACTGGTTCCACCGCCGGCTCGATTACCGCGCCCTCGTGAAATCATAAGCGGCACACGTTGTGCGTGTCGCGGCCCGCGTGCTTCGGCGCGGCCGGCTGACCCGGCCTCCTCGGTGTAACGCGAGGGGTGGCATGCCCACCGCTCGCTCTGGGGAGCATCGCGAAAGCGATGCGTGTCGAAGGACGCACCGCGCGCATCAAGCCGAAAGCGAACGATGACCATCACCCGCCGCACCGCCCTTGCCGCCGGCCTCGCCGCCCCTTTCGTCGCGCGTTCCGCATCCGCCCAGGCGCCGAGCCGGAACGAGACCCTGCTCCTCGTCCAGGAATACGGGCCGAACTCGCTCGACATGCAGGGGATCGGCGCCTCGCAGCCGGTGAACGGCGTCGCGCTGAACTGCTATGACCGGCTGCTGCGCTTCAAGCCGGTGCCGATCCCGACCGGCGGCGGCAACCAGGTCTCGATGACGGAGCTCGAGGGCGAGCTCGCCGAAAGCTGGCAGGTCGCCTCCGACGGCATGAGCTGCACCTTCAAGCTGCGCGACGCCAAGTTCCACTCGGGTCGCGCGGTGACGGCCAAGGATGTGAAGTGGTCGCTCGACCGCGCGGTATCGATCGGCGGCTTCGCGACCACGCAGATGGCGGCGGGCTCGATGGAGAAGCCCGAGCAGTTCGTCGTCCTGGACGACAAAACCTTCCGGATCGACTTCATCCGCAAGGACAAGCTGACGATGCCGAACCTGGCCGTCACGATCCCGTTCGTCTTCGACTCGGAGCTCGCCATCAAGAATTCGGGCGGCGATCCCTGGGCCAAGGACTGGCTGAAGAACAACGTCGCCGGATCCGGGGCCTTCAAGGTCGAGAGCTGGAAGGCGGGCGTCGAGACGATCTATGTCCGCAACGATGCCTGGGCGCAGGGAAAGCTGCCGACGCTCCGCCGCGTCGTCGCGCGCGACATCGCCTCGCCGTCCACTCGCCGCGCGCTGATCGAGCGCGGCGATGCCGACATCTCGTACGGGCTGCCGCCGAAGGATTTCAAGGACCTGATCGATGCCGGCAAGGTGAATGTCGTCGGCGTGCCGATCCCGAACGGCGCCTACGGGCTCTACCTCAACACGCAGGTCGGCCCGTTCACCGACATGCGCCTGCGCCAAGCGGTCGCCTGGGTGCTGCCCTACGAGAAGATCCTGCAGGCGTCGCTCTTCGGCCGCGGCGTCGAAATGTCGGGCGGGCCGGCCACTCCCAAGGCGGCGTGGCCTACGCCCTTCCCTTACCGGACGGATCTCGCCAAGGCGAAGGAACTCGCCAGCGCCGCGGCGCCGGGCGGCTTTTCGACCACGTTGATGTTCGACGCCGGCAACGCCACGGTGGTCGAACCCATGGCGGTCCTCATCAAGGAGGCGCTCGAGCCGCTCGGGATCAAGGTCGAGATCAGCAAGGTGCCGGGCTCGAACTTCCGCGCCGAAATCGCGAAGAAGACGAACCCGATGGTAATCAACCGGTTCGCGGGCTGGCTCGACTACCCGGATTACTACCTGTTCTGGACGCTCCACGGGGCGAATTCGATCTTCAACATCGCATCCTACCAGAACCCGGCGCTCGACAGGCTGGTCGACGCGGCACGCTTCACGGCGGACAAGGCGGAATACGACAGGAGCGTCGTCGAGTTCGTTTCGCTCGCGGCGCGCGAGGTGCCGCTGATCCCGATCGCCCAGCCCACGCACGACGTGGCGATGCAGAAGACGATCGGCGGCTACCAGTTCCAGCCCTGCCGCGAGCCCGATTTCCGCTACCTGACGAAGGGGTGAGGGGGGGTGGACCGCCTGTCATTCCGGGGCTCGCGAAGCGAGAGCCCGAAACCCACGATCAAGCTCCGGAGCCCAGTCGTGGGTTCCGGGTTCGACGCTGCGCGCCGCCCCGGAATGACGGCCCGGCCATGCTGAAGACCTTCGGCGACCGGCTCCTCACCACGATCCCGGCGCTCATCGGGGTGATCGTGGTCTCGTTCCTGCTCACCCGTGTCCTGCCGGGCGACACGGCCGCCTATTTCGCCGGTCCCGCCGCGACCCCGCAGGCCATCGAGGAGATCCGGCGGCAGCTCGGCCTCGATCGGCCCCTGCCCGAGCAGTTCGGCCGCTACGTGGCGGATCTCTCGAAGGGCGATCTCGGACAATCGCTCACGACCGGGCAGCCGGTCCTGGCCGACATCTCCTCGCGGTTGCCGGCCTCGGCCGAGCTGACGCTGTTCGGCCTCATCCTCTCGCTCCTGATCGCGGTGCCGCTCGGCATCACGGCCGCCGTGAAGCAGGGGTCCATGATCGACCACCTCTGCCGCATCGTCGCCACGGCGGGTGTGTCGCTGCCCGTCTTCTTCACGGGTTTGCTGCTCGTCTACCTGTTCTACTTCGTGCTCGGCTGGTCGCCGGCGCCGCTCGGGCGGCTCGATATCTTCTATTCGGCGCCGCCCGCCGTTACCGGCTTCTACCTGGTCGACAGCCTCGTCGCGTTCGACTTCGAGACCTTCCGGGCAGCGCTCTCGCAGGTCCTGCTGCCCGGCATCACGCTCGCGATCTTTGCCCTCGCGCCCATCGCCAGGATCACGCGCGCCTCGATGCTGGCCGTGCTCTCCTCCGAGTTCGTCCGCACGGCGCGCGCCGCGGGCCTGAACGGGCGCACGGTCATCCTCACCTATGCGTTCCGCAACGCGATGCTGCCGGTCGTGACGACGCTCGGCATGGTCTTCTCCTTCCTGCTCGGCGCCAACGTGCTGGTGGAGAAGGTCTTCGCCTGGCCGGGGATCGGCTCGTATGCGGTGGAAGCCCTCATCGCGTCCGACTTCGCGCCCGTCCAGGGCTTCGTCCTCACCATGGCGATCCTCTACATCGTCCTGAACCTCCTGATCGACCTGACCTATGGCCTGATCGACCCGCGCGTGAGGCTCGGCGCATGAGCGTCGCGGCCCGCCCCCTCCGCCAGCCTCCGCCTGGTTCCGCGCCCTCGCAAGCGGGGGAGGAACCCGCTTCGGCCCTGGGATCCTCCCCCGAGAAGCGGGGGAGGGGGACCGCGCGAAGCGCGGTGGGGGCGCGCGCGTCCGGCCTCGCGGCCACGCTCTCCCACGCGCGTTACGTCATCAGCGACAACCCGGTGACCGGGCTGTCCTTCGGGCTCTTCGCGCTGCTCGTGATCGCGGCGCTGATCGGGCCCTGGATCGTGCCCTACGACCCGCTCGCGAGCGACACGTCGTCCGCCCTTCAGGCCCCTTCGGCGAAACACTGGTTCGGCACCGACCAACTCGGCCGGGACATCTTCTCCCGCGTCGTCGTCGCGACGCGGCTCGACATGGCGATCGCGGTGTTCTCGGTCGCGCTGGTCTTCGCGGTCGGTGGTCTCGCCGGCATCGCGGCCGGCTTCTTCGGCGGCTGGACGGACCGGATCATCGGCCGGATCGCCGACACGATCATGGCCTTCCCGCTCTTCGTGCTGGCGATGGGCATCGTGGCGGCGCTCGGCAACACGGTGACGAACATCGTCATCGCGACCGCGATCATCAATTTTCCGCTCTATGCCCGGATCGCGCGCGCCGAGGCGAATGTCCGCCGCAATGCCGGTTTCGTGATGGCGGCCCGGCTCACCGGCAACACGGACCTGCGGATCGTCCTGACGTCGATCCTGCCGAACATCCTGCCCATCATGGTGGTGCAGATGTCGCTGACGATGGGCTACGCCATCCTCAACGCGGCGGGACTCTCCTTCATCGGCCTGGGCGTCAGGCCGCCGACGCCCGAATGGGGCATCATGGTCGCCGAAGGCGCCGCCTTCATCGTCTCGGGCGAATGGTGGATCGGCCTCTTCCCCGGCCTTGCCCTGATGCTCGCGGTCTTCTGCTTCAACCTGATCGGCGACGGCTTGCGCGACATCGTCGACCCGCAGCGGAGGACGTGATGACCAGCCTTCCGCTCCTCGACGTCCACGACCTCACGGTCGAATTCGCGACCCGGCGCGGCATCGTCCGGGCCGTGAAGAAGGTCGACCTCTCGGTCGCCAAGGGCGAGCCGGTCGGCATCGTTGGCGAATCCGGCTCGGGCAAGTCCGTCACTTCCTACGCGGTGATGCGCATCCTCGACCGTGCCGGCCGCATCGCCGAGGGCTCCGTGGCCTTCTCGGGCCTCGACCTTCGCGCCGCCCGCGAGCGCGACATGCGGGACCTGCGGGGCCGCGAGATCTCGATGATCTTCCAGAACCCGCGCGCCGCCCTGAACCCGATCCGCAAGGTCGGGCACCAGATCGAGGACGTGCTGCGCCAGCATGCCCGCGCCGGCTCCGGCGACGCCCGCGCCAAGGCAATCGCGGCGCTGGAGCAGGTTCGCATCGCGCGACCCGAAGAGCGCTACCACGCCTATCCGTTCGAGCTCTCCGGCGGCATGTGCCAGCGCGTCGTCATCGCGCTCGCGCTCGCCTGCCGGCCGCAACTCCTCATCGCGGACGAGCCGACCACCGGCCTCGACGTGACCACCCAGAAGGCCGTCATGGACCTCGTGGTCGAGCTGACCCGCGAGCGCGGGATGTCGACGATCCTGATCACCCACGACCTCGGGCTCGCGGCCGCCTATTGCGACAAGGTCGTCGTGATGGAGAAGGGCGAGGTCGTGGAGACGGCCGCGTCCGAGCGGATATTCCGCCAGCCCGAGCACCCCTATACGCGCAAGCTGATGCGCGCGACGCCGCGCCCAGGCATCACGCTGCGGGATCTGCTGCCGGATGCCGCTGATCCTCCCCCTTCAGGGGGAGGTGGCGGGTGCGCAGCGCCCGACGGAGGGGGACCGGGCCGGACTGACCCCACCCCGCTCGCGCGGCGCGCGAGTCGGCCCTCCCCTTCAGGGGAGGGATCAATCGGAGAGCCCCTTCTCACGGTGTCCGGTCTGGTGAAGGACTATCCGCGCCAGGGCGCGACGAAGACGAGGGGCTGGCTGTTCCGGCGCTCTGCCGCGACCGACGCAGCACCGTTCCGGGCGGTCGACAGCCTGTCGTTCCAGGTCCGCCGCGGCGAGAGCGTCGGGCTCGTCGGCGAATCCGGCTGCGGCAAGTCCACGACCTCGACCATGGTCATGCGGCTGCTCGACCCGACGGAGGGGACGATCGTCTTCGACGGCGAGGATATCTCCCAGATTCCCGCCTCCCGCTTTGCCCGGCACCCGAAGCGCGCAAAGATCCAGATGGTCTTCCAGGACCCGACGGACAGCCTGAACCCGCGCTACACGGCCGCCCGCGCCATCGCGGATCCCATCCTGCGCTTCGGCGCCGCGAAGGGCGGCAAGGCCGTCCGCGCCCGCTGCGAGGATCTCGCGCGCCTCGTCGGCCTTCCGCTCGACCTGCTCGACCGCTTTCCGCACCAGCTCTCCGGCGGGCAGAAGGCGCGCGTCGGCATCGCCCGGGCCATCGCGCTCGATCCCGAGCTCGTCATCCTGGATGAGCCGACCGCCGCGCTAGACGTCTCGGTCCAGGCCGTCGTGCTGAACCTCCTGGCAGACCTGAAGCAGCAGCTCGGCATGAGCTATCTCTTCGTCAGCCACGACCTTCATGTCGTCCGGCTCCTCTGCGACCGCGTCATCGTCATGCGGTCGGGCCGCATCGTCGAGGAAGGCACTGCGGCCGAGGTGCTGGAGGACCCGAAGGCCGTGTATACGCGCGAACTCATCGCCGCGATCCCGCATCCGCCCGTCTGAGCGAGCCATGACCCCTGTGACCGAGCTTCCGCCGCCCCTCGGCGACGAGGATGCCGACGCCATCATCGACGCGATGGCGCCGCTCCTCGGCCTCTCGATCGAGCCTGCCTGGCGCGAGGCCGTCGCCACCAACCTCAAGGTCGTGGCCAACGCGGCCCGTCTGGTGCTCGAGTTCCCGCTCGAGGACGAGCTCGAGCCTGCGCCGGTGTTTCGGGCATGAGCGCGATCGGACCGAATAGCACGGCCGCGGAGATTGCGGCCGCAGTCGCGTCGGGCTCGGTGACGGCTCGGGCGGTCGTCGAGGCAGCGCTCTCCCGCCTCGGGGCGATCAACACGACGGTGAACGCCTTCACGGACGTGACGTCCGGGCGCGCGCTCGCCAAGGCCGACGCGATCGATGCCGGACGCGCCGCCGGCCAGCCGCTAGGAACCCTCGCCGGGGTGCCCTTCGCGGTGAAGAACCTCTTCGACATCGAAGGGCTGCCGACCCGCGCCGGCTCGAAGATCAACCGCGAGCGCCCGCCGGCCTGGCGCGATGGCGCCCTCGTCCGCAAGCTCGACGAGGCTGGGGCCGTGCTCCTCGGCGGCCTCAACATGGGCGAGTACGCCTATGACTTCACGGGCGAGAACGCCCATGACGGCCCCTCCCGCAATCCGCACGACCTCGCGCATATGGCAGGCGGCTCCTCCGGCGGATCGGGCGCCGCGGTCGCGGCCGGGCTCGTACCGATCGCCCTCGGCTCGGACACGAACGGCTCGATCCGCGTTCCCTCGGCCTTCTGCGGCCTGTTCGGCCTCAAGCCGACCTTCGGGCGGCTGTCGCGCGCGGCCTCCTTCCCGTTCGTGACGAGCTTCGACCATCTCGGCCCTCTCGCGCGCTCCGTCGGCGACCTCGCCCTCAGCTACGACGCGATGCAGGGTCCCGACCCCGACGATCCGTGGCAGGCCGCGAGGGTTGCCGAGCCGGTCTCTTCCCTGGTCGACAGCGGCATCTCGGGTCTGCGCATCGCGGTTGCGGGCGGCTACTTTGCCACGGGTGGCGACCCCGCCGCCCACCAGGCGGTCGGCCTTGCGGCGGAAGCGCTCGGCACGGTGCGCACGGTCGAGATCCCCGAGGCGGCGCGGGCGCGCGCGGCGGCTTTCGTCATCACGGCATCCGAGGGGGCTGCCCTGCATCTCGACCGCTTGCGCACGCGCCCGGCCGATTTCGATGCCGCCACACGCGACCGGCTTCTCGCCGGCACGATGATCCCGGCCGCCTGGGTGCAGAAGGCCCAGCGCTTCCGTCGCTGGTACCGCGACCGGGTGCTCGCCCTGTTCGGCGAGGTCGACGTGATCCTCGCCCCGACGACGCCCTGCCGGGCACCGCGCATCGGGCAGCAGACATTCGTGCTCGGCGGGGTCGAGATGCCGGTGCGGCCGAATATCGGCATCTACACGCAGCCGATCTCGTTCATCGGCCTCCCGGTCGTGGCCGCTCCCATCCGGCTGGACGATGGCCTCCCGCTCTCGGTCCAGATCATCGCCCCGCCGTGGCGGGAAGACCTTGCGCTTCGCGTTGCGCGCGAGCTGGAAAGGGTCGGCGCGGCAAAGGCGCCGCTTGCAGCACTCTAGGACACCATCATGCAGATCGACATTCCCGAGGTGAAGGCCGAGGTCGAGGCCGCCTTCGCGGCGTACGAGACGGCGCTCGTCACCAACGACGTCACGACCCTGGAGGCGCTGTTCTGGGATGACGGGCGCACCATCCGCTACGGTATGGGAGAGAACCTCTACGGCATGGATGCGATCCGGGCCTTCCGCCGGGCGCGCTCGCCGGTCGGGCTGATGCGCCGCATCGACCAGACCGTGATCACCACCTTCGGGCGCGATTTCGCCACGGCCTCCACGCTGTTCTTTCGCGAGGGCAACCCCGGCAAGGTCGGACGGCAGCAGCAGAGCTGGGCCCGGCTTCCGGAAGGCTGGCGCATCGTGGCGGCGCATGTGAGCCTGATCGATGAGTGAGGGCGGCCCCTTCACGGTCGCCGAATACCGGGACGCCTACGCGGCCGGCGCGCTGACGCCCGCTGCGGCCGTCGAGGAGGTCTACCGGCGCATCGCCGCGCATGACGATGCCGCGATGTTCATCACGCTGCGGCCGAAGGAGGATGTCCTGGCCGAGGCCGCCCGGCTGGAGGAGGCCGGGCCTGCGGGCCGGGTGCTCTGGGGCATTCCCGTGGCCGTGAAGGACAATATCGACATCGTGCGCCTGCCGACCACCTGCGCCTGCCCGGACTTCGCCTACACGCCGGACGATGACGCCGCCGTGGTGGCGAAACTGCGCGCGGCGGGTGCGCTCGTGATCGGCAAGACCAATCTCGACCAGTTCGCGACCGGCCTCGTGGGCGTGCGCTCGCCCTACGGCGTGCCGCGCAATACGCTGCGGCCGGAACTCGTACCGGGCGGATCGAGCTCCGGCTCGGCCGTCGCGGTCGCGGCCGGCATCGTCCCGCTCGCGCTCGGCACCGATACGGCCGGGTCGGGCCGCGTCCCGGCGGGCCTCAACAACATCGTCGGGCTGAAGCCGAGCCTCGGAGCGCTCTCGACGCGCGGGGTGGTGCCGGCCTGCCGCACGCTCGATTGCGTCTCCATCTTCGCGCTCACGGTCGAGGACGCGACGGAGGCGCTCGGGGTGCTGGCCGGGTTCGATCCGGCCGATCCCTTCTCGCGGCGGATGTCGATCGGCAGCCCGGGGGCGCTTCCGCCCCTGCTTCGCGTCGGCGTACCGAACGCAGCGAGCCGCCGCTTCGGCGGCGACCGGCTCTCCGAGACGGCTTTCGACGCGGCCCTCGCCAATCTCATCGCGCTCGGTGCGGAACTGCGGCCCGTGGATCTGTCGCCGCTCTACGCGGCGGCGGCGCTCCTCTATGACGGGCCCTGGGTGGCGGAGCGCTACCAGGCGATCCGCCCCTTCATCGAGGCGACGCCGGAGGCGCTCCATCCTGTGACGCGCGCCATCACGGAAAAGGCGCTCGGTTTCTCTGCCGCGGACGCTTTCGCGGGCCTCTACCGACTCGCGGATCTGCGGCGCGCTGCCGAACCGATCTGGAACGAGATCGACGTGCTGATGGTGCCGACCTTCCCGCGCCCCCGCACCCTCGCGGATCTCGATGCGGATCCCATCGGCCCGAATTCCGAGCTCGGGACCTACACGAATTTCGTCAACCTGCTCGACCTCTGCGCGCTCGCCGTGCCCGGCCCGTTCCGGGCGGACGGTTTGCCGGCCGGCACGACCCTGATCGCACCTGCCGGCAGGGATCGCATGCTCGCGACGTTGGGCGTGCGCCTGCATCGCGCCTCCGGCACGCCCCTCGGCGCGACGCCGGCCCGGCTTTCTCCCGAACGGCCGCTGCCCGCATCCGAAGGCAGCGAGGCTCGCATCGAGATCGCGGTCGTCGGCGCCCATCTCAGCGGGCTCCCGCTGAACGGCGAGATCCTGGCGCAGGGCGGCCGGTTCGTGCGCGAGGCCGTGACGACGCGGGATTATCGGCTGTTCGCCCTGGATGGCGACGGAGTCCGGCGCCCCGGCCTGCTGCGGGTCGCCGAAGGAGCGGGCAGCTCGATCGCTTGCGAAATCTGGTCTTTGCCGCTGTCGGGGTTCGCTCGTTTCGTCGCCGCGGTGCCGGCCCCGCTCTCGATCGGAACGCTCAGGCTGGAAGGCGGTGCCGCCCCAAAGGGCTTCCTGGTCGAGCCGGAGGCGACGCGTGACGCGGAGGACATCTCATCCTATGGCGGCTGGCGGGCCTTCTTGCGGGGCAGCCGCCAAGGCCGTTCAGACCTCGAAGGCGGTTGTCGGCGCGAAAGCCACCCACATCGCCCGACTTGAGGCAGTGGGGAAGGTTCTGTTCCGCCCGGCCCCGGCAAGCGCGGGATAGCCCGGGAACTCGGTTCGTCAGCCGCTCCACCCCCCCCATGGCTATCCGGTCGTGCATCGGGATGAGCCGATGCTTGAAGAACGTCGCATTCTGGGGAATCCATCTCAGGCGCGCTTCAGGCGCGACAGGACGGGAGACCAAACGTTGCCGTCACTCTTTGAGCCTATCCGTCTCGGTGATCTTCACGCCCGCAACCGCATCCTGATGGCACCGCTCACGCGCGCTCGCAGCACACGTGACCATGTCCCCGTGCCCATGATGGTCGAGTACTACCGCCAGCGGGCTGGAGCCGGGCTGATCATCTCCGAGGCGACCGGCATCAGCCCGCAGGGACTCGGGTGGCCCTACGCGCCCGGGATCTGGAACGCCGAACAAGTCGAGAGCTGGAAAGGGATCACGGACGCCGTTCACGCGGCGGGCGGGCTGATCCTCTGCCAACTCTGGCATATGGGGCGTGTTGTTCACCCGAGTCTTCCGGGCCGGGGCCAGCCCCTGTCCTCCTCCGCGACGACGATGCCGGGGCTCGCCCGGACCTATGACGGCAAGCAGCCTCATGTGCAGGCGCGCCCGATGACCCGTGAGGACATCAGGATCGTTTTGGACGAGTACCGTGCGGCTGCCCGCAACGCCCTTGCGGCAGGTTTCGACGGAGTCGAGATCCACGCCGCGAACGGCTATCTCGTCGACCAGTTCCTCCGGGACAACGCGAACTTCAGGACCGACGAATATGGCGGCTCGATCGAGAGCCGCATTCGGCTCCTGCGCGAGGTCACGGCCGCGGTCGTGGAAGTCGTGGGTGCTGGCCGGACGGGCGTCCGCCTCTCGCCGAATGAGGAGCGGCAGGGCGTAAACGACAGCAATCCGGAGCCCCTGTTCGAAGCCGCATCCGCAGCATTGTCCGAGTTGGGGATCGCCTTCCTCGAGGTGCGCGAGCCCGACTATGACGGCACGAACGGAAAGGCCGAGCGTCCGCCCGTGGCTCCAAGGATGAGGCGGGCGTTCAAGGGCGCTTTCGTGCTGAACTCCGATTACGATCAGGAGAGGGGCCAGGCGGCGCTCGATGCCGGCCTTGCGGATGCGATTTCGTTCGGGCGGCCATTCATCGCCAATCCGGACCTTCCGAGGCGCTTCGCGGAGCGGGTGCCGCTGGCTTCCGACGACATGGAGACCTGGTACGCGGGCGGAGAGCGCGGGTACATCGACTACGCTCCGATAGGCTGAGCCTCGCCAAGTCTCGTCGACCAGCGTCGCAGCGGTCATTCTCCGTCATCTGTTGATCGTCCCATCCTCTGGGTCGCGGCAAAGCAGAGACTGCAGAATCGATCCGATCTTGCTGAACAATCGACTTGGCGGCGGCTCGAATACCGTCCACCATGCCCTTCGATCCGGTGACGCTCGCACGATCACTGGACGAAGGGAGGAATTACATGATCAGAAGGTCAGTTGTCGGGTTCTTACTCGTATTGGCGGCCATGCTGGCGCTTCCGGCAGGTCAGGCACGTGCTGCCTTCCCCGATCGACCGATCACGCTGATCGTCCCATGGGCGGCAGGCGGTGGAACCGATGCGGTCGCACGGATGATCGGCCTGATGCTCGAGAAGGAGCTCGGAGTGCCGGTCAATGTGGTGAACCGGACCGGAGGCAGTGGTGTCGTCGGCCACCAGGCAATCGCGTCAGCCCAGCCGGACGGATATACGATCGGCCTCATCACGCTCGAGATCAACATGATGCACTGGGTGGGCCTGACGAAGCTCACCTACGAGGCCTATACCCCGCTCGCCCTGATGAACGCGGATCCGGCAGCGATCCATGTCAGGGTCGATTCACCCTTCCCGACCCTCAAGGAACTCCTGGCCTTCATCAAGGCCAATCCCGGCAAGCTGAAAGCCTCGGGCACCGGCCAGGGCGGGAGCTGGCATCTCGCGCTCGCCGGCATGCTGAAGTCGCAAGACATCAGCCCGGCCACCGTTCCCTGGGTGCCGAGCACCGGAGCCGCCACCGCGCTGACGGACCTCGCGGCGGCCGGCGTCGATTTCGTGTCATGCTCCTTGCCGGAGGCCGACGCTCTGATCCGGGCAGGAAAGATCCGAAGCATCGCGCTCATGGCAGACAAGCGCGCCAAGAATTTCCCCGATGTTCCGACCCTGGCCGAAGCCGCGGGATCGGATTGGAAGAAGGGTGTGTGGCGAGGGATGGTTGGCCCAAAAGGTCTCTCGCCCGAGCTTGCGAAGCGCTACGAGGCATCGCTCAAGAAGATCTATGACAGCAAGGAGTTCCAGGACTTCATGAACTCCCGCGGCTTCGAAGCAGTCTGGGCGGAAGCTCCAGCTTTCGGAGCTTTCATGGCCAAGGACAACGCTGAAATCGGCGAGATCCTGAAGGAGATGGGCTTGGCCAAGTAGTGTTCGCGCAGCGCGCGGGTGCTGAATCTGGTGCTAGGCCGGGTTCTTTATCTTAGGTTGCTAGTCCTTCAGTGACACATCTCAGGACGGCTGGGGCGGAGCCCCGGCCGTTTCTTCCTGCTCCTCGCCAACCGAAACTTCCGCCACCTCTCGGGCGCCAATGTTCTGGGCACAGACCCTATGCAGACCCAACGCCAGACGCGTTGGCACCCCGAGCGGAGAAGTTTGTAACAGGAGACGGATGGCCACGCTCACGGCGGAACGCACGATTGCTGGAGATCGAGACCTGCTTCACTCCGCAGCCGTCGCTGCGGCGGCTCTCGCCCGGCGGACGAAGTCCGGGTAGCCGATGAAGTGCTCGAACTCCTCGACGGAGCCGCGGACGGACTCGATACCGTCGGCCGATCCGCTCTGACGGAAAGCCGCGAGTGCGTCGCGCACGGCACTATAGGCGGCCTGGAGCGTGAAACCGTAATAAAGGACGATGTCGGCCCCGGCGGCCTCCTCGTCGAGCGTCGAGGCGCCCGGCTTGTTCGTGATCATGACCTTTGCACTTAGCCTCGGCCTGATCTCGGCGAGCATCTTGGTGCTTATGCCGGACGGCATCACGAGGTCCGCGCCGGCCTCCGCGAAGGCGTTCATGCGGCGGATGCCTTCCTCGACATCCTTGAACAGGTAGATGACGTCGGTGCGGGCCACGATGAGGAAGTTCGGATCGGTGCGGGCCTCGCATGCGGCGCGCAGCTTCGCCAGCGCCTCGTCCAGCGTCGCGACCTTCGGCGGCAGGTCGGTGTGCTTGCCGAAGGCGTGGTCCTCCAGGTGGATGCCGGACACGCCGGCCTTCTCGAACCCCCTTATGGTGCGCCAGACGTTTACGGCGCCGTTCCAGCCGTTCTCGGCATCGGCGAGGAGCGGGATGTCGACCGCATCCGCCACCGCGGCGGCATGGTCGAGCATGTCGTTCAGCGTCACGATCCCGACATCGGGCTGGCCAAGCCGCGCGGCCGCGGTCGCATAGCTCCCGACGTAAACCGCTTCGAAGCCGGCCGCCTCGACCTGCTTTGCGCTCAATGGATCGTGCGCGCCGGGCACGGTCAGCATGCGCCCGGAGGCTATCCGATCGCGCAGGGCGCGGCGCTTCTCTTCTGCCTTCTTCATCGGCCTGCCTCAGATCGGAAGACGAGTCATTTCCTGACTATCGGGTATGTCTCGCGTCAGCATCGCGACGGCGCGATAGGCATCGTGGACGGCATCTCCGATGCGGCGGACCTCGCGCCCGTCGCCGATCGCGAAGGTGCGGATGCCGCAACCTTCGAGCTCTTCCGCCATCCCGGTATCCGGCAGCCGCCCTGCAGCCATAAGGACACGGCGGGCCGGCAAGGATAGGAGGTTGGCCTCGCGTCGCAGCACCACATGGTCCGCCGCGACCGAGACGAGTTCGCAGCCCGTCTCGATCGTGATGCGGGAATGCGCCTCCAGCCGCTCGAGCAATCGGCGCCGATAGACGTACTGGGCCCGGCGCGCCAGGCGCCGGCCGGGCGAGCGGGCCACCAGCGTGACCTCCGCGCCCGCTTCGGCGGCATACTCGGCGGCCTCGCACCCGGTCTCGCCCGCGCCATAGACGACCACCGGGCCGTCGCCGAGCGGCTGGATCCCGGCCAGCACGTCGTAGGCATGCGCCACGTGAGGCGCCCCGATTCCCGGCACGTCGAGGCGCCGGTCGACCGCACCGGTCGCCACGATGGCGACATCCGGCTGGAGCGCCGCGACGTCCTCGGGCACGGCGTGGTGGCCGAGCCTGACCTCGATCCCGGAGCTGGCGAGGCGTCGCAGGAGATAGTCGCGATACCAGCGGAACTTGTCCTTGTCCGGCGGCGCGGCGGAGGCGAGGAGGCCCGGCGCCAGCCGCCGGTCGCGCTCGAACATCGTCACGCGGTAGCCTGCTGCGTCGAGCAGGAGGCCCGCCGCGATGCCGCCCGGCCCGCCGCCGATCACGGCAGCCCGCCCCGCGGATTCCAGGCGCCTGGGCCGCTTCTCGGTCTCGCGCCCGGCAAGCGGGTTCTCGGCGCATCCGATCCGCTGCCCCTGCAGAAGCTGATCCACGCACCAGTTGCACGAGGTGCAGGGCCTGATCTCGTCCGGAGCGCCGCGCGCCGCCTTGGCGGGCCATTCCGGGTCCGCGAGGAGCGCCCGGCCGAGCGCGACGAAGTCGGCCGAACCGTCCGCGACGGCTCTTTCGGCGACCTGCGGCTCGCGCAGCACGCCGACGGTGATCACGGGCACCGAGACGAGAGGCCGGATGGCGGCCGCGAGCGGCACGCGCCAGGCCTGCGGCGAGGAGACCGGGTCGACGTTGCAATCCATGCGCTCTGCCGTGCCGGTGGACACGTGCAGCGCGTCCGCGCCGGCCTCGACGAAGCGCGGCGCGAGCCAGCGAGCCTCGTCGAGGTCGGTGCCGCCCTCGACGAACTCCTCCGCCGAGAAGCGGACGATGACCGGCGCATGGCCGGCGCCTGCCTTGACGGCGGCGATGACGGCCGAGGGGAAGCGGAGGCGGTTCTCGAGGCTGCCGCCATAAAGATCCGTGCGCCTGTTGCTGGCAGCGGACAGGAAGCCGCCGAGGAGGTAGCCATGCGCGGCGTGGATCTCGACCGCGTCGTAGCCCGCCGCGATGGCCCGGCGCGCAGCGGCGCCGAACCGCGCGACGATGAGGTCGATCTCGTCGGGCGCGAGCTCGCGCGGCTCCTCCCGGTAGACCTTGCAGGCGATTGCGGAGGCGGCAACCGACTGACGGCCATCGGTGTATTTGCGAAGGGTCTGGCGGCCTGCGTGGAAGAGCTGCAGGCAGGCGCGCGCTCCCGCCGCCTTGATGGCGCTCGCTAGCCGCGCGTGGCTGGCGATCAGCCCGTCGTCGTCGATGGCGAGCTGGGGTGCTCCGCCAAGGCCGAGCGGACGATCGACGCAGGCATATTCGACGATAACCATCCCGACGCCGCCCTGCGCTCTGGCGCGGTAATAGGCAAGGATGTCGTCGGACACGGTCCCGTCCGGCCCGGCGAGGTTCGACTCCATCGGCGCCATGACGATGCGGTTCGGCAAATCGAGCGTGCCGATCCGCCCGGGCGAGAAGAGATGCGGGTAGGGGGAGTTCGATTCCACTTCGGCTCGTCGATTGCGGGTCAAGCTCGCGCGCCCTCACGCGCGGCCTGGGCCGCCAGTTCGGACGCCATCTCCCGCAGCACGTTCCGCTTCACCTTGGTGCCGTTCGGACCATCGGTGACCGGCAGTTCCGGAATCTCGAACAGGTGGACCGGGATCTTGTAGACCGCAAGCTCGCGACGGCAGCGAGCCATGATCGCGTCCGCATCGATGCTGGCGCCCGGCTCCGGCACAAGGAAGGCGACCGGACGCGCGCCCTTCTGGCTCGCGAGCTCGACCACCTGGCATGCCGCCACGCCCGGCTCCTTCTTGACCACTTCCTCGATCTCGACCGGGCTGACGAGGTAGCCGCCGACGCGCAGGATGTCGCCCATGCGGGTCAGGAAGGTGAAGCCGCCATCGGGTTGGCCGATCCCGAGATCGCCCGTCCGCAGGTAGCCGTCTGCCGTGAAAGCCTCGCTCGTGCGCTTCGGGTCATCGAGGTACTCGACCATCATGTTCGGCGACCGGATCTGGATCTCGCCGGCTTCGCCCGTAGCAGCCTCCTGCCCGGTGTCCGGGTTGGCGATGCGCATCGCCGCGTCCGGGCAGACAAGGCTACCGCCGCCCTCGGCGCGCTCCGCGAGCGGTGCATCCGCCGGCCGCGCCGCCACGAAGGCGAGTGTCTCGCTCAACCCATAGAAGCCCCGCATACGCACGCCGCGGCGCTCGGCCTCGGCGGGCAGCGTCGTCAGCCCGGGGGTGAAATTCGCGTGGCCGAACATGCGGAGGCTCGGGAAGGGGCGCTCGCCCTCCACCGCCGCCAGCATCTTGTCCAGCATGTCGTTCGTGCCCATCACGTGCGTCACGCGGTGGTCCTGCACCAGCCGCGAGGCCTCCGCAGGGTCGAACGCATCGACGAGGACGATCGGCACTCCCGCTGCGATGCTGGTCAGGGCGATGGTGAAGCCGAAGCCGCCGCAAAACGGGATCGCCAGCAGCATGGAGCTGCCGAGCTCGAACCCGATGACGCGCGCCGCATCCTCGACGTGGCGCGCGACGCGCTCCTGGATGTGCTTGACGATCTTGGGCAGGCTCGTCGTGCCCGACGTGGACAGGAACAGGCAAGAGTCGCCCGGCTGTCCGGTCAGGGTGGTCTCCCGCGCCGTGGCGAGGTCCTCCAGCATGACATGCCGTGCGCCCGGCACGATCGGCTCCCGATCCGCGGCGCTGCCGCAGCAGAGGACCAACTCGACGGAGGCGAGTTGAGCCGGGTCGGTCTCCCGAACGGCCTGAGCGCAAGCACCCCCGCGCAAGTCCGGCGAGAGGACGATGGCTCGGCTCGCGGTGCGCGAGATGAGGTCGCCGATCTCCTTCGGACCAAGCCGTGGATTCAGGGCAAGGACACCGATCCCGAGGCCCCAGGCCGCGAAGGCGACGGCCAGCCAGTCCGGCGAATTGTTCAGGTACAGCGCCATGCGGTCGCCTCGCCTCAGGCCGGCCTCATGCAATCCGGACGCGATCGCTCGGCTCCGCGACGCCACCGCGCCGTAGCTCACCCGGCCGTCCGGCAGGATCAGTGCAGTGTCGTCCTGGGGCAGCCGCGTCAGGAGCTCGAAGAGCGGGCCCGACATCAGAGATTCACTCCGAGCGACCAACTGAATGCAGGAACGGGTGTCACGGGGTGTCCTCCCGGTTCGCCGCGCCCGGATGGAAGTCGAGGAAGGCGCTTTGCGAAGCCCAAACATTCAATCATGATTGTTTTTTGCTTGTCAATCATCGCCGATGATACAAGGGGGTGTATGTCGCTGCCCTCGGGCAAGGCGGAACGCGAATGCGAGGGGTCATGGGGACGGTGTCGCGGAATTCCGCAAAGGCCAGGGTGTCCGCATCGGACGCGGCTCCGCCCGACGATCGCACGGCCTACACGGCAGTCGGATCCTCACGCCAGCTGCGGCAGGAGAGGGGGGTGGAAACGCGCGAAAAGCTGATCTCGGCCGCGATCGACCTCATGAGCCAGGAGGGTTACGCAAGCTTTTCAACCCTCGGCGTCGCGAAGGCTGCAGGCGTTTCGCGCGGGGCGCTCCAGTATCACTTTGATTCCAGGGAGTCCTTGCTTGTCGCCGTCCGGACGAGGCTGGCGGAGGAGATGCGGGAGAAGATCGCGCCGGACAAGCTGTCGAGCCTGAGCATCTCCGAGCGCGTCGACGCCATGGTGAAGTACTATTGGGACGTGTTTGGCAGCCCTCGCTACGTCGCTGCGCTGGAGATCCGGATATTCGGCCGTTTCAATCCCGAGCTGAGCGCACAGGCAGCCTACGAGCTCGGCTTGATCACCGAAGTGCGCGACAAGAGCTGGCTCGAGATTTTTGCGGATTCGCCCCTCCCCAGGGAGCAACTCGTCGCGTCGCGGCGGTTCATGCTCGACGTCATGAGAGGCTTGGCGGTCCGGCAGATCGAAACGAGGCGGATCGTGTCGGTCGAGCCGGAGCTCGCGCTGTTGCGCCGCATGCTCACGAGCGAGATCAAGCGCAAAAAAAATCAGGCTTGACGGAATTTTTTTAGCCTCGATAGTGGCCGCCAAAGAGCCGTGCGGGCTTTCTCGCACGGCCGCCGCATTTGGGGAGGAAGACATGCTTGATCGCGCAACGCTTCTGCTGGGCGCCGCTGCCATCGCGCTTTTGGCGTCGCATGACGTGGGACGCGCGCAGAGCTCCCCAGCCATGAAGCCCGTCGTCAAGATCGGCGTCCTGACCGACATGACGAGCGTCTTCTCCGATCTTGTGGGGCGTGGCTCGGTGATCGCGACCCAGCTGGCGGTTGAAGATTTCGAGAAGCTGGAAAAGCCGAACTTCAAGGTCGAGGTGATCTCGGCGGATCATTCCAGCAAGGCGGACATCGCCTCCAACACGGCTCGCGCCTGGTTCGACCAGGAGGGCGTCGACGTGATCACCGATGTCGCCGGCGCCGCGGTCACGCTAGCCGTCTCGAAGGTCGGCACGCAGAAGAACCGCATCGTGCTCGCCACCGCTTCGGGGCAGAACAGCCTCTCGAGCGAGGATTGCCAGCCGACGACGCTGCACTGGAGCTACAACACCCGCACTGTCGCGGGCCCGACCGCCGATGCGATCACGCGGGCCGGAGGGAAGAAGTGGTTCTTCCTGACTGCCGACTACGCGGGAGGGCGTTCCCTGGAGGAGGACGCGACCCGCGCGGTGGTGAAAGCTGGCGGGCAGGTGATCGGCTCGGCCAAGCACCCCTTCCCGAACCACGAATTCTCATCGCAGCTGCTCTCCGCGCAGGCTGCTGGCGCCACCGTCGTGGCGCTCGCCAATTCCGGTCCGGACGCGACTACCGCCATCAAGCAGGCGCGGGAATATGGGATCGACAAGACGGCGGTCCTGGCCGGCCTCCTGACCTTCGTCACGGACGTCGATGCAATGGGGCTCGAGGTCGCCAAGGGCATGTACATCACCGAGCCCTTCTACTGGGACACAAATGACGCGACCCGGGCCTGGTCCAAGCGGTTCTTCGAGAAGCACAAGAAGATGCCGACCATGGTTCAGGCTGGCGCCTATTCGGGCGCTCTCCATTACCTCAGGGCGGTGAAGAAGGCTGGCACGACCGAAGCCGATGCCGTTCTGAAGGCGATGCGTGAGATGCCGGTGGACGACATGTTCGCGCCCGGCGCGAAGCTGCGAGAGGATCAGATCCTGATCCACGACATGCAGCTCTACCAGGTCAAGAGCCCTGAAGAATCCAAGTACCCGTGGGACTACTACAAGCATGTCCGCACGGTGCCGGCCGCGGAGGCCTTCGCCCCCTTGTCCGAAAGCAAGTGCTCGCTCGTCAAGAAGAGTAACTGACCCGGCCGGCTGCGATGAACCAGCTTCACAGCGGCGGCACAATCGGCAGCCTGATCATCGATGCGGTCCGCCGCTATGCGGACCGCCCGGCGCTCTCCGATGGTGTGACGAGCTGGACCTACGCCGAGCTCGGCCGCGAGATCGGGCGGATCGTCTCCTTCTACCGCTCGCTCGGACTGGGGCCAGGTTCCGGGGTGGTGATGGTCACAGGCAACCGGGTCGAGGCCTGGGCCGCTCAATGCGCCGCGAACCTGATGGGCGTGCGGCACACGAACCTGCACCCGATGTCGGGGCTCGACGACCACGCCCATGTGGCGGCAGACGCCGAGGCCGACGTCCTGATCGTGGATTCCCGCCGGTTCGCAGCGCGGGCGGCGGAACTGAAGGCGAAGGTGCCTGGCTTGCGGCACGTCCTGTCCTTCGGACCGGCCGAGGGCGCACGCGATCTCCTGGCCGAAGCCGCCCGTCTCGAGCCCGCACCGCTCGAGACGGCTTGTGAGCCGGAGGATCCTCTTCTTCTCGTCTACACGGGCGGCACCACGGGGCGGTCCAAGGGCGTTGTGCTGCCACACCGGTCCATTGCCGCCATGAGCGCGATCCAGGCCGCGGAATGGGAGTGGCCGCGGCCGCTTCGCTATCTCGCGTCGACGCCCATCAGCCATTCGGGCGGCATCAAGATCTACACCGTGATGTCCCTCGGCGGTTACGCGCGGCTGCTCGACGGCTTCGACGCTGAGACCTTCTGCCGGACGGTGGCTGAGGAGCGGATCAGCGCGACCTTCCTCGTGCCGACCGTCATCAGCACGCTGCTCGAGAAGCACGACCTGCGGTCGAAATACGATCTCTCGTCGCTCGACCTCATCATCTACGGTGCGGCCCCGATGTCGCCCGATCGTCTC
Organism: Enterovirga sp. CN4-39; assembly: GCF_049446235.1. Classification (NCBI taxonomy): domain Bacteria; kingdom Pseudomonadati; phylum Pseudomonadota; class Alphaproteobacteria; order Hyphomicrobiales; family Methylobacteriaceae; genus Enterovirga; species Enterovirga sp. CN4-39. The sequence goes on along the minus strand of NZ_JBMSEF010000004.1, from coordinate 162,338 downwards.
CGGCTCGCGACGGAGGCGTTTGGCCCTGTCTTCCTGCAGCTCTACGGCCAGTCCGAGGCGCCCGAATGCGTGACGACGCTGCGGCAGGTCGACCACGATCTCGCAAAGCCGGAACGCCTCGGCTCGTGCGGCCGCCCCACGCTGCTGACCGAAGTTCGCCTCTTCGATGCGGAGATGCGCGAGGTCGCAGTCGGCGAGCCGGGCGAGATCTGCGTGCGCGGACCGTTGGTGATGGCGGGCTACTGGAAGCAGCCGACGCTCACGGACGAGGTTTTCCGCGGCGGCTGGCTGCACACGGGCGATGTCGCGCGCAGCGACGAGGATGGCTACCTCTACATCGTCGACCGCACCAAGGACATGATCATCTCAGGCGGGTTCAACATCTACCCGCGCGAGGTTGAGGACGCGCTGATGTCCCACCCCGACGTGGTGCTCGCGGGCGTGGTCGGCATCCCGGACCCGAAATGGGGCGAGGCCGTCAAGGCGTTCTGCGTGCTCCGCGAGAGTGCCGAGGTGGGCGTCGAGGCGTTGCGCGAGCACGTGAAGGCGCGGCGGGGCGGCCCGTGGGCGCCGAAATCCATCGATATCGTGGCAGAGCTGCCGCTGACCGGGCTCGGCAAGCTCGACCGCAAGGCTTTGCGCGCGCCGTACTGGTCGGACCAGTCCCGCTCCGTCGCCTGATACCCGCCATGGCGCTCGACTACGCGGACCTGATGGCTCGCCGCTGCCGCGACCGCGTGACGTGGGGCGAGCGCGACGCGATGCTGTACGCGCTCGGCATCGGGCTCGGGACCGACCCGACCAACGAGCGCGAGCTGCGCTTCGTGACCGAGGAGGACCAGCGCGTCTTTCCAACCTTCGCGGTGGTGCTCGGCTTTGCAGGAGGCCCGCTCTCCAATCTGGAGATCGACCGCCGGTTCCAACTGCACGGCGAGCACGCGATCGAGCTCTTCGGCGCGATCCCGCCGGCAGGCGCGGTCGTCTCGGAGGGGCGGATGCTCGGCGCTTGGGACAAAGGGCCGGGCAAGGGCGCCGTGTTCTGCCAGGAGAAGCTCCTTTACCTCGAGGGGTCGGACAAGCCGCTCGCCCGGATCCTCACGACGGCCTTCGGGCGGGCCGAGGGCGGCTTCGGCGGTCCGCGCGAAGGCCAGCCTCCGCCGCACACCGTGCCGGATCGGCTTCCGGATGCCCGGATCGACATCCCGACGGCCGGCAACCAGGCGCTGATCTACCGTTTCTCAGGCGACTGGAATCCGCTCCACGTTTCGCCGAACTTCGCCCGCAGCATCGGGTTCGAGCGCCCAATCCTGCACGGGCTATGTACCTTCGCGCTGACGGCACGGGCGGTGCTCGCAGCCTTCGCCGAGGGCGAGCCGGCTCGGCTCCATGCCCACCAGGCCCGCTTCTCGGCGCCGGTGTTTCCCGGCGAGACCGTGTCGGTCGATCTGTGGCGAGACGGAGACGTCGTGTCGTTCGAGGCACGCGTGACGGCCCGCAACGCTACTGTGATCCGCAATGGCCGGGCCGTGATCGGCGAGCCGCTCGCATGACGGACACGCTGCATCCGGCGCTGCGCCATCTCCTGTTCGATGTCACGCTGGGTTCCGCGGTGGCCCGCGACCTCGGTATCACGCTGGTCAGCGCGAGCCCTGACGTTACGGTGCTCGCGATGCCGTTCCGGCCCAGGATGCTCACCTTCGGGGACGTCATCCATGGCGGCGTGATCGCGACGCGGATCGACATCGCGGGCGCAGCCGCCTTCGTGGCAGGCGCGGACCCGTCCCTGAAGGGCGGCGCTACGAGCGGGATGACGATCAGCTACCTGGCGCCGGCGCGCAGCGTCGACCTCGTTGCCACGGCGCGCGTCCTCCGCCGCGGCCGCTCGCAAACGGTGAGCGAGATCGAGGTGACGGGCGCAGACCGCCTCGTCGCCAAGGCGATCTGCACCAATAGCGGGTTCTAGATCTTCACCGCGCTGATCGTGAGGCCGCCGTCCACATGCAGGGTCTGGCCGGTCATGAAGCCCGACTGCTCGTGCAGCAGGAAGGCGATGAAATGCGCGAGTTCGGCCGGCTCGGCGACCCGGCGTAGCGGCACGGCATCGAGCAGCGCCTGCGTGCGCGGATGGCCGGGCGGGCTCGCGGTGCGGAACAGCTCGGTCGCGACAGGGCCCGGCGCGATGGCGTTCACCGTGATTCCGTAGGGCGCGAGCTCCAGAGCCCAGGTCCGGCCCATGCCGATGATGCCCGCCTTGGCGGCGCTGTAGGCGGTGCGGTTGATCTTGCCGAGGGCTGCCCGGGAGGACAGGTTCACGATGCGGCCGCCTCTCTGCTCCTTCATGCCCGGGATCACGGCCTGCGTGCAGACGAGCGGCGCGTTGATGTTGAGCGTGATCGAGGCCGCCATGTCCTCGAGCGTCATGTCTTCCAGCGATGTGGTGGGCGACATCGCGGCGTTGTTGACAAGGCCCCAGAACGGCCCCTCGGCCGCCAGTTCCTCGACGAGCGCCTTGGTAGCCGCAAGATCGGCGAGGTCCACCGTGTGGAACTCCTCGCCCGGCTCGAGATCGTTCGGCCGGGTGCGGGCAAGGCCGACTGCCCGGTAGCCGTCCCGGTTCAGCATCGCCAGCGTCGCGCGCCCGATGCCCTTGCTCGCGCCCGTGACGAGGACCTTCTTCTTCTCAGCCATGCGCGTGGTTCCTGGACGTTTCCTGTTCCGCCGAAGAGGTCCCGCGTTCCCGGGCGGGACATGGCGCGGCCGCTTGCATTACGGCCTGCACCCAATAAACATGCAGATATGATTGTTTTATTCGTGTCAAGCCGATGAGAGCCGCGATTCCGGCGACCTGTCTCGCCATCGAGTTCTCCGCTGCCGGCGGTCCGGACGTCGTGCGGCCCGTGCAGCGTCCCGTCGTCCTGCCAGGGCCCGACGAGATCCTGATCCGCGTCGCCGCGGCCGGGCTGAACCGTGGCGACCTTCAGCAGCGCAAAGGGCTTTACCCGCCGCCGCCCGGCACCACCGACATCCCCGGTCTCGAAGTGTCGGGCATCGTCGCTGCCGTGGGGGAGGACGCCTCAGGCTGGGCCATCGGCCAACAGGTCTGCGCGCTCCTGGCCGGCGGCGGCTATGCGGAATACGCGCTCGCGCCGGCCGGCTCGTGCCTGCCGGTTCCGGACGGCATGGAAATCGCCGACGCAGCGGCGCTGCCCGAATGTGTCGCGACGAGCTGGGTGAACCTTGTCGAACACGGACGGCTGGCTGCCGGCGAGAGCGTGCTGATCCATGGCGGCGCGAGCGGCATCGGCACGATCGCCATCCAACTGGTGCGCCACCTCGGTGCCGGCATGGTGCTGGCAACGGCAGGAGACGAAACCCGCTGCGCGCTCTGCCGGACACTGGGTGCCGACGTTGCCATCAACCACCGCGGTGAAGACTTCGTGGACGCTGTGGCGTTGGCGACCGGCGGCCGTGGCGTCGACGTCGTTCTGGACGTGGTCGGCGGCGACTACATCGCCCGCAACGTCGAGGCGCTCGCGCCGCGCGGTCGTCTAGTCAACATCTCCTACATCGCCGGGTCACGCGCGACGCTCGATTTCCGGCCGGTAATGGTGAAGCAGCTCGTCCTGACTGGCTCGACCCTGCGGGCTCGCAGCGTCGCAGAGAAGGCCCGCATCGTCGCGCAGCTGCGCCGTGACGTCTGGCCGGCGGTCGCGGCGGGGCGCATCCGCCCGGTCCTGGATCGCACCTTCCCGCTTGCGGAGGCCGCCGCCGCGCATGCCTACATGGAGCGCGGCGTCCATGCCGGGAAGATCCGGCTCCTGGCGGATGCGTGAGGCGGTCTCAGGCGAGCGGCACGGCCGGCTCGAACGCGTATCCGTCGCCGTCCCGGCGAATGTAGCCGGCATGCGGGTAGCCGAAATGCACCGGCAGGATCAGCGCGCCGCTCTCCGCCCATTCGGCCAGGTAGCGCGCCCGCGTCGCCCGGGCGGTCTCGCCGTCCTCGCAGAAGCAGCTGTTGAGGTGCGGTGCGTAGATCTGGATGGGCTGGTGCAGGACATCGGCCGAGCAGACGAACCGTCGCGGCCCGTCCTCGAAACGGACCACGAACTGATGCGGCTCGTGCCCGGGCGCGGCCGCTACGGTGAGGCCCGGCACGATCGTGTCGCCCGGCTCGATCGTATCGACGAGTCCGGCCTCCACCACCGGCCGGATCGAATCTTCCCACACCGCCACATGCTCGGGCAGGGCAGCCGGCCCGTCACCGCCGGGGAGCCAGCGTGCGAGTCCGGCGCGGCTCATCAGGTAGCGAGCGTTCGGGAACGTCGGGCGCCAGGCGCCATCCTGCCAATGCGTGTTCCAGCCCGCATGATCGACATGCAGGTGCGTCAGGAGAACAATGTCGACGTCCTCGGGCCGCGCGCCCGCCTCGGCGAGCCGCTGCAGGTAGGGTGTGTCGAGGTTGCCGAAGCGCTGGAAGAGGGGCGCTCGCTGGCGGCCGTTCCCCGAGCAGGTATCGACCAGGATCGTCTTGCCGTGCAGGCGGATCAGCCAGGAATGGACGCTGGAGATCACACGCCCGGCGGCCGCGTCGTAGAACGCCTGGTCCTTCAGCAGCGGGACCCGCTCGAACAAGGCCGGATCGAAGCCCGCAAACAGGAAGTCCGGCGGCGCGCCTGGCCCGAGCATTTCCTCGACCCGCGTGATCGTCGCGGGTCCGACCGTGTAGCGCGTCATCGTGAGCCCCTCATGGCGTGTGCCTCCCTGTACTGTTCGGAGATGACCGATGGCGAGTGAGATCGGCTTGACCGCCACCGAGCGCGTGACCCTCGACGAGCCGGCGGCGTCCGCGGTCGCCCGCGAGGCGGAACGGCAGGGCGCGCGGCGCGTGGTGCTGATTGCGAGCCGGCATCTCGCCAAGAACACGGAGGAGATCGCCCACATCGAGGCCGAACTCGGCGACCGCCACGCCGTCACGATCGACGGCATCCGGCCCCATGTGCCGCGCTCGGACGTGATCGCGGCGGCAGACCGGGCGCGCGACGCGGGTGCCGACCTCGTGGTGGCCGTCGGTGGCGGCTCGGTGATCGAGGCCGCTAAGGCGGTGCCGCTTTGCCTCCGGCACGACATCCGCAGCGTCGCCGCCCTCGAGGGCTTCCGGACCCGCGTCGAACCGGACGGTCTGGTCGTGCGCCCCCAATTCGCCGGGCCGGATGTCCGGCTCGTCTGCGTGCCCACCACGCTGTCGGGCGGCGAATGGAGCTTCAGCGCCGGGCTGACGGACGAGGAAACGCGGCGAAAATCCCCCTATGCCCATCGCACGATGGCGCCCGTTCTGATCGTGCTCGATCCGCGGATCACGCTGCACACGCCGGAGTGGCTCTGGCTCTCGACCGGGATCCGGTCGGTCGATCACGCCGCAGAGACACTGGCGTCCGCCCTCTCGAACCCGTTCTGCGATGGCCTCGCGGAGAGCGCGTTGCGGCTCCTCGGGCGCGGCCTTCCTGCCGTGAAGGCGGATCCGGGCAACCTCGCGGCCCGGCTCGAGTGCCAAGTGGGTGCCTGGCAGTCGATGATCCCCGTTTCGGCCGGCGTGCCGATGGGTGCGAGCCACGCGATCGGGCACGTGCTCGGCGCCGACAGCGATGTTCCGCACGGCTACACCTCCTGCGTGATGGCGCCGTTCGTGCAGGCCTGGAACGAGGGTCATTGCGGCGGCCGGCAGGACCGGATCGCAGCGTCACTGGGCGCGCCGGAGCTGACTGCAGCCGCAGCGCTGGACCGGCTGATCTCCGGGCTCGGCCTGCCGCGCAGCCTTGCCGAGGTCGGTGTCACGCGCTCGCGCCTGCCGGCGATCGCCGAGAAGACGATGCACGACCGCTGGGCGCGCACGAACCCCCGGCCGGTTCGGGAGCCGGCCGACGTGCTGGAGATTCTGGAGCGTGCAGGCGCCGCGGAGGGATGACGGCTCAAGCCCGCAGCGCCGCGAGCCGGTCGGCGAGCGCGCGCACCAGCATGCGCCGGTCGCTGCCCGCCACCAGGATGCGGGCGCCCTTCTCGAGCCATTCGGCCTTCTCGCGGGTCATGGAGGCGGGTTCAGCAGAGAACAGCGAGGCGACGACCTCGACGCCGCTGTCGCGGGCCGCCGCCATCACGTCGTCATAGGCCTGCGCCACCTGCGGGTGGCGTGGCTCGCCGGGCCGGCCGATCGCGTGGGCGAGATCGAACGGGCCGAGCATCACGGCCCCGAGCCCGGGCACCGCCGCAATCTCACGCGCGTTGGCCACGCCCTCCGGCGACTCGATCAACACCCAGACCATCGTGTTCGCGTTCGACCAGCGCGCGAAAGCGGGCCAGTCCGTCGTCTGGTGCCAGCTCGCGCGCGTGCCCGGGCATGCGCCCCGCCGGCCGCCATTATCGCCGTCCAGGTACTTCGCGGCAGCCACGACCTGCTCGGCTTCCCCGCGGGTCGACACGTTCGGGACGATCACCCCCATCGCGCCCGCATCGAGAACGCGCGTGATGAAGGTCGGGTCGTGTCCCGGAACACGGATAATCGGGGTCAGCCCGACAGCCTCGGAGGCCCGGATCATCTGCACCGCACCTTCGAGGAAGAAGGATCCGTGCTCGCAATCGATGTAGGTGAAATCGTAGCCGACGGCTCCGATCGCCTCCACCGCCTCAGGGCTGTTCATCTGCGTCGCGACACCGAGCGCCGGACGGCCCTCGGCAAGCGCTTCCAGCACCCGATTCCGGCGGAGCATCATGCGAGCGCCTCCGCGATTTCCTTCTCGCTGAACCCCCATTCGGCGAGGACCTCGCGGCTGTGGTGTCCTATTTCGGGTGGCGGTGACTGGACGCTCCCGGGAGTGCGGCTGAAGCGCGGCGCCGGAGCAGGCTGCACCACGCCGTCGACCTCCACGAAGCTGCCGCGTGCCGCCATGTGGGGGTGGCGCGGCGCCTCCGCGAGGGACAGCACAGGTGCGAAGCAGACATCGGTGCCGTCGAGGATCTCGCACCATTCCGCCCGATCCCGTGTCCTGAAGGCCGACGCGAAGACGTCGCGGAGGCGGCCCCAGTTCTCAGGCGACCTATCCTTCAGCGCCGGATCGTCGAGCCCGAGCTTCTGGAGGAAGAGATCATAGAAGCGTCCCTCGATCGGCCCGACCGCCACCCAGAGGCCGTCCCGTGTCTCGTAGGTGTCGTAGTAGGGCGCGCCGCCGTCCAGAAGATTGGCGCCCCGCCTGTCGGCCCAGAGCCCGGCTTGCAGCATGCCGAAGATCGGCGCGCCGAGTGTCGCGGCACCATCCACCATTGCGGCATCCACGACCTGACCCTTGCCAGATCGTTGCGCCTCGAGCAGGGCGCAGACGACCCCGAAGGCGAGGAACATGGCGCCGCCGCCGTAATCGCCGACCAGGTTGAGCGGCGGATAGGGCTTTCCGGCGGGGCCGACCGCGTTCAGCATCCCGGTCAGGGCGATGTAGTTGATGTCGTGGCCTGCCGCGGCGGCGAGGGGGCCATTCTGTCCCCAGCCGGTGACGCGGCCAAAGACGAGCTTCGGGTTGATCTCGGCAAGACGATCCGGACCGATACCAAGCCGCTCCATCACGCCCGGCCGGAAGCCTTCGATCAGCGCATCCGCCTTCGCGGCCAGCTTCTCCAAGGCCCGGATGCCCGCCGGAGATTTAAGGTCCAAGACCAGCGATCGTCGACCGCGGGCCGACACGTTGGCGGTCCGCGGCATGTCGATGCCGAGATCCGCCTTGCCAGCCCTGTCTACGCGAATGACCTCCGCGCCCATGTCCGACAGCATCATGCCGGCAAAGGGTGCAGGGCCGATCCCGGCCATCTCGATGACCCGGAACCCGGAAAGCGGACCCGTCATTCAGCCTCGTACGCGAAGGATTGGTGGAAAGCGGCTCGGACGAGACCTAGTTCAGCTTGATCCCCATCTTCTCGATGATGGGCGTGAACTTCTTCTCTTCCGCGTCCCGGAAGGCGATGAGCTCTTCCTGTGTCGGCTTCCATGCCGTCGCGCCAAGCTCGGCGTAGCGCTTCTTCAGCGCCGGGTCGTCGAGCGCCTGGTTGGTCCAGGTCGTCAGCGGCTCGACCACCGAGGCGGGCAGCTTGGGTGGGCCGCAGAGGCAGCACCAGGACGTTATGTCGAACCCGGGCACAAACTCGTTCAGCGCTGGCAGATCGGGGAGATTGGGGTCACGCGTCTCGGCCGTGATCCCCAGTCCGATTAGTTCGCCAGACTGGACGAGCGGCAATGCCCCGGGAATGTTGTCGAAATAGAGATGTATCTGGCCGCCCAGCATCGCGGTCACGGCTGGCGCGCCGCCCCGGAACGGCACGTGGTCGATCTCGACCCCCGCGAGCTGCTTGAACATCTCCCCGGCAAGGTGGGTCGTGGTCCCGGCGCCCGAGGAGCCGAAAAAGTACTTGTTGGGGTTCTTCTTCAGCAGCGCGATCAGCTCCGGCATCGTCTTGACCCCGAGAGACTTCGGCACGACCGCGATGTTGGGGAGCTTCCAGAGACCGCCGATGAACGTGAAGTCCTTCGCAGGATCGAACGCCATCTTGGAATAAAGGAGCCGCGGCACCGAGTTCGTGGTGATGGAGCCAAGTCCGACCGTGTACCCGTCGGGCTCCGCCTTCGCGATGCCGTCAGCGCCGATGAGACCGCCACCGCCCAACCGGTTCTCCACGATGAATTGCTGCCCGGCGATCTCGCCGACCTTCTGGCAGTAGATCCGCGCCAGCGTGTCGGTCGCTCCTCCAGCTGACCAGTGCGCGATGAACCTGACCGGCCGGATGGGGTACTTGTCCGCCCGGGCAATCGAAGGTGCTGCGAGCGCGCCGGCCATCAATGCCAGTGCAGTGCGGCGGTTCAGCCGAGCCGTTCCGCCCAGGAAGCGATCGTCTCCCAAGAGTTCCTCCCATTGTTGTCGTGCCCGGCCGATACCTCGGGCCGCAACTTTGCCGCCGCACAGGCCAGCGATCCACCGACTTGTTTGACAAAAAAGCATTCCGGATTGATTGTTGCAACGAATTTCGTGCGCGGGTCGTCGGCTGGCGCGGCTTGCAAGGCGACCGCGAAGCGTTGCTGAGAACGGACAAGGGAGCGAGATGACCAATAGCGCCACTGGAGCGACGCAGCGCGCGATACTGCCCTCGTCTGATCCCGCCTGGCTGGCCAAACGCCAGGAGCCGATCCTGGAGCCCGATCTGCCGATCGTCGATCCGCACCATCACCTGTGGGACGAGCCGCGCGTCCGCTACATGGGCGAGGAGTTCGCAGCCGATCTCGGCGCCGGCCACAACGTGGTGGCGACCGTCTTCGCCGATTGCACGGAGGGCTATCGCAGCTCCGGGCCGGAGAACATGCGTCCGGTTGGAGAGACCGAGACGATGACCCGGATCGGGGAGGAGAGTGACGCCGGCCGCTACGGCGGCAGGACGCGCATCAACGCGGGAATTATCTCATACGCCGACCTGCGCGAGGGGGCAGGGGTGGAGGCGGTGCTCCGGGCCCACATCGAAGCGGGCAAGGGCCGCTTCAAAGGCATCCGCCAGTCCACCTCGTGGGACCCCGATCCGAGCGTTCGTTCGACACTGCGCACGCCGCCGGAGAAGCTGTTGCTCGACCCGACATTGCGGGAGGGCTTCGCCTGCCTCGAGAAGCTGGGTCTCGTCTTCGATTCCTGGGTCTATCACCACCAGCTGTCCGACGTCGCGGACATTGCCGGCGCCTTTCCCGGTACCTCGATCGTGCTCGACCATGTCGGCGGACCACTCGGCATCGGACCTTATGCCGGGAAGCGCGACGAGGTCTTCGCCATCTGGAAGAAGGGCATCCAGGAGGTCGCGCGCCACGAGAACGTGTCGGTCAAGATCGGCGGCCTGGCCATGCGCATCAGCGGCTTCGGTTTCCATGAGCTCGATGTTCCACCCTCTTCGGAGGACCTCGCCAAGGCGTGGCGCCCCTATGTCGAGACGTGCATCGAAGCTTTCGGAACGCGCCGGTGCATGTTCGAAAGCAACTTCCCGGTGGACCAGCTGTCGTGCAGCTACGCGGTGCTGTGGAACGGCTTTAAGCGGACGGCCCAAGGTGCGTCGGCCGAGGAGAAGGCCGACCTCTTCAGCCGTACCGCCGCTCGCGTCTACTCGCTCGAACTTTGACCGCGCCGCATAGCGAAGAAGGGGAGGGGAACTGATGGACGACTGGGCCGTCGTGACTGGAGGAAGCCGCGGTATCGGGCAGGCGGTATGCCGCCTGCTTGCGGACAAGGGCCGGCGCATCATCGTCATGGACCGGATCCGGCCCGAGCACGATCGGGTCGATGAATTCGTGGAGGTCGACTTCGAGCAACCAGAGGCGGCCGCCGCGACGCTGCGGGCCGCGATTGGCGACCGGCGCGTTACCCGTCTCGTCCACAATGCCGGGATATGTGTGCCGGCTTCGCTCCAGAGCCTGACACTCCCCGATGTGCGTCGCGAGATCGAGATCTCGACGACCTCGCCTATCGCACTGGGACAAGTGGTCGTGCCGTCGATGAAGCGTGCCGGGATCGGCCGCATCGTCACGATCGGGAGCCGCGCGGCGCTCGGAAAACAGGAGCGTACGGGCTACTCGGCCGCAAAGGCGGCCATGACCGGCATCGTCCGGACCTGGGCGCTGGAACTCGGCCGGGACGGTATCACGGCGAATGTCGTGGCGCCCGGCGCGACTCGGACCTGGATGCTCCAGGCCCATAACGAGGTCGGCGGCTGGTTCGAGCGCAAGATGAACAGCGGCATCCCGGTCGGCTTCATCGCCGAGCCGGAGGACATCGCCCAGGCCGTCGCGTTCTTCTGCTCGGACGAAGCCCGGTTCGTCACGGGGCAGGTGTTGAACGTTTGCGGTGGCACCTCCGTCAACTTCCTGGAGGCGGACGCGGCAGCGTAAAGCCGCCGCGCGGTCAGCGGCCCGTCCAGACCGGCTCGCGCTTTTCCGCGAAGGCGCGCGCGCCCTCGCGTGCATCGGCGGAGGTCATGACTGGGTCCGTGATCGCCTTCTGCCGCTCGAACATCTCGGCAGACGACCAGTCCTGCGCCTCCACGGCAACCCGCTTCGACATGCGGACCGCCAGCGGCCCATTTCGCGCGATCGAACGCGCGAGTTCCCGCGCGGCCGCGAGCGCTGCTCCGGGCTCCGCGACCCGATTGACCAGCCCGAGCGCTGCGGCACGCTCAGCGGCGACAGGCTCGCCGGTCAGGATCATCTCCATAGCGATGCGCGGCGGGATCTGCCGCGGCAAGCGCAGGAGCCCGCCGGCCGCGGCGGCCAGCCCGCGCTTCACCTCCGGCAGCCCGAACCTGGCCTCGCGCGAGGCCACGATCAGGTCGCAGGCGAGCGCGAGTTCGCAGCCGCCCGCGAGCGCATAGCCTTCGACCGCCGCGATGAGCGGCTTCTCGGGCGGACGCCCGGTCAGGCCGCCGAAGCCCCGGCTCGCGTCGACGCCCAACTGTCCGGCCAGGAAGGCCTTCAAATCCATGCCGGAGCAGAACGTGCCGCCCGCTCCCGTCAGGATGCCGACGCGCAGATCCTCTCGAGTATCGAGCGCGTCCATGGCGGCCGAGATCCCGGCCGCGACCGCATCGTTGATCGCGTTGCGAACCTCGGGACGGTCGATCGTGACGATCGCGATCCCGTCCTCGATCTCAAGGTGGACGACCTCTGCCATAACGATCAGCGCGGCGTCATGCGCAGTGCGCCGTCGAGTCGGATCGTCTCGCCGTTGAGCATCGGGTTCTCGACGATGTGGCTCGCCAGCAGCGCGAATTCGTGCGGCTGGCCAAGGCGCGGCGGGTTCGGCACCGATGCGCCGAGCGCCGCCTTAACCTCAGGCTTCACGCGGGCGAGGATCGGCGTGTCGAACACACCCGGCGCGATGGTGCAGACGCGGATGCCGCGGCTTGCGAGGTCGCGCGCAGCCACGAGGGTCATGCCCACGATGCCAGCCTTCGAGGAGGCGTAGGGGATCTGGCCGATCTGGCCTTCGTACGCGGCGATCGAAGCCGTCATCACCACGACGCCGCGCTCCTCGCCGAGCGGCTCGTTCTTCGCCATGCTGGCTGCCGTGAGCCGCAGGACGTTGAAGCTGCCGATGAGGTTGATGCGGATGATTGCTTCGTACTGCTCCAGCGACCCAGGATTCCCGTCCCGGTCGACGACCCGCACCGGGCCGCCCCGGCCGGCGCAATGGATCACGGCGCGGAGGGGGCCGAACTCCTCGGCGGCCGCCACGGCCCGCGCGACGCTATCCGGGTCGGTCACGTCGGCCGCGGCGAAGCGGGCCGAAGGCCCGAGTTCCCGCGCGACCTCCTCGCCGGGCGAGCCCGGGAGATCGAGGATCACCACCTTCGCGCCAAGCTTCAGCAGGCGCTCGGCCGAAGCGCGACCAAGGCCCGAGGCTCCGCCGGTGACGAGTGCGGTGATGCCGGAAACATCCATGGTGAGTGTCCTCAGAGCCTCTCGATGATTGTGGCGTTCGCCATGCCGCCAGCCTCGCACATGGTCTGGAGACCGTAGCGCCCGCCCGTCTGCTCGAGCGCATGCAGCATCGTGGTCATGAGCCGCGCGCCTGATGCGCCGAGCGGGTGGCCGAGCGCGATCGCGCCGCCGCGTGGATTGAGGCGCTCGGGATCCGCGCCGAGCTCTTTGGCCCAGGCGAGCGGAACCGGAGCGAAGGCCTCGTTGACTTCGTAGTGCCCGATATCGCCGAGCTTCATCCCGCTCTTCTTCAGGATGCGCTGCGTGGCCGGAATCGGGGCCGTGAGCATCAGGAGCGGGTCATCGCCGCAGACGTCGTACGCGACGAAGCGGGCGCGCGGCTTGAGCCCGAGGCGCTTTGCGGCCTCCTCGCTCATGATCAGCAGTACGGCGGCGCCGTCAGTGATTTGCGAGGAGTTTCCGGCCGTGACGTGCCAGCCGATCTCCGGAAAGCGCTCGGCTGCGGCGTCTGTGCGGAACGAAACCTTCAGCTGACCGAGCGCGTCGACGGTGGTTCCCGGCCGGATCGTCTCGTCCGACGACACGTCCCGGCCGTTCACCGAAACCGGCACGATCTCCTGACTGAAGCCGCCCCCCTCACGGGCCCTCGCGGCTAAATCGTGGGAACGAGCGGCGTAGCGGTCGAGGTCCTCGCGGTCGAAACCCCAGCGACTCGCCACGAGTTCGGCCGAGATGCCCTGCGAGACGAGACCCGGTGCGAACCGCTCGTTGACCTTCGGGCCGAATGGATCCTGACCCATGCGCGCGCTGCCCATCGGGATGCGGCTCATCGACTCGATACCGCCCGCGATGACGATGTCGTAGGCGCCTGCCGCGATCCCTTGCGCGGCGAAGTGGATCGCCTGCTGGCTGGAACCGCATTTGCGGTCGATGGTGGTCGAGGGGACATGGGTCGGAAAGCCGGCCGCCAGCAGCGCCATCCGGCCTGGCGTCGCGGATTGCTCGCCGACCTGGCTGACGCATCCGACGATCACATCGTCGACCGTTGTGGGGTCGACCCCGTTGCGCGCGACGATCTCCTTCAGGAGACCGGCCAGGAGCTCCACCGGGTGCACCTCGGACAATGCACCTCCGGCCTTGCCGCGCCCCATGGGCGTGCGGATCGCATCCACGATCACGGCCTGCCTGCTCATCGATTTTCCTCCCAAGGCGAGCGCCCCGCCGTTACGCCCGAGCGCGAAGCATGCTGCGCGCGATCACGACCTTCTGGACTTCAGACGCGCCCTCGTAGATGCGCATCGGCCGCACGTCGCGATAGAGCTGCTCGATCACGCAGCCCTGCGAAACACCCAGCGCCCCGAAGAGTTGGACCGCGCTGTCGATGACGCGGCCTGCCGCCTCGGTGGCGACCAGCTTTGCGAGCGCGGATTCCCGCGACACGCGCCCGCCGACCACATCCGCCGTCCAGGCAGCACGATAGACCATCAAGGCAGCGGTCTCGGTGTCCGCCGTCATGTCGGCGATCTTCGCCTGAACCGATTCCATCTCGGCCATTGTCTTGCCGAAGAGGCGCCGGGTGGTCACGCGTGCGATGGTCTCGTCCAGGGCGCGCCGGGCAGCGCCGACCGCCGCGCCGCCAACGGTCGGGCGGAAGATGTCGAAGGTCGCCATGGCAGCCTTGAAGCCCTCGCCGGCCGGGCCGATGCGGCGCGACCCGGGCACACGGCAGCCCTCGAAGGCGACTGGCCCGATTGGATGAGGTGCGATCATCTCGACCGGGGGCCCGGCCCGGAGGCCGGGCGTGTCGGCATCGAGGATGAAGGCGGAAAGGCCTTTCGCGCCCGGGCCTTCGCCGGTCCGGGCCACGACGACGTAATGGTCCGCGATGCCGGCGCTGGAAATCCAGGCCTTGGCTCCGTCGATGACGTAGTCGTCACCGTCGCGGACAGCCCGGGTGGTGATCGCCGCGACGTCCGAGCCCGTCTCGGGCTCGGTCAGGGCGAGCGCCGCGACATGCGTGCCGCGCCGCGCGCCGTCAAGATAGCGGTCGCGCGCGTCCGTGTCCTGCCAGTTCCAGAGGGCCGCCGTGCCTAGCCCCTGCATCACGAACATCGTGTCGGCGAGGAACGACCGGTAGGTGATTGCCTCCCGCAGGATGCAGATCGAGCGGACGTCCGGCCGCTGGACCCGCCCCTCGACGACATGCGGCACGACATACTCGCCGAAGCCGGCCTCCGAGAGGCTCGACAGGATCGCCCTGCACGTCGCCTCCATCCCGTCGGCATCGGGATGCTGATCGAGCAGCGCCGCATTCGCATCGCACCACGACGCGATCCGCTCCGCGAGACGACGATGCGGCTCGTCGAAGAAGGGAAGCACCGGTAGCTGCCAGGTCATGATCTTCCGTCCATCCCCGCCCCACCAGCACCGGGGCGACGACCTCGGCGACACCCGATCCGGTCCGGCTAGCTGGCGAGGGAGCGTTTCGTCCCGGATGCGCCGGCATGGTTCGTCCGCCGCATTCTCTTGAATCCATCACATATGATTGTTTATTGCGTGTCAATCGGCGCGCGGCCTGCGCGACCTCTGGGGCGGGAAACATGCGCGCGCTGATCTGCACGGCGTTCGGAGACGAGCCTTCGCTTGAGCTCGCCGATGTGCCGGCGCCCAAGCCTGGGCCGAACGAGGTCCTGGTGCGCGTCGAGGCGGTCGGCGTCGGCTTCTTCGATACCGTGCTGCTGGCCGGGCGCTACCAGGAGAAGCCTGACCTTCCCATGATCCCGGGGCGGGAATTCTGCGGCATCGTCGAGGCAGGCGGTCGGGACATCGATCCCGCGCTCGTCGGCAGGCGCGTCGCGGGAACGGCTTTCGGCGGCTGCCTTGCCGAATTCGCCCTTGCGAAAAGGGGCCACTTCGCAGTCCTGCCGGAAGGCACGCCTTCCACGACCGGCGCAGCCTTCCTGTCGTCCTACGCGACCGCTCTCTACAGCCTGGAGAGCTGCGGGCACGTGCGCCCGGGAGAGGTCGTCCTCGTCCTCGGGGCGGCCGGCACGGTCGGGGAGGCCTCCATCGATGTCGCCAAGGCGCTTGGCGCCACCGTGGTTGCTGCCGCTTCCACCGAAGAAAAGCGGGCGCATTGCCTGAGGCGCGGCGCCGACAATGTGATCGACTACACCCGCCCGGATTGGCGTAGGGCGCTGACCGCGGCTGTCGGTCGTCCGGTGAACATTGTCGTCGATCCCGTCGGTGGCAGCCTGTCCGAGACCGCCTTCCGGTCGCTGGGGCCCGGTGGCCGCTTCCTCGTGGTCGGCTTCGCGGATGGCGAGATCGGCCGCATTCCGCTGAACCTGCCGCTGCTGAAGCGGGCCAGCATCGTCGGGGTCGATTGGGGTGGCTTCATGCAGGCCGAACCCGAGGCCAACGAGCGCCTGCTGGCCCGCCTCGTCGGGCTCCTCGCCGACGGGCTCATCCGGCCGTCGCCGACGTCGACCCGGGCGCTCTCCGAGTTCCCGGACGTGCTCGCGGAACTGCGCCGGCGGGCCAGCATCGGCAAGCCTGTGATCGTGCTGGAAGGGGCCTTTTCCAAAAACAATCTTCAGTGAAGAATTTTCTTGCGAGGCTCTGGACGCGGTCCTAGCTTGGCCCGGCCGCTGGCCGCACGAGGCCAGCAGGGAGGACAAGACGCGTGGCAACGCAGGACCCGGCCCTGTTGATCGAACGCGCGGGCGCCGTGGCGTTGCTGACGCTGAACCGCCCCGATTCGCTGAACGCCATCAACAACGAGATCCGCCGGGCATTGCCCGAGGCGCTCGCCTCGTTCGAGCACGATCCTGCGATCCGCGCTGTCGTGCTGCGGGGAGCGGGGCCCCGCGGCTTCTGTGCCGGAGCGGACATCAAGGAATTCCGGGCCGACGAGACTGTGACGCAGGCCCGCCACCGCATGGCGCACGGCGCCTATGTCGAGTCGCTGGAGCGCTTCTCGAAGCCCGTCATCGCAGCGATCCACGGCATCTGCTTCGGCGGCGGCCTCGAGATCGCGCTGGCCTGTGATCTGCGGTTTGCGTCCGCGGACGCCAAGCTGGCGCTGCCGGAGGTCAATCTCGGCCTCATCCCCGGGGCCGGCGGCACGCAGCGTCTTCCAAGGCTGGTCGGCCTCGGGCAGGCACTCGACATGATGCTGACCGGCGAGCGGATCGATGCCGCCGAGGCGCATCGGATCGGTCTGGTATCGCGCGTCTTTCCGGATGCGGACACGCTCTTCGCGGAGGCGATGCGCATCGCGGAGGTGATCGCGTCGAAGCCGCCAGTCGCCGCGAGCTACGTCAAGGAGGCGGCGCGTTCCGGGGCGTCGATGAGCCTGGGCGCTGCCCTGCAACACGAACGCGACCTCTTCGCCCTCCTGCTCTCGACGGAGGACCGCGTCGAGGCCGCCAAGGCTTTCAAGGAAAAGCGCGCGCCGAACTTCACCGGCCGCTGAGGAGAAGCGCAATGGCGCAGGGTACGCAGCCGCGGCGGGTCGTGGTGGTCGGGGCCGGATTGATGGGGACCGGCATCGCCCATGCCTTCGCGACGACCGGGCATCGTACGGTCCTGATGGATGTTCGATCCCAGGCGGCCGAGAAGGCAGCCGAGAACATTCATGGCATCGTGCAGGAGGGTATTCGCCTCGGCAAGCTCGACGCCGAAAAGGCCGGCGCCGTGCGCGAGCTTCTCTCCACGACGACTGATCTGGAGAAGGTCGCAGCCGACGCCGAGCTTCTGGTCGAGACCGCATCGGAAGACCTCGCGATCAAGGCCGACATCGTGCGGCGGGTCGATCCGATCTTGCCGCGCGATGCGATCCTGGCCACCAACACCTCGGCCCTCAGCATCACGGAGATCGCGGCCTTCACGGCCGATCCCGGCCGGGTGATCGGGATGCATTTCTTCAACCCCGTGCACAAGATGAAGCTGGTCGAGATCGTCCGGGGGATCGAGACGTCGGCCGCCACCATCGCCGGCATGCAGGCCTGGTGCGAGGCGATCGGCAAGACCTCCATCCTGGTCAACGAAACGCCCGGCCTGACGACGAGCCGGATGTCCGCAATGGCCGGCAACGAGGCCATGTGGATGCTGCTGGAAGGCACCGCGACGGCCGAGGACATCGATACGGCCATGCGGCTCGGCTTCAACCACCCGATGGGCCCCCTCGAACTCGGGGACCTCACGGGATGGGACACGCGGCTGGCGGTGCTGAACTACCTGCACAAAACGCTTGGCGAGAAGTTCCGGCCCTGCCCGCTGATCACCAAGATGGTCAAAGCGGGCCGCCTCGGGCGCAAGGTCGGCCGCGGCGTCTACGAATATCGCGACGGCAAGAAGGTGCCGGAATCGGGACTGCGCAACGTGATCTGAGCGGGACGAGAAGCCCGCCGGACAAGTCACAATGGGAGGAATGCCGATGGGTGGGTTGAGGTTGGGTACACTGGCCTTGAGCTTGGCGCTCGGCTGGGCCGGCGGAGCCGCGGCGCAGATCTCCGACAATGTCGTGCGGATCGCCGTGATGAACGACCAGTCCGGCCAGTACTCCGACCCGGCGGGACTTGGGTCGGTATCGGCCGCGCAGGTCGCGATCGACGAGTTCGGCGGCAAGGTGGCTGGCGCACGGATCGAACTCGTGCCGATCGATCACCAGAACAAGGCCGACATCGCCGCGACGCAGGCCCGCCAGCTCTATGACGAGCGCGGCTTCGACGTGATTGCTGATCTCGCCAATTCCGCGGTGTCGCTGGCCGTGCAGGAGATCGGTCGCGAGCGCGGGAAGGTCGTGCTCCATGTCGGCTCGGCGCATGCCGACCTCTACGGCAAGGCGTGCTCGCCGGTCGGCGCGCTGTGGATATACGACACCTATGCGCTCGCACAGGGCCTGACCCGGGCGGTGTTCCAGGATGGCGGCAAGACCTGGTACTTCGTGACGGCCGACTACGCTTTCGGCAAGGCCATCCAGGAGGAGGTCGGCAAGATTCTGGCCTCGCTCGGCGGCGCGATCATCGGGTCGGTGCTCCATCCCGTCTCGACGCCGGACTTCAGTTCATACCTCCTCCAGGCCCAGGCCTCGAAGGCCAAGATCGTTGCGCTCGCCAATGCCGGGCAGGACACGCCCAACGCGATCAAGCAGGCGAGCGAATTCGGCATCACGAAGGCCGGCCAGAAACTCGCGGTTCTGATCTTCTATCTCACCTCGGTAAAGGCAGTCGGCGCGGAGGCCGCCCAGGGCCTGCAATACCTGACGGCCTATTACTGGGACCATGACGAGGCGAGCCGCGCCTTCGCCAAGAAGTACGCGGCGCTCCAGAACGGCCGCATGCCCACACAGAACCAGGCCGGCGTCTACAGTGCCGTGCGCCACTACCTCAAGGCGGTCGAGGCCGCGAAGACCGACAAGGGCCTCGACGTGATGCGCAAGATGAAGGAGCTTCCGGTCGACGATTTCATCGGGCGGGGCGCCAGGATCAGGCCGGACGGTCGGTTGCAGAACGACATGATGCTGGCCGAGGTGAAGGCGCCTAAGGACGTCAAATCCGAGTGGGACCTGCTGAGCATCCGTCAGACAGTTAAGGGAGCCGAACTGGTGCGCCCGATCGCGGAGGGCGGCTGCAAGCATCTGGACCCGGCTCAGTAGGCGGCTGCGGCAATGCCGCACCCATCGCAACACGTCGCGACACATCCCGACAAGATCGCGTACCGCATCGCGGACGGCGACGAGACGCTGACCTACCGCGAACTCGACGACGCATCGAACCAGGCTGCGCAGCTCTTCCGGTCACTCGGCATTGGGATCGGCGATCACATCGCCATCCTGATGGAAAACCGGCTGGAACTGTTCGTCCTATGCTGGGGAGCGCAGCGGGCCGGCCTCTATTGCACGCCGATCAGCACGCATCTGCGGCCCGGAGAAGTCTCGTATGTCGTCGGCAATTGCGGCGCCAAGCTTCTCGTCGTCGGCAGCGGTCAGGCAGACATGGCGGGCGCGATCCTCCCCGACCTGCCGGAAAGCCTGCACCGTCTCGCGGTTGGTGGCGACATCCCCGGTTTCGGCTCCTACGAGGAGGCCGCGAACGCGATGCCGCCGCGGCCGATTGCGGACGAGCGCGCCGGCTACATCATGAACTACTCGTCCGGCACGACCGGGCGGCCGAAGGGGATAAAGCCGGTCTTCCGAGACGTGCCCATCGACACGGTCGGGGAACTGCAGCTGGCGCTCTGCCGTGACGTGAGCGGCCTTGGCTCCGATGCCATCTATCTCTCGCCGGCTCCGCTCTATCACGCCGCGCCGCTGCTGTTCTCCATGATGACCGTGGCGCTCGGAGGCACGGTCGTGATCGAGCGCCGCTTCGACGCCGAGAGCTTCCTCCGGCACGTCGAGCAATACGGCATCACGCATTCGCAACTCGTGCCGACGATGTTCGTGCGGATGCTGAAACTGCCGGCGGAGACACGAGCCCGCTACAACCTCGCGAGCCTGCGCATCGCGGTCCATGCCGCCGCGCCATGCCCCATCCAGGTCAAGCGCGACATGATCTCCTGGTGGGGCCCGATCCTCGTCGAATACTATGGTGCGACGGAGGCTTATGGCTTCACGATGGTCGACAGCCCAGCCTGGCTCGCCCATCCCGGCACGGTCGGCCGCGCGGTCGTGGGAAAGCTGCGCATCGTCGGGGAGGATGGGGTGGTGCAACCGCCGGGCGAGATCGGCACGGTCTATTTCGAAGACGGGCCACGCTTCTCCTACCACGAGGAACCGGAGAAGACGGCTGCCGCGTACAATGCGCAAGGCTGGGCCACGGTCGGCGATGTCGGCTATGTCGATGCGGAAGGATTCCTCTACCTCACCGATCGGAAAGCCTATGTCATCAACAGCGGCGGCGTGAACGTCTATCCGCAGGCCTGCGAAGACCTACTGGCGAGCCATCCGAAGGTCCTGGATGCCGCCGTGTTCGGCGTTCCGGACGAAGACATGGGCGAGGTGGTCAAGGCCGTCGTTCAGCCGCTGCCGGGCATCGATGCGGGCGAGGCGCTCGGACGAGAGCTGATCGCCCATTGCCGGGCCGAACTCGCCTCGATCGCCTGCCCGCGCAGCATCGACTTCACGGATGAACTGCCTCGGACACCCACCGGCAAGCTCAACAAGCGCCTGCTGCGGGACCGCTACTGGCCGCAGCCGGCGACTGGCCCTACAGCGAGCGCGCGATGATCAGCTTCATGATCTCGCTTGTTCCGCCATAGATGCGGGCGACGCGCGCGTCCTTGTACATCTCCGCGATCGGGTACTCGGTCATGTAACCGTAGCCGCCATGCAGCTGCAGGCACTCGTCGACGATCTTGCCCTGTGCTTCGCTGACCCAGAGCTTGGCCATCGAGGCCGTTGCGGCATCGAGGCGGCCCTGCAGCAACAGGCCGACGCAGTGGTCGACGAAGACGCGTGCGACGGTCGCGCTGGTCTTGCACTCCGCAAGCTTGAACTGAGTGTTCTGGAACTCGATCAGGCGTCGGCCGAACGCTGTCCGCTCCTTCGCGTAGCCGATCGTGGTCTCGAGTGCGGCCTCGATCATGGCGAGCGACTGGAGGGCGATGACCATGCGTTCCTGCGGCAGCTTCTCCATCAGCATGCGGAAGCCGGTCCCCTCCTGGCCTCCGAGCAGGTTCTCCGCCGGCACGATGACGTCGTCGAAGAACAGCTCGGTCGTGTCCCGTCCCTCCTGGCCCAGCTTGTCGAGCAGTGCGCCGCGCCGAAAGCCCGGGCTGCTCGCCTCGACGAGGAATAGCGACACGCCCTTCGCCCCCGCGGACGCGTCCGTCTTCGCTGCCACGATGACGAGGTCGGCATGGAGTCCGTTCGAGATGAAGGTCTTCTGACCGTTGATCCGATATCGATCCCCATCCCGCGTGGCGGTGGTCCGGATGGCCTGGAGGTCCGATCCGGCGGACGGCTCCGTCATCGCGACCGCCAGCACGGTCTCTCCCCTCACGACGCTCGGTAGCCACCGCCGCCGCTGAGCCTCGCTCGCGTAGCTCACCAGATACGGCGCAACGACGGCGTTGTGCAGCGGGAGGGCAAAACTCCCCGCATGCTTGATGCCCAACTGGCGGATGAGCACAGCCTCATGCCGGAAGTCCCCGCCGTGACCGCCGAATTCCGCCGGGACCGACACGCCGAGCAGGCCCGCCTCGCCGGCAGCGAGCCAAAGGTCCCGGTCGACGCAGCCGTTCTCTCGCCAGCTGCGCCGTTGCGCCGGTGCTGCATGCTTGTCGAGAAAGCGCGCAACCGTGTTCTCGAAGAGGGCAAGTTCCTCATCCAGCATGTAGGTAGGCTTCTCGACGTCGAGGCCGGGCATTGTCGCTCCCCGTTCAGCGCCCAACGAGGGTCGAGCCCGTTGACGCGTTCAGATCGTATGCCAGTATACGATATGGGCAAGAACAATCATTCCCCTAGGGCGGAGGAGAGGCGCCGGGATGATGCCGATTTCGGCGTCCGTGCGGGCTACCTGATGCACGACGTCTCGCGGCTGAGACGTGCCTTCTTCGATGAAGCCATGCGCCCGCACGGCCTCACGCCGTCACAATGGTGGGTCCTGGCGCAACTCGGGCGCCGGCGGGGCCGACCCGTTTCCCAGGTCGAGCTCGCAAAGAGCCTGGATATGGGGAAGGCCGCGCTCGGCGGGCTGATCGATCGCCTGGAAGCCGCGGGCTATGTGCGTCGGGACGCGTCCGAAGATGATCGCCGCGTGAAACTCGTGGCGCCGACGGATCGCGGCCTGCACATGACCGACGCCATGCGTCGGGTGGGGCACGAGTTGAACCTGCGCGTCTTCGCCGGCCTGTCCGACGAGGAAGTCGCAGCGCTGGAAGGCGCCTTGGCTCGCATCAAGGCGAACCTGCTCGCTCTCAGCCACGCGCCTGATGCGCCGGAAGCAGGGACGACGCCCGCAGGAGCGAACCGCGCCTGATCGCGCGGCAACAAGGCAGCAGGGGAGGGCGGCTACGTGGATTTCGGATTGCGGGATTGGGCGCGTAGGGAGCCAGGTCGGATCGCCGCAAAGGCTGGTGATGCGATCGTCACGTATGGCGAGTTGGAGGCGACGGCAAACCGCATCGCGCACTTGTTCCGATCGCTTGGCCTGAGGCGCGGCGACCACGTCGCGGCGAGCGTCGCGAACGATCCGGTGATCTTCGCGCTCGCCTGGGCAGCCTATCGGGCCGGCCTCTACTTCACGCCGGTGTCGAGCGCTGCATCGGCGCGAGACGCGGGCTACGTGATCGAGAACTCGAAGGCGCGGTTCGCGCTGGTCGACAGCACCCTCCAGGCTGCGTCCAGCGTCCGGGCGGAAGTCGGCTCGACGCCGCACTGGTTCTCGCTCGGGGGCAAGCTGGCCGGGATGACGGAGTTGCACGATGCACTCGCGGCGCAGCCGGACACACCGATCCCGGACGAGACGCCCGGGGGACTGATGCTCTACACCTCCGGCACGACAGGCGCGCCAAAGGGAGTGTGGCGGCCGCTCCCGGCGGATGGATCGGGCCCACCCCCCTTCGCAGGCGAATTGCTGCGGCTCTACGGGATCGACCCCGACTCCCGTTACCTGTCCACGGCACCGCTCTACCATGCGGCGCCGCTCCGCTTCAGCCTCGCCACCATCGCGGCCGGCGGCATGGTGCACCTCATGCGCAAGTTCGATGCGGAGGCTGCGCTCGACATCCTCGAGCGCGAGGGCGTGACCCACTCGCAATGGGTCCCGAGCATGTTTCAGCGCCTCCTGTCGCTCCCGGAGGAGCGGCGCGGGCGCCACCGGGCCCCGCACCATCGGCTCGCGTTGCACAGCGCTGCGCCGTGCCCGATCCCCGTCAAGCGCGCGATGATCGCGTGGTGGGGGCCGATCATCCAGGAATATTATGCCGGCAGCGAGAGCATCGGCACCTGTACCATCACGTCGGCCGAGTGGCTCGAGAGGCCGACCTCCGTCGGCCGGTCCGTCCGTGGCACCCTGCACATCCTCGGCGACGATTGGAGCGAACTGCCGGCAGGGCAGGTCGGCCGCATCTACTTCTCCGGCGTTCCACCCTTCGCGTATTTCGATGCACCGGAGAAGACGCGGGACAGAACGTCGCCGCAGGGATACCAGACCATCGGCGATATCGGCTACGTCGATGCGGAGGGCTTCCTCTACATCGTCGACCGCCAAGACGACATGATCATTTCCGGCGGAGTGAACATCTACCCGCAGGAGCTGGAAGCGGCGCTCATCGAACACCCGCATGTGGTGGATTGCGCGGTGGTCGGCATGCCTGATCCCGCGTTCGGGGAGATTGCGGTTGCCTTCGTGGTGCCTCGCACCACGGTGCACGACGATTCACCGCTGGTGTCCGAACTGGATCTGTACTGCCGCGAGCGCCTCGGCAGCGTGAAGCGACCCAAGGAGATCCAGGTCGTCACGGAGCTGCCGCGGACGCCGACCGGCAAGCTGTTGCGGCGGATGCTTCGAGCCTGAGACCCGTTCTCAGCCGGATCTGACGGTCAGGCCGCCGTCCAGCACGATCTCCGCGCCGTTGATGTAGCTTGCCTCGTCCGAGGCGAGGAATGCGCTGAGACTGCCCGTGTCGTGCCCGGTTCCCATGCGGCGCAACGGCACGCGCTGGACGTAGCCATCGTAGATCTCGTCGATCTCCCGCCCGGCCTGCGCGATGCCGCCTCGGGCGAGCGGGGTGTCCATCATCCCGACCACGATCGCGTTCGCCCGGATCCCCTTCGGCCCGTATGCGACCGCGATGTGCCGTGTCAGCGCGTTGAGGCCCGCCTTCGTCACGTCGTAGAGCGGCGCGTTGATGCCGATGTGCCGGATGCTGGAGATCGATGAGACGTTCGTGACGATCCCTGATCCCTGCTTCTCCATCGCCGGCAGCACATGCTTGCACAGCCACATGATCGATTTCAGGTTGACGTCGAATCCGCGATCGATTTCGGCCTCGGTGAGCCGGGTGATGCGGCCCGGGCAGGCGATGCCGATATTGTTGTGAAGGACGTCGATCCTTCCCTCCGACGCCAGGATCTTGGCGACGGCCGCCTCGACCTCCGCCTCTCGGGTGGCGTCGAGAGGCATGGTCGCAGGTTCGTGCCCGGCCTCCACCACGGCCCGACGGCAATCGTCCAGGGCCTCTGGGTCCTTGTCCGCGAGGACCAGCCGGGCTCCGCTCGCGGCATAGGCGAGGGCGGTCGCCCGGCCATTGCTCATCGTGGCGCCCGAGACGCCGACGCCGACCAGGAGCACCACGCGGTCAGCCAAGTTTTTCGTCATGTTCTTTTTGCGCCTTCGATTTCCGCAGGCCCGGAGCCGGTACCATGCGCGCCGGATCTGCCTTGCGACCAGCTTCTTGCGTTGAGCGAGGGACTATCAGCGCTGCGCGTGGGTCTCTGCGGGCGCGTTGATCTGCGCCCGCAGCACGATCCGATCGAACTTGCCGTTGGCGTTCAGGGGCAACTCGGTGAAGGTCCTGACGACCTCGGGCCACTTGAACTTGCCGAGTCCTTCCTGATCGAGGAACGACGTCACCTCCGGGAGCGACAGGGTCTTCTCGCCGCGCGGGATGAGGCAGGCCACGGCGCGCTCGCCGACCTGCGGATCGCGCATCCCGACGATGACGGCATGGGCAATCGCCGGGTGCCGCAGGAGCACCTCCTCGACCTCCTCGGCCTGGATCTTCAGGCCCGAGCGGATGATCACGTTCTTGATCCGTCCGGTGACGCGGACGTTGCCGTTCTCGTCGAGATAGCCGAGATCGCCCGTGTGGAACCAGCCCTCCTTGTTGAACGAGAGATCGGTCGCGGGCTGATTGGCGTAGTAGCCGGCAGACACGAAGGCTCCGCGGAAGACGAATTCGCCTGAGTTGCCCTCGGCGGTGCCAGTTCTATCGACCGCGATCTCCATGCCCGGGATCGGACGTCCGCTCGTCTGGAGCACCTCCAGCGGATCCGTCGGACGCGTGACGGTCGCGTACCCCGTCTCGCTCGTGCCGTAGCCTGTCACCGGCGCGCAGTTCGGCCACTGGTCGCGGACGCGTGCGACGAGCTCGGGCTGCACGGGCGCCCCGGCCAGCATGACGACCCGGAGGCTGTCGGCCCTCCGACCGTTCCGGGCGCAGGTATCCAGGAAGTCGACCAACTGGTTGGGGATCGCGAAGAAGGTCGCGACCTGCTCCCGCTCGATCAGCTCGACGATGGCGTCCGGGTTGTACTCGCGCTGGAGGATGAGCGGAGCGCCGGCCGCGATCGCCTGGACCAGGCCCCACATCAGCGCGCCGCGATGCGTGATCGGCGCGAAGGCCAGGAACGGATCCTCCTCCTCGAGCCCCATCGCGGCATTGAGCGAGCGGGCTTCGTTGAACTGCGTATTCTGCGTGTGCATGAACAGCTTCGGATCGCCGGTCGAACCGGAAGTCGCCCCGAGCAGGAACAGCGCGTCGGGATCGGCCGGCGGCAGCTCGGAGGTGGCCTCAGGCGTTCCGAATGCCTCCTCGGCTGGGCGATCGACATCCACGAGGATGCGCCGGAACGAAAGGCCGCCATCGGCTTGCACGCCATCGAGCAGCGGCTCGTAGACATACGATTTGAAGCGCCTCGTATGGACGTAGAACGGCGGACGGGAGGTCTTCAGGATGTTCAGGACGTCGTTCTGCCGATAGCTCGTATTCAGCGGGTGATAGACCGCGCCGACGCGGAGCAGCGCCAGGCAGACCACGACGAGATGGATGCTGTTCGGCAACTGGACCGCGACGACATCTTCCGGCCGGACGCCCTCCCGGACGAGCCTGTGCGCAGCCGCGTCGACGAGCGCCGCGAGCTCCACACGGCTGACACGACGGGCACCGTCCACGAGAGCCAGCCTGTCCGGGGCCGCGGCCGCATGTGCCGCGAGCGCGTCGAGGAGGGTATCTCGCGTCCAATGCCCGGCGGCATAGAAGCTCTCGAAGTCACGGCGTCCAAAGCGCTGCAGGATCGGCATCGGCTTATCTCCCCGGGCGTGCGGCGGCTGCGAGCGCTTCGGGCCATGTCGCGTGGCCGTGCGCTGCGTTGTTGGTCATGCGCGCGTCTGCTTGGCGCGGGTCACAGCAGGAAGCCGCCGTCGACGATCAACGTTCCCCCGGTCATGTAGCGGGAGGCGTCGGAGGACAGGTACACGATGGCGCCGTCGAGATCGGACGGGTCGCCGAACCGCTTCAGCGGGATACGGCTCTTCAGGCGGTCACCCTCCGGGCCGTCCAGGAAGCCGTCGTTCATCGGCGTGCGGATGTAGCCCGGCGCGACGACGTTCACCCGGATCTCGCGTTCGGCGAATTCCAGGGCGAGGCTGCGGGAGAGAAGAAGGAGGCCCGACTTCGAGGCAGCGTAGGCCGCGAGGCCCACGATCGCCTTGAAGGCGCCGATCGAGGCGATGTTGATGATGCTGCCGCCGGGCGGCATGAGCGGCGCCGCGGCGCGGCTCATCAAAAAGGGGCCGGAAAGATTGGTCTCGAGAACGCGGTCCCAATCCTCCGGCGTCGTGTCGAGCACACGCTTCGGGGTGACGCTTCCGGCATTGTTGAGGAGGACGTCAATCCGGCCGAACGCCGATCGTACCGTCGCGACAGCGCCCGCGATCGACTCCGGTTGCGTCACATCGAGGTCGATCGGGTGCACGTCTCCGCCGAGAGCCGCAAGGGCGGAGCTTTCCGTCGCGCGCCGCGACACCGCGACGACCCGGGCACCACGGCCCGCCAGCATGCCGGCGAGGTGGAGGCCGATGCCGGACGAGGCACCGGTCACCAGAACAACCTTGTCGTCGATGCTGAACATCTCGTCACCGCACCATCGGGTTCAGGCTGCCGCGCGCGGGCGCATCGCGATCCGCAGCGAGCGCGGGGAATGGGCCAGAAGCTCGTCCCGCCAGCGGATATCGGACTCGCGGATCTCGAACGCGTGGAAGCGTTTCAGGATCTCCTCGAAGGCCACCTTCGCCTCGAGCCGTGCCAGAGGCGCCCCGATGCAGAGGTGAAGGCCGGTCCCGAAGCCGAGGTGCTGAAAGCGCCCGCGCCCAAGCCTGAGCTCATCGGCCGCCGGAACGCACGATTCATCGCGGTTGGCCGACTTCAGGAGAAGGAAGATGCGATCGCCCGAGCGGATCGTTGTCTCGCCGAGCGCGATGTCGCCCTTGGCGACCCGGACCACCGCCGGAACAGGACCGTCGTAGCGGAGAAGCTCCTCGATCGCGCCGGGGATCAGCGAAGGGTCTGCCCTGATGGAATCGAGTACCTCCGGGTGCAGGGCGAGGTTCAGCATTGCGTTGAGGATGAGGTTCGCCGTCGTCTCAGGCGCCGCGAACAGGATCAGGATCAGCGTCGAGGCGATCTCGTCGTGCGTCAGGCCGTCCGGAGTGTTACGTGCGGCGAGCAGGAGATCGAGCAGCGACTCGCCACCCGACACCGCTCCCGAGGCGATCGCGGCCGCCCGCTCGGCGATGTGGGCTCGGAAGAATTCCTCCATCTCCCGCATCATGCCGGCCGTCGTCTCGTAGCGGTCCGGGTTGGTCGAGCCGAGAACCAGCTCCGCGATCCCCGCCGACCAGCGCTTGATCCGGTCCACCTCGCCCCGCGGGAGATTGTACAGCTCCGTGATCACCAGCGCCGGGATCTGGAAGGCGACGTCGTCCAGGAACTCGATCTCCGGGCGGTCGGCGATCCGGTCCAGGACGGATTGCGTGATCGCCCTGATCATCGGCTCGTGTGACGCGATCGAGCTCGGCATGAAGCCGCGCTGCAAGGCCTTGCGGAGCCGCGTGTGCACGGGCGGGTCGTTGAATGGGATCCAGTGAGCCGTCACGCGGCCGATCGTGTCGATCGTCTCCTTGTGATGGGGCGTGCCGCGTGCCGCCACGGGCGCGAATGTCTCGACCGAGGCGGCCGGATGCAGCAGGACGGCGCGGACGTGGTCGTAGCTGGAGACGATCCAGGCCTTGTGACGCCGGCTCCAGAGGACACCGCCGGCCTCGCGGAGGGCGGCGTAGATCGGGAACGCGTCCTGCGCGACCGCCGGGGAATTGAGCTTGATCTCGGCGAGGTCCGGAAAGGCTCGTGCGCCTGCGGTCAGGTGCGCGTCGGCGTTCGGAAGCGAATGTTCCACTCTGGAGCCTCTTGGGTGATGCGGGGCAGTCAGGCGCGGCGCGCCGCGGGCCATGCGGCCTCGCCCGCGTCGGGCTGCTGTGCCCCGGGAACCTGGGTAAAATCGACGATCCGCTCGTCCGACCGGAGCCCGATCAGCTCGTAGCCCCGCTTGAAGTCCGCCGAGTGCTTGCGCATCCAGTGGGCGGAGAGTTCCTCGTCGCGACCGCGCAAAGCCGCGAGGATCAGACGGTGTGCGGCGATGACCCGGTCGTAGGTCTTGAGCTTGGGCAGGATCGCTTGGGCAGCCGGCATCATCAGGGTCTTGATGGGCTCGCGTGCGAGGAGCAGTGCGCGATTGTTGGCGGCCCGCGCGATCATGCCGTGGAATTCGATGTCGAGCGCGAAGAAGCGGCTGAGATCGGAGACGCTGGCCTCCATCTCGGCGAGGTTCGCCTCCATCTCGTCGAGCGCGGCGTCGCTTGCCTTGGCAGCCGCGAGTCCGGCCGCGACGGGCTCGATCGCCATATACATCTCCCAAAGCTCCAGGAACGTCACGTCGTGGAGCACGAGGGCGCGGCTCACCTGGGAGGCAAGCCCGACGATCTGCGGCACCGCGACCGTGAGGCGCTTCGCGGCGCCTCGTTCCACGAGCCCGTTCTGCTCCAGAAGCCGGATACCCTCCCGCAAGGTGGACCGATTGATCTGGAATCGCTCGGCGAGTTCGGTCTCGGTCGGCAGCACGTCGCCGGGCTTGAGCTGTCCCTCCATGATGAGCCGCTCGACAGTGTCGAAGACCACCCGGTAGGCGGGAGCGACATCGAGCTTGCGAAAGGGAATCGGATCGCGGGCCACGTCTCATGTCTCCTAGGTCACGCCGCACGCGGCGTGACGCATTGCGCTAGCGCGCCCGGCCTCAGTTCTTCCTGACCAGGCTGCAGCGGCTCTTCTCCATCGGTTGATAGGCCTTTTCGGCCGGAACGACGGCGAGGATCTTGTAATAGTCCCAAGGTGCCTTCGACTCGGACGGTTTCTTCACCTCAGCCAGGAACATGTCGTGCATGACGCTGCCGTCCTCGCGAAGGCGGCCGTTCTTGAAGATGTCGTTGACGGGGATCTCGCGCATCTTGCGCATGACGGCAGCAGGTTCGTCCGTGCCGGCCTGCTGGATCGCGTTCAGGTAAAGCTTCGTGGAAGAGTACGTCCCGGCCTGGGACATGGTGGGCATCTTGTTCATGCGCTGGAAGAAGCGCTTGGCAAAGGCGCGCGTCTGGTCGTCGTAGTCCCAGTAGAACGAGGTCGCGAGGAGCAGACCCTGTGCGACCGGTAACCCGAGCGCATGCACGTCCGTGATGAACACGTTGGTTGCGGCGAGCTTCTGCCCGCCCTGGACGATCCCGAATTCCCTCGCGCCCTTGATCGTATTGATCAGCTCGGATCCGGAATTGGCGAGAGCGATCACTTCCGCCTTCGAGGCTTGAGCCTGTAGGAGGAAGGAGGAGAAATCCTGGGCGTTAAGTGGGTGGCGCACTGCACCGATCTTCCGGCCGCCGGCGACGCCGAGGAACTTCGTAACCGTCTCCTCAAGCGAGCTGCCGCCCGTTGTGTCCTGGGTGAGGAAGAACCACGTCTTGCCTCCTGTCTTGACGATCGGCTCGACTGTGGCGCTGGCAATTGAATAGATGTCGTACGCGAAGTGGACGGTGTTCGGCGAGCATTGCTCGTTCGTCAGTGCAGTGACTGCCGCGCTGTTGACGATCGCAATGCGGTTCTTTTCGCGTGCGAGCTGCGAAATCCCGAGCGCGATCGTTGAACCTGTTAGCTCATTGATCATGTCGACGCCCTCGACGTCGAACCATTCACGAGCCCGTGCGGAGGCGACATCAGGCTTCAGCTCGGAATTGGCTGAGAGGATCTTGACCGGCTTGCCGAGCACTTTCTGACCGAAGTCCTCGACTGCAAGCTCAGCCGCGACGACCGATCCTGGCCCCGCGAAATCCGCGAAGGGACCGGACATGTCGGTTAGGATGCCGATCTTGACCGCATTATCCGAGATCTGCGCGTTTGCCGCATTCGGCATCAGGGCCGTCGAGGCCGTCAGCAGCAGTGCGAACGGGGCTGCCAAAGCTATCTGTCCAATCTTCAATGTTTCCTCCCTCGTGTTTTCGTTTTGTTTAGATTGCTTGAAATGCGCCTCAGCTTGTTCCGGCCAAGTCCTCCGCCAAGACGAACTGCGGCAAAGCCACGCCATTCGGCGTGTCGTGCCAGTGGACGCGGACTGGCGCGCCGACGCGGAGCGCTTCGATCGGAGCGTCCACGACGTTGCTGATCAGCCGCACGCCGTCCGCGTCGGGCAGGCTGATCACGGCCGGCACGTACGGGACGCTGTCGGCCATCTCGGGCGTGATCGGGACGGACACGATCGTGTAGGAGTAGATCACGCCGTCCCCGGACAGTTCGGGCCACTCGAGTTTCTGAGATCGGCAATGCGGGCAGAACGGGCCTGGTGGCATGCGGAAGCGCCTGCAGGAGCCGCAGCGCGGTGCCACGAGGCGGTGTGCGGCGGCGGCCTGCCAGAAGGGAGCGGTCCAGGCGTCGGTCACGACCTCCATGAACATCTCTGGCGGGGATTTGGAGATCGGGCCCGACATCGTCACGCCGCCGCGAGAATGAGGCCGCTGACCGGCACGTTCGAGGGTCCCCCAGTCACGAGCGCAGTCTCGACCCCGTCGATCTGATTGGCGGCCGTGCCGCGGATCTGCTCCACCGCCTCCCGGATGTGGGTCATGCCCCAGATGTAGCCGCATGAGAGCTGGCCTCCATCGGTATTGATCGGCAGCGAGCCACCTTCGCGCCGTATGGCGCCGCTCGCCACGAACGGCCCCCCTTCACCGATCTCGCAGAACCCATAATCCTCCAACTGCATGATCACCTGCGACGTGAAGTGGTCGTAGATCTGGGCGCAATCGATGTCCTGCGGTCCCAGTCCGGCATCCGCGTACAACCGGCGAGCGACACTGCGATGCCCCGACGAGGCGAAGAGGTCGTCCGACATGTTCATCCAATAGAGTGAGCGGCCCCATTCCCGTTCGCCGCCATGAGTGCTGGCGAGTATACTGACCGGCTTGCGGCGCAGGTCCCGCGCACGCTCGGCGCTCGTCACGATCGCCGCGATGGCTCCGTCGTTCTCGAGGCAGAAATCGAACAGACAGTGCGGATCGGCCAGCAGCGGCGCCGCGAAATAATCCTCCCGCGCGAGCGGCTTTTGGATCGTCGCGTCCGGGTGCGTGAGCGCGTTGATCCGGTTGGAGATGGCGACCTCGGCGAAATGGTCGCGCGTCGTCCCGTAGAGGTGCATGTGCCGGCGGGCGAGCAGCGCGAACATGTGCCCCGGCCCGACAAGTCCGGCCGGCAGGAAGAAGGCGTTCTCCGGATCTGGAGCATAAGCCGACGTGATCGTGCCGTAGCGCTGGGCGGTCTGCTGCATGCCTCCGACGCAGACAACGGTTTCGGCCAGCCCGGCTATCACCGCTGCCGAGGCCAGCCCGATCGCTCCAGCCGAACCGCCGCCGCTTCCCGTGAGCCCGGCCGTGAAGCGCACCTCGGGGATGCCGAGCATCTCGCAGAGATAGGGCGTGTCGAAGCCGCCTCCGTAATAGGCGAACCCGTCGACATCCTCGATCTGCAGGCCCGCATCCGCGATGGCGGCCAGGATGGCGGTGCCGACGAGTTCGTTCAGCGTCCGCGGCGCCGACCGCCCACGTCGGTAGTACGGCGTGGCACCGATGCCGACGATCGCAGTCTTCCGTCGCATGGACATGAACGGCGCTGCCTCCCTGCAGCGGGATCAATTTGACAGAACACACGGCCGCCCGCAATACATTGTTGGACAATACGACAATGGGGGCGAGGGTGGACGCCAGGAAGGTGCTGATCGCCGGGGGACTGGGAATGGTTGGGCGCTCTGCGCTCACGCATTTCGAAGCGCTTCCGGAATGGGAGATCATCGGGTTGTCCAGGCGGCGACCCGAGTTCGAGACCCGCGCGTCCTGGGTTTCTGTTGATCTCCGGGACCGCCAAGCCGTCGAGGACGCGCTGTCGGGCGTCTCGGGCATCACGCACGTCGTCTACGGGGCCGTCTGGGAGAAGCCGGACATCGCCCGCGGCTGGATCGAGGCGGAACATGCCGCATCGAATCTCGAGATGCTGCGCAACCTCGTCGAGGCCGTGGAACGCAACTCGCCGGGGCTTCGCCACGTCGGCGTCGTGCACGGGACCAAGGCGTACGGCGCCCATCTCGGGCCGTTCCGCATGCCGGCGCGCGAGACCGATCCGCGCTCGATGCCACCCAACTTCTACTATGATCAGGAAGACTGGCTCCGCGGGCGCCAGGTCGGCAAGGACTGGACCTGGACGATCCTGCGTCCGCAGATCGTCTGTGGCATCGCACTCGGATCACCCCTGAACATCGTCAACGCGATCGGCGTCTTCGCGGCTATCTCTCGCGAGTGCGGCATCCCGCTCCGCTTCCCAGGCGGCCCGGAGAAGGTCGGGGAGGCAACCGACGCACGTCTGATCGCGAAGGCGCTGGAATGGGCGGCGACGTCCGAGGAGGCGGCGAACCAGGCATTCAATGTCGCGAACGGCGACGTATACATCTGGCAGAACCTCTGGCCGCGGATCGCCGATCTCTTCGGGATGGCGCATGCCGGGCCGCAGCCTTTCTCGCTGGCCCGCGTGATGCCGGAGAACGAGGCCATCTGGAACGGCATCGTGGACAAGTACGAACTCCAGCCCAACAGCTACAGGGACATGGTGCCGGCCTGGCAATATGCCGATTACCTCTTCGGTTTCGGCCAACGGCCCAATCCGCATCATGTCAGCACAATCAAGATTCGGCAGGCGGGATTTCATCACTGCCAAGACACGGAGGAGATGTTCCTGGACCTTCTCCGGACCTTGCAGAACGGCAACATCCTCCCGCGTTGAATTCCCGAACTTGTGTTTCGGGGTTAGACCGGGCGCAGCTGTGGAGATCCGCACGCTAGTTCCGGCCGCGGAGAGCGTCTTTGTCCCGAAGTAAGCCCCGGATCTGAACGAAAGAACGAGCTAAGCAAGTACAATCGATCCGCCCTGGAAGATAACGGAGGAAGTCGGTCCATGCTGCTGCAAGGAAAGATCGCTGCTGTGACGGGAAGCGCCGGCGGGCTCGGGATGGGGATCGCTCGCGTGCTTGCCGAGCATGGTGCCGTCGTAGTCGCGATGGATCTCACGTCGGACAAGGTGGAGGCGGCATGCGGCGAGCTTCGATCCGGCGGCGCAGCTCATGTCGAGGGCGTCGTCGTCGACGTAAGCTCGGCTTCTTCCGTCGCCGATGCGTTTTCTGCTCTCAAGGAGAGGCTCGGCGGGCTGGACATCCTGGTTAACAACGCAGGGATCCGCGAGATCGAGACCGCCTTCGACCTGGCCCCCGATGAATGGAACCGCGTCATCGGAGTGAACCTGAGCGGTCCCTTCTACTGTTCCCAGCAGGCCGGATTGCTGATGAGGGCGCGCGGCGGCGGATCGATCATCAACATCGCATCCGTGGCTGGCGTGATGGGAATAACACACCGCCCCGCCTATACGGCGGCCAAGCACGGCCTGATCGGACTGACAAGGAACCTCGCCCGTGATTTCGCCGCGGCGGGGATCCGGGTGAACGCAGTCGCTCCGGGCCTGATCCGCACGCCGATGACGCAAGCCTATTTCGATGATCCGGATTTTCGGGAGGGCCTGTCCGGCTCCGTGCCGCTTCAGATCGTCGGCACTGAGACCGACGTAGCCAATGCCGCCCTTTTTCTTGCGTCCGACCTGGCGCGGTTCGTCACCGGCATCGTTCTACCCGTGGATGGGGGATGGTTGGCGGAGAAGAATTTCGGCGTGTCGGCGTCGAGCAGCTTCCTACGCAGCGAACATTCGACCTCCTCTTCCTGAGAGGTGCTCTGCGCGCCGTACAGCTCCTGCTCGGGCACACGAAGATCGAGAGCACGTGCGCTGCCTGGGCCTGGGGATGGAGGACGCGCTCATGCTCGCCGAAGGCACCGAGGTCTAACCGGCTTAGCTCCTCGACACCCGTCGAGGAGCCTTCAAGCGGCAGCCGCACTCCGCCCGAGCCAGCCACTCAGCTCGCCGGAAGCACCGCCCAACAGCAGACATCGCCGGCGTCACTCATCCATAAACACCATCGTGCTTTGCGCGTCCCACCGGAGTGTCACCGCCTGGCCGATCGCCAGGGTGGTGCCCGTGTCGGTCGTCGTGCTGAACTGGTGCACCTCGACGGTGCCGATCGGGGTTTCGACCCAGATCCCGACCTTCTCTCCGGAGAAGATAATGTCCGAGACGGTGCCGGGCAGGCGGTTCTGCGCTGCGCCCTCCCCAACGGTCGCGATCCGGATGCGCTCGGGCCTGACCATCACGATGACAGGCGTCCCCGTCGGGATGTCGCCCCCGCCGCCTTCCGCACGCAGCGGCTCATCAAGACCCGCGACGGTCACTGCGCCCCCGGTGCTATCGGTAGGAGCGTACGTGCCGGCGAACCGATTTACCTGCCCGATGAACTGCGCGACGAACGGGGTTGCGGGCCGATTGTAGATCGCGCTCGGCTTGTCGAATTGCTGCAGTGTGCCGCCCGATAGGACGGCGACGCGATCGGCCATGGTGAAAGCCTCACGCTGGTCGTGCGTGACGAACACAGCGGTGATGCCGAGCTTCCGCTGCATGCGGCGAAGCTCGATCTGCATCGAATCGCGCAGCTGAGCATCAAGGGCGCCGAAGGGCTCGTCCAGAAGCAGCACCGACGGGCTCGTCACGAGCGAGCGAGCGAGGGCGACCCGTTGCTGCTGGCCGCCCGACAGCTGCGCCGGATAGCGCTCAACGAGCCCCTCCATGTGGACGAGGCCGAGCGCCTTCGCGACGGCGGCGGCCCGATCGGCCTTCGGGACGCCGCGCATGCGGAGCCCGAAGGCCACGTTCTCGCCCACCGTCATGTGCGGGAACAGGGCGTAGCTCTGGAACACCATGCCGAGCCCGCGCCGGTGAACGGGGAGCGCCGTGATGTCACGGCCGGCGACCAGCACGTCGCCACCAGACGGTGCGATCAGGCCGGCGATGCAGCGCAGGAGCGTCGTCTTCCCGCAGCCGGATGGCCCCAGCAGCGCGACGAACTCGCCCGGTGCGATCGAGAGGTCGATCGCCTTCAGGGCCACCACAGCGTCGTACGCCTTGGTCAGCGAGCGGACGTCGACCGAGGCGCCGGCGTGGCGGGCAGGGTCAGCTGAGGTCGACGTCATGGTTATGCTCAACGGGCGGTAAACATCACGGTCTTGAGCCCGACCAGGCGCTCAAGCACGAGGAGGACGGCTAGCACGAGCCCGATCTGGATGGCCGAGATGGCCGCGATCGACGGGTCGTAGTTGTAGACGAGATAGCTGAGGATCGAGACCGGCAAGGTCGTCGTATCCGAGTTCGTCATCAGCAGCGCGACCGCGACCTCGTCGAACGAGATCAGGAAGGCGAAGATCGTGCCCGCGATCAGGCCGGGGCGAAGCATCGGCAGCGTGACGTGCCAGAGCACCCGGAGCGGCGGCGCGCCGAGGATGGCGGCGGCCTCCTCCACCTCGCGGTTCGCCCGCGCGTAGACGCTCACCAGCGATCGCAGGATGTAGGGCACGGTGACGACGACGTGCCCGGCCAGGAGGCCGACCCACGATTCGGACAGGCCGATCCGGGCCGAGAAGAACAGGAGGCCAACCGCCAGGATGATGGTCGGCAGGCTCAGCGGCGACAGCAGGAACGTCTCGATCGCGGCGCGTCCGGGGAAGCGCCCGCGGACAATCGCGACCGCCGCCGGGAGGGCGAGCAGGCTGCCGAGAGCGGTCGCGGCGATCGCAAGGGTCAGGCTGTTCCCGAGTGGCACGATGAATTCGGGCTCGCTCAGCACCTTCTCGTACCACCTCACCGAGAACGCGCCCGGCGGGAAGGTGATGAAGTCGGAGGCCGTGAACGAGGCGACCACGACCACCACGATGGGTGCGAAGAGAAAGAGGACCAGGAGGACGAGGACGGCCCGGAAGATGGATTGCCCGATGCTCACGCGCGCATCCACCTTGGGCGAAGAAACGTCTGCGACCACAGGATAAGCGACACCAGCACGAGCAGCACCACGCCCATGGCGGCCGCGAACGGCCAGTCGGACGCAGTGGTCAGTTGCTGGTAGATCAGGAGCGGCAGGACCATCGTGGACGTCTTGCCGAGGAGCAGGACGGTGACGAAGCTTCCGATCGAGAGGCAGAAGACCAGGATCGAGCCCGTTATCAGCCCCTCGAGGCTGAGGGGCAGGGTGATCGAGCGGAAGACCTGCAGGTTGGACGCGCCGAGCACGCCGGCCGCCTCCTCCAGGCGCGGGTCGAGCGTCTCGAGCGCGCTCGCCACCGACAATGCCATGAAGGGCAGCAGGACATGCACCATGGCGATCGAGACGCCGGTCCAGTTGTAGATCAGGTCGAGCTTGCCGAGGCCGAGGGCGACGAGGCCTGCATTCAGCGCTCCGCTCCCGCCAAGGATCACCATCCAGCCGAAGGACCGCACGACGACGTTGACCAGGAGGGGCGCCACGATGGCGAAGATCAGGAAGGGCTTCACCCAGCCCTGGCTCCGCGCGACGGCGTAGCCGAGCGGGTAGCCGAGCAGGGCGGTGATGAGCGTCATCGCGACCCCGAAGGCCAGCGTCTGCCCGATCACGAGCAGGTAGTAGCCGTCCCCCAGAATTCGCCCGTACTGCGCCAGGCCGAGGCTGCCATCGGGCCCCCGGAGGCTCTCCGTCCCATTCACGACCAGCGGGGCGACGAAGAAGACGCAGAGAAACAGGCAGAGCGGGGCGAGGCCGAGCCAAGCTCCCGCCGCTGCAGTTCCGGATCTCGCCATCATCGTCCCGTCGCCCTGCGCGATCGTGGCGTCAGCGCATTTCCTTGTTCCAGCGCTCGATCCACTTCGGGAAATTGGGGAAAATCTCCGTATAGGGCGGGATGACGACCTCGGAGGCCGGCGTCAGCTTCGCCTTCACGTCGTCCGCTACCACGACCTTCGGGTTGCTGACCGAGTAGAGGATGGTCGTGGAGTGGCCGGCCTGCGCCTCCGGCGAGAGCGCACAATCGATGTAGTCCCAGGCCACGTCCGGAGCGTTCTTCACCTTGGACACGAGGACGGAGCCCGCAATGGTGTTGGGCTTCGGGATGTAGAAGGCCGTCCAGGGATTACCCTTGTCGATGAAGCTGACCGCGCGGCCGTCCCAGTAGGCCATGATGTCGACTTCCTTCGTCCCGTACAGGTTCAGCGCCTCCACGGGCGTCGCCCAGAACTTCACGACGTTCGCCGACGCCGCCTTCACCTTCGCGAACGCCTCATCGATGTTGCCGCCATATTGCTGGGACAGCAGCCACAGGAATTCCGGCCCCCAAGTATAGGTGCCCGACGGCATGGAAACGCGCTTGCCGTACTTGCCGGCGGCGGTGTTGTCGATGAACTCCTTCCAGCTCTTCGGCGGGTCCTTGATCACGTCCTTGTTGTACATAATGCCGAGGGCGCCGAAATTCTGGACCACCGAGGTGTCGTTCCAGGGCTTGTGGAACTGATCCGGGATGTCCTTGAAGTGGGGAACCTTGTCGGCCGTGATCGTCTCCAGGAGGCCGTCCTGGCCCGCCCGCAGGCTGTCGGCCTCCGCCAGCGCGACGACGTGGATCGGCGGGTTCTTCGGATTGGCGCGGATTCGGGCGAGCCAATCGGCCGACTCACCTGTCACGATGTCGACCTTCACGCCCGTCTTCTTCTCGAAGCACGAGACGAAGTTCTTCCGGACCGACTCGGCCCAGATGCCGCCATAGGCGGCGACGACGATCTTGTCGGGCTTCTTGGTCTGCGCGAACGCGCCGAGAGGCGTCAGCGACAGGACCAGGGCAGAGGCAACCGAGATGATGCTCTTCACGTCGCAAACTCCTCGTTTGGGGGGTGGATGGAGGGGTTGTCCCGGCTTCGCCTATTTCAGGCCGTAGATGTCCCGCGCGTCTGCTTCGCTGATCTTTCCGTCCGCGACGTCGAGGCGGACCAGCTCACGGTCGCGTTCGCTGACGTCGCCGTTCCCGCCCGCGCCGGCGGTCTCGATCCTGACCCGGTCGCCTTTGTGCAGGACCGTCATCAGCTTCGAAGGGACGACCTCCTCGCGGCCGTCCGTTCGGATCACCACCGAATACGCCGAGGCGCCGGGCTGGCCGCCGGCGGTGCCGGAAGCCTGATGGAAATGGCGCTCGCCCCGGTGCGTAAAGCGAACGTCGCCGTCGAGGATCTCGTATTCCTTCACGAGCCCGAGCCCGCCGCGCTGGCGGCCCGGCCCGCCCGACCCCTTGCGCAGGGCGAATTGCCGGACCCGAATGGGCGTCTCGATCTCCATCGCCTCGGCCGGGAGGTTCATGCAGTTCGTGGCGTCGGTCTCGATCACGTCCACGCCATCGGAATGCGGGCCGGCCCCGCTGCCTCCTGAGATCAGCTCGCCCGTGACGTAGAGCTTGCCGTCGCGCTGCCCGCCGAACATCACGGCGAGAAGTTCGCCCGCATTGTCCGCCGGGATCTTCTCCGGAAGAACCTCGCGGAGAGCGCCGAGGATCGTGCCCGTGATCCGCTTGATGGTGGCGCTGCGCGCGTTCACCGGCGCGGGCTCGATGGGGTTGACGATGCTGCCCTGCGGCAGATTGAGCGTGATCGGCCGGAAGCATCCCGCATTGGTCGGGATGTTCGGATCGGTCGCGGCCCGGATGGCGAAGCAAGCGGCCGCGAGCGATCCCGAAGGGACGGTGTTGAACGGGCCCGTGACCTGCGGCGACGAGCCGGTGAAATCGCAATGGAACACGCCGTCACCGACCGTCACCGCGACCTCGATCCGGATCGGCCGGTCGAGATGGATGCCGTCATTGTCGTTGAAGTCGACGAAGCGGTAGGTGCCAGGCGGGATCTGCCGCAGGGCGGCCCGCGTCATCGCCTCCGAGCGGTCGAGCAGCTCCTCGAAGATCGCGCCGGCGGTGTCGCGGCCGAGCGAGGCGGAGAGCTCCGCAACGCGCCTCGCGCCGACCATGCAGGCGGCGAGCTGCGCATTCAGGTCCCCCATCACCGTGTCGGGGATGCGCACGTTCTGCCGGATCATCGCGACCAGCGTCTCGTTGTAGCGGCCGCGCTCCCTGAATTTGAGCGGCGGGATGCGCAGGCCCTCCTGAAAGACCTCGACAGCATCGGTCGGGAGCGAGGCGGGCGCCATGCCGCCGAGATCCTGATGGTGCGTCATGGTCGCCGAGAAGGCGACGGGCACGCCGCCGGAGAAGATCGGCATGACGAGCGCGATGTCGGGGATGTGCGTTCCGCCGAGATAGGGATCGTTCATGATGTAGACGTCCCCATCCTCCATCGTCTCGACGGGGAACGTATCGAGGATCCGCTTGAGGACCGGGATCAGCGTCGCGAGGTGGATCGGGATGGCGATCGCCTGAGCGAGCGTCTCGCCCTTGATGGTGAAGAGGCTCGACGATGCATCGAGTCCTTCCTTCACGATGGGCGAGAACGACGAGCGCAGCAGCGTCTGCTGCATCTCGTTCGCGATTCCCTCCAGCTTGTTCCGCACCACCTCGACGGTGATCGGATCCAGCTGGCGCGTAGCGACAATCCCGTCCAAGGCTGGGTTCCTCTCAATGGGCCGTGAGCACGAGGTTGCCGGCGGCATCGACGACGCCCGACCACCCCGGCTCGACAAGCGTGGTGGTGTCCGGCTGCTGCACGATAGCGGGCCCCTCGAAGCGGTAGCCGACCGGCATCGCCTCCCGGTCGAGGATCTGCGCCTCGACCCAGTCCGGATAGGCTTCGACGATGATCTTCCGCGTTCCGATCTCGACCGGGCCCTCCTTCACGGCGAGCCGCATCTCGTCGAGCACGGCGCTTCCGCCGGCCTGATGGACGGCGCGAAGCGAGACGATGCGGGCCGGCGCCCGGACGCTGTGGCCATAAACCCGGTCATGCGCCTCGAGGAACAGCTCGTAGAGCCGCGCGCCGAGATCCCCGGCGCCAGGATCCAGGGGGATCTCCAGCGTATAGGACTGGCCGATGTAGCAGATGTCGGCGAAGTAGGTGATCCGGATTGCCGTGTCGACGATGCGTTCCGCCCCCATCAGCCGCCCCGCGCGCTCATCGAGCGCGTCTAGAGCGTCGCGTAGCGCAGCCCGATCGAGATCCGGCAGCCTGACCGTGTAGGTGGCGGAGACTTCGTGCTCGACCGGCGCGGCCAGGAGCCCCGCCGCCGCGAGTACGCCCGGAATACGGGGCACGACGACCCGGGTCATGTTAAGCTCGCGAGCGAGCGCAGTCGCATGGATGCCGCCGGCGCCTCCCAGCGGAACAAGCGCGAATTCGCGCGGATCGATCCCCTGGCGGACCGAGACGAGCCGGATGCCCTCCGCCATGTGGGCGTTCAGCACGCGGTGGATGCCGAGCGCAGCCTTCTCGCGCGACATTCCGAGCGGCCGGGCGACCTTCTCGTCGATGACGGCTTCGGACAGCCGAGGATCCAGGCGCATGCTGCCGCCGGCGAAGAAACCGGGATCGAGGTACCCCATGACCACGGACGCATCCGTCACGGTCGCGTCCTGCCCGCCGCGCCCGTAGCAGGCCGGGCCCGGCTCCGAGCCGGCCGAATGAGGGCCGACCCGCAAGCCCGCCGTGGCATCGACCCGCGCGATGCTGCCGCCGCCCGCGCCGATCGTGTTCACGTCCACCATGGGCACGCGGACGGAATGATCTCCGATCAACCCTTCGGGGCGGAGCATCGGCTTGCTGCTCGCGATCAGCGCGATGTCGGCCGAGGTCCCGCCGATGTCGATGGTGATCAGGTTGTCGCAGGCCGCCGACCGTCCGACGATCTGCCCGCCGATGGCCCCCGCAGCAGGCCCCGACAGGAACAGGCGAACCGGGCGCTCCCGCGCGACCCCGGCGACGCTGAGGCCTCCGCGCGACTGCATCACCTGCAGCGGAACGGCGATGTCGGCCGTGGCGAGGCCACCCTCGAGATCCGCGAGGTAGCGGTCGACCACCGGCTTCACGTAGGCGTCGAAGGCCGTCGCGACCGTCCGCTCGTATTCCCGGAAGTTCGGATCCACCTCGTGCGAGACCGAGATCATCACGTCCGGATGGGCGGCTTCGATCAGCTCTCGCGCCCGCTTTTCATGCGCCGGATTGGCGAACGAGAACAGGAAGCAGATGGCGATCGACGTCGCGCCACCTTCGACCAACTCGGCGGCCGCGGCGAGCAGCGCCTCCTCGTCGAGCGGCGTCACAACCTCGCCGGTCGCCGAGACGCGCTCCGGTATCTCGCGACGGAACCGGCCCGGCGCCAGGAAGACCGGCGTCTCCGGCTGCAGGATCACCTGGTAGACGGCCTTCCGCAGCTGACGGCCGATCTCGAGGATGTCCTTGAAGCCGTGGCTGGTGATGATGCCGATGCGGGCGCCCTTGCGCTCCAGGACGGCGTTTGTGGCAACCGTCGTACCGTGCGCGAAACGCGAGATCGTGGCCGGGTCGAGCCCCCACGCGTCGCGCATCGCTTCGACCGCTTTGAGAACGGCCTCGCTCGGGTTCTTTCGGGTCGTCGGCACCTTCATGAGCCGCAACGGACCGCCCGGCGTGCGGCACACCACGTCCGTGAACGTGCCGCCGATGTCGACGCCGATCTCCATCTTCGACAAGGCCTGTCCAGTCATCGCGAGGCTCATTGAAAAACCGACCTCATCGCTCATCGCGCACTGCGCGAGGGCGTGACTCTTGCAAAAGACCCCGGTGCGGAGCTCCGGCCAATCTTCAATCCGGATGAATGGCGCTGTCAACTTTTCATTCTGGTTGATCCACCCCGGCGAGAGATTAAGATGTCCGACTGAGACGACGGCTCGGAAGATCGGTGTGAACACCACCAGCGCAGCGGCGACGGAACCCGCCTCGGCGGATCACGACGAGGAGGATCGCCGGCTAGGCTCTCAGGTTCGGGCGATCCGAAGGGAACGATCCCTATCGATCCAGGCCTTGTCGGACCGGTGCGGCCTGTCGATCGGCATGCTGAGCCAGATCGAGCGCGGGCTCTCGACACCCTCCATCCGCTCGCTGCGGCTCCTATCGCTCGCGCTCGATGTGCCGATCTCCGAGTTCTTCGCCGCGCAGGACCTGCTGGAGCTGCCGAAATCCTCGCCCTACATCCTGCGGCGGGCGGCTCGGCGAAAGCTGCACCTGACCGCAAGCGGCGTGCGTAAGGAGGCGCTCGCTCCGGAGGCCAAGGGTTCGCTCGAATTCTATCGCGTCACCCTCGCCGCCGGCGGCACCTCCGGTCCGGAATTCTACAGCCATCTCGGCGAGAAAGCCGGCCTAGTCCTGGCCGGGGAACTCCGTCTCTGGCTGGCGGAGGAGCCCTTCGACCTCGAGGCGGGCGACAGCTTTCGCTTCCCGAGCGAGATTTCCCATCGCTTCGAGAACGTCTCCGACGTCAGCGCAGACGTGTTGTGGATCGTGTCGGCCCACAAGCGATGACCTCGTAGCAACCGGACCTCAGAGCGGTACTCATGTCACCATCCCTGAACAGGATCGAAAGCGACGGGCCTCCCCCGAAAGCGGCGGATACGGTGGTTATCGGCGGGGGAATCATCGGCGTCGCGGCAGCCTACTACCTGGCGCAGCGTGGGCGATCCGTCGCTCTCGTCGAGAAGGGGCATGTCGGGGCGGAGCAATCAAGCCGGAACTGGGGCTGGTGTCGGCAACAGTTGCGGGCACGGCAGGAGGTCCCTCTCGCGCGGGAGAGCCTCCGGTTGTGGGAGGACCTGCAATCGGATTCCGGCACCGACATGGGTTTTCGCCGGACGGGCGTTCTCTTCCTGACCAAGGATCCGGCCGAACTCGCAAGTTGGGGACGGTGGGCTGAGATGGCCCGCAAGGAGCAGGTGCACAGCGAGATCCTGGACGGCAACGAGGTCGCCAGGAAGCTGCCGGGCAATGCGGAAGGTTGGCTGGGAGGGCTGTGGACGCCGAGCGACGGGCGCGCGGAGCCCTCGCTTGCCGTGCCTGTCCTGGCGAGCGCT
Source organism: Enterovirga sp. CN4-39 (assembly GCF_049446235.1). NCBI lineage: Bacteria > Pseudomonadati > Pseudomonadota > Alphaproteobacteria > Hyphomicrobiales > Methylobacteriaceae > Enterovirga > Enterovirga sp. CN4-39. The sequence continues at coordinate 118,490 of NZ_JBMSEF010000004.1, read as the reverse complement.
GCCCGGAATGCGGGCGTGACCATTCACCAAGGCTGCGCCGCACGCGGCCTCGAACTGGAGCGGGGCGCGGTGGCGGGCGTCGTCACCGAACAAGGCCTTATCCGGACCGCTTCTGTCATTCTCGCCGGCGGAGCCTGGTCGTCGCTCTTCTGCCGCCAGCATGGAATTGAGCTGCCGATCGGGCTGGTGAACGCAACCGCGTGTCGCACGAGCCCCGCCCCGGAGATCGGGCCGGGGGCCGTTGGCACGGACGGATACTGCGTCCGCCGCCGACTCGACGGGAGCTACACGCTCGCGCTGCGAGGCCGCGGTACCGTCGAGATCACGCCCGATCTCATCCGCTATTCGAGACAGTTCCTGCCGACTTACCTGGAGCGTCGCAGAGGGCTGAAGGTGCGCTTCGGCGCCGAGTTCTTCCGGCAGCTGACGCGAGGGAACGCTGGGCGCGGGGACGCACCTTCGCCGTTCGAGAAGACGCGGGTGCTGGATCCCGAGCCGGATCCCAGCTTGTCGCAGCAGGCGCTTGCGGTGTTCACGGCCTCCAATCCTGGCCTTGAGGGACTCCAGATCGCCGAAGCCTGGGGTGGCACGATCGATTCAACTCCCGACGCCGTCCCGGTAATCGGGACCGTCGATCGCGTCCGGGGTCTGACGCTCGCCACTGGGTTCAGCGGACATGGGTTTGGGATCGGTCCCGCCGCCGGTCGGCTGGCAGCAGAGATCGCATGTGGCGAGCGGGGTTTCGTCGACCCGAGCCCATACGAGTACTCGCGGCTCGTCGATGGGCGGAAGCTTCGCCCGCCGGCGGCATTCTAGAGCGCCAGTCCAAGAACGATGCCCACCACCGCTCCTGTGGAGGGCACTCACTCGAGTTGCTGGCTCCCGCCGCGACGTTCAGTCATTCGGCCAGGTAGAGGCGGCCGATGACCTCGGGCGATTCAAGCGCCCGCGCCCGCCACCTTGCGGTGGTGTACCTGACGCTAGCCGTCATCGGCTGGGGCCTAAACTGGCCGCTCGTCAAGATCATCCTCCGGGAATGGCCGCCGCTTTCCGCGCGCGGAACGGCGGGGCTGGCAGGCGCCATCACCGTTGGCATGATCGGAATTGCGCTTGGCGAACGATTGAAACTCGACCGCAGCGTCCTGCCGAGGCTCGGGCTCGCATCGCTCACGAATGTCTTCGCCTGGATGGGTCTGCCGACGGTCGCGCTACTCTGGCTGACGATCAGCGAGGGCACGCTGCTCGTCTACACGATGCCACTCTGGGCGACGCTTCTCGCCTGGCCTCTCCTTGGTTCCCGTCCGACGTTTCGAGATTTGCTCGCGCTTGCCGTTGGACTTGGCGGCATCATGCTGCTGCTAAGCGGGACCGATCTCAGCCTAACGGGCGACAAGGTACCCGGGATCGCGCTTATGCTCATCGCGGCCGTGTTCATGGCGTTCGGAACGGTGCGCGGTCGCCGGTATCCACTGCCCCTCCCGCCCGTCATCGGCACTGCTCTTCAGATTGGGCTTGGGTGCCTGCCCATGGTCGCCATCGGGATTGCCTTCGAACGGCCAGACCTGTCTGCGCTGAGCATGCACGGTGCCGCTGCGATGCTCTACATGGCGATCTGCCCGATGGGTCTGTGTTATCTTGGATGGTTCGCAAGCCTTCGCCACCTCCCGCCGTCCACCCCCGCGATGGCGATGCTCCTCGTCCCGATCATCGGCGTCGGGTCTGGAACCTTGGTCGTCGGCGAGGCGCTCGGCGTACGCGAGTTGCTGGCTCTGATCCTGACCGTAAGTGCAGTCGGGCTTGCGACCGTCAAAGCGTAGCCCGAAGCGGAAGGTCGCGAGCACATCTCACGTCGTCGATGCCGTGATTATAGCCCTTTCAACGCTTCTGCGGCTGGAGGCCGAGGGCCCGTCGCGCAATGTCTTTGGCATCTGGAGGCGTCGTCGCTCCAGAGCTCGAGCGTCGATCGCTCGAGGCCCAATCCCGAAATCGCTCGCGGCAAACGGCTGCTCCACTAAGCCCGCTTGCACAACCCGCGTACGCGAAAGCTGCCGATCTGCTTTCGGCCAGACTTGGCCGAAGACGCGTCAGAATTGGACTCCAGGTGCCTGGCCGAACGTGGACATCAGCAGCGCAGATCAGCGAGGGCCGCTTCCGACCCGATCCGAGCCTTCACGGTTACGGCGGGTATGAGCCGCCGGTGCGGGCCTGCCGGTCTTCTGCTGTACGATGGTGGCTGGAAGCCGGACTGGATCTCCGAGGTGAATATCGGCGACACGAAGTCGGACGAGGTCGCAGCCCCGGAGCTTACCGTCGATTGCGGCATTGGACATTGCGAGGTCGCGAACCCGCCCTTCGTGCTGCAACCGGGTCCGAATGGCCAGATATGTCTTGGCTTTAGAGGCGGCTTTGGTCCGAGGAGAGGTCAGAACCACAGCCACCCGATCCCGGATCAGCACCGGGCTGCGCCACAAGCGGAACTTTGGGTCGGCGCCCGAGAGCGGACGTTCCGGACTGCGCCTATTCCCGGCCACCCGAGATTACGCAGCTTTTCCTCGAAAGCCGACGTGCTCGACCGTCAACACACTGAACCTAAAGCGTCGCTCCCTCCTTAGCCGGACGACAAGCCGGGCCACCTCCTGACCGGGTTGGCTCCGCGAGAGTGTCCGCTCCATAGCGTTACAGCCGGTTGACAGCTTATCAGCTTGTAAGACAATCTGTCCTTTGAGGCAGGGCGAATGCTCGCTTCGCGAAAGATGATGGAGGGACGTGTTGGGCGATACGCGCAGAACCGTCGTACTCGGGGCCGCGGCTGCGGCAGCCTTGGTTCGAGCCCCTCACATCGCACAAGCGCAAAGCAGACCTCTGAAGATCGGCTGCCTAGCAGGCCTGACCGGGCAGCTATCCGCCCCGGGCATCGCCGCCGAAGCCTCGGCGCGCTTCGGCGTCAACGCCATCAATGCGGCCGGGGGCATCAACGGGCGGCAGATCGAGATGATCACGCGGGACACGCAGGCAGAGCCCGCGAAGGCCGTGAACGCCGTCCAGGATATGATCAGCAACGCCAAGGTCAACGCCGTGATCGGCCCGATCAGCTCGGGCGAGGCGCTGGCCACTACGCCGATCATGGCGCGCGCCAAGATGATGAATCTGCACGGATGCTTCGTCGACAAGCTCATCGACCCGAAGCTGTACCCGAACGCCTTCCGCATGGCGCCGATGAACTCGATGGTCATCAACCTGGCGGCGAACTACGTCTTCGACAAGCTCGGCGCGAAGCAGGTCGCGGTGATCGGCGATCCGACCGGCTATGGGCAGAGCACTGTCCAGGAGTTCAACCCGGCCTACAAGGCGAAGGGCGGGAATGTGGTCTACCAGGGCACGATCGACTCGAATCAGCCGGACGTCGTCCCCGACCTCATGCGGATGCGGAACGCCGGAGCCGAGGCGATCCTCGTCTGGTCGGTCTCCCCGGCGCTGGGTGCACGCGTGCTGAATGCGCGCGCGACCCTGAACTGGGACGTCCCGGTCGTCGGCCACAACTCGCTCGGCACCGGCGAAACTGGGAAGCTGCTGGAAACGCGCAAGAACTGGGAGAAGGTCTATGTCCAGACCTTCAGGAGCTGTTCCTTCGACGCAAGCGGTCGGCTGCCGGCGAAGACGGAGGAATTCCTCCAGCGGACGCGAGGCAAGCTCGATGTCGGCGACTGGATGTTGTACTGGATCATCTACGGCATCGACATGGTCGACATGATCGCTCTTGCCGTGAAGACGACTGGCAGCGTCGAGTCGCAGGACATCATCGCGTTCTTCAAGACGCTCAAGCACTATTCCGGATATTTCACGGATTATTCCTACTCAGAGACCAACCATAACGGCTTCCCTGCGAGTTCGCTCTGCATGGGCGAGGCGAATTCTCTGCGCGATGGCGGATACAGGCTCGCTCCCGGTTACACCTGAGTGAAGGCGGCGGCCGCTCGCACTGGTCAGCGGCTGCGCTCCGCAATCGGCGATACACGAGGGAGGTTCGGCGTTGATTGCCTCGATCATCGCGTCCGGTCTGGCGATCGGGGCGGTCTATGCCCTCATCGGTATCACCTACAACACGATGTACTCGGCCTCGCGCGTGATGAGCTTCACGGCGGGCCAGTTCGGGATGCTGGGCGGGGTGTTCGGCGCGCTCTTCATGACCTCCACGGGCCTGCCGGCCGCCGCGAGCTTCGTGCTCACGGTGGCGGCCTGCGCTCTCGCCGGGGTCGTCACCGAGATCGTCGCGGTGCGCAGGGTGCTGCACAAGCTTGAGCAGCACCTCTACGTGCTGTCGACGCTGGCCCTCGCCCAGATGATGGCGCAGCTTACGGCCATCGGCTACGGCACTGAGCCAAAACCCTTCCCGCGCATCTTCGGGATCGGGCGTGGCGACCCGCTGGACGAGAAGTTCTGGCTGCCGCTCCTCGCTTGCGGCGCGATCATCATCGCGCTCGAGCTTCTCTACCGGCACTCGCTCCTCGGCTTCGCTTTCCGGGCCATCGCGGAAGACCAGTTCGCCAGCCGGGCGCTCGGCCTTCCCGAGGCGGGACTGCGCGTCGCGAGCTTCGCGATCGCGGGCGCCATCGGCGGCGCGGCGGGCTTCGCCGGCGGCCAGCTTCTGCTGGCCTTCTTCGGCAATGGCGGGCTCCTGACCTTCTATGGCTTCATACCCGTGGCGATCGGCGGAGTCGGCAACAATCGGGGGGCGCTCGCAGGCGGGCTCGCGCTCGGCTTGTTCCAGCAGGCCGCCAACTTCGTCTTCGGGGGCGTCTTCGCATCCGTCGCGGTCTTCACGGCCTTCATCGTTATTCTCCTGCTCGCGCCAAACGGCATCTTCGGTGCGGTCCGGACGAGGCGCGTATGACGAGCGCGGCGCTCCGGACCGCCGTCGGTCCAGGCAGCAGCTGGCTGTTGTCCCCCTACCTGGCGATCCTCGTCGTCGCTCTGGTCGTCCCGCTTCTCGGCAACGATTACTGGACGGTCGTCGCAAGCCGCGTGGCGGTCTACTGGGTCCTGATCGCGGGCCTGAACCTCGCGGTCGGGTTCGCCGGGCAGCTCGCCATCGGCTGGATCGCGCTCCTCACGCTCGGCGCCTATACGGCGAGCGCCCTCGTCGTCGGCAATCTCGGTCCTGCCTGGCATCCGGCTGCCGCGCTGGTGGGCGCCACCGTCATCGGCGCGCTTGCAGGGCTCGTCGTCGGGCTGCCTGCCTTGCGCCTCGGTGGCTTCTACTTCGCCATGACGACGCTCGGCTTCGCCACGATCCTGACCCAAGTGGCGCTGGCCTGGGAACCGGTTACGGGCGGCGGGACCGGCATCCCCGGGCCGATCTTCCCGCACCCGTTCGATTCGGTGCCTGGTTTCTATCTGCTCTGCGTGGTCCTGGCGGTCGCGGCGACATGGATCACAAGCAATCTGGCGCAGAGCCGCGTCGGCCGATCGCTGGTCGCCTTGCGCGACACGGAGGTCGCCGCGGAATCGGTCGGCATTTCGCGGCCGCGGCTCTTCGCGGCGATGTTCCTCGTGAGCGGTGGGTTCGGCGCGCTTGCCGGTGGGCTGTTCGCAACGCTCCAGTCCTACCTGTCCTACGAGGCATTCACGCTCGACCTGTCGATCCTGTTCTTCATCGCCATCCTGATCGGCGGGCGGAACTCGATTCTGGGCCCGCTTCTCGGCACGATCCTGCTGACGCTTCTGCCGGAGGTGGCGGCGCCGCTCGTGCGCTGGTCGGCCTTCCTCTACGCGGTCCTCCTGCTCGCCATCGTCCTGGTCATCCCGGGCGGGATCGCACAACTCATCGACTTCGCGAACCGCAAGCCGCTGCCGGCTGGCCGGACGATCAAGCCGCGGCCCGACCTCCTCCCGCGGCTGGCTGCCCACGCCGAATGGAGAGGCCCGCTGCGCCTGCAGAACCTCGTCATGAACTTCGATGCGGTCCGCGCGATCGACGACGTCACCTGCACGCTGCATTCAGGCCGGATCCACGGGCTCATCGGGCCCAACGGCTCCGGCAAGACGACGCTTCTCAACATCATCAGCGGCTACAACGTCCCGTCTGCCGGGTCGGTGAGCCTCGGCGACCTGCCGCTGCCAAGGGCGGAGCCTGAGGTGCGCGCCGAGCTCGGAATCGCGCGGACCTTCCAGCGGCCGCGCATCGCCGGCGAGCTATCGGTGCTCGACAACGTTCTCGTCGGCGGGGCGATCGGCGGGACGGCGACCTTCCCCGAGATCATGGCCGGGCTGCCGCGCTACCGGCGCGACGAGGCACGGCTCGCCGAGGAGGCCATGACCGCGCTCCGGATCGTCGGGCTTGAGGCGCTCGCCGGCGCCCGGGCGGAGAGGCTCCAGCACAGCGAACTGCGCTTCGTCGAGATCGCCCGCGCGCTCATGCTGAGGCCGCGCTTGATACTGATGGATGAGCCGGCCGCGGGCCTCTCCGCGGCCGAGATCGCGGAGCTCGACGGCCTGATCAAGGCCCTCGCCCAGAACGGGGTGGGGATCGTCCTGGTGGAGCATCACGCCGACCTGATCTTCGGCATCTGCGACGAGATCACGGTCATGAATGGCGGCCGCATCCTGGCGGAAGGCTCGCCGGCCGAGATCCGGCGCCACCCGGAGGTGATCGATGTCTATCTTGGTGCCTGAGCCGCTCCTCCAGGTCCGCGACCTGCGGGCCGGGTACGGCAACGTCGCCGTCCTGCACGACGTCAGCGTCGAGGTGCGAGCCGGCGAGCTCCTCGCGCTCCTGGGGCCGAACGGCGCTGGCAAATCGACGCTCCTGCGGGTCATTTCGAACCTGCTTCCGACGGCCTCGGGCAGCGTCCGCTTCGACGGCCGGGACCTCCGCGGCCGCAGCCCCCGGGATGTCGTACGCAACGGCCTGGTGCATGTCCTCGAAGGTCACCGTGTCTTCTCCGGCCTGTCGGTGCGCCACAACTTGTTGCTGGCCGGCTACGACGTGCCTCGAAGCGAGCGAGCGCAGCGCGTGGAGGAGGCTTTCGCCTACTTTCCGGAGCTCGCCGCAAAGCGCGACGATCTGGGCAGCCTTCTCTCGGGCGGCCAGCAGCAGATGCTCGCCGTCGCGCAGGGCATCGTTCGCAGGCCGAAGCTGCTCATGCTGGACGAGCCCTCCGCCGGCCTGTCGCCCGTCCTGGTCGATCGCGTGCTCGCAGTCGCCACGCGCCTCAAGGAGACCGGGACAGCCATCCTCCTAGTCGAGCAACTAGTCGAGAAATCCATTCGCTGCGCCGACCGCGTATGCGCGCTCGCTCAGGGACGGATCGTGCTCCGGGCAGACGCCCAGGATGCCGACTTAGTCGAGCGAATTCAGGACGCTTATTTCGGCGGCTCGCTGGAGCGGTCGCATTGACCCGGTGCTCGAGCCCGGCAGGCGGGCGCGCCGCCCCGAGCGGCGCTGCCTTACGCCCTTCCGCGAAGCAGGACTCCTGAGACATGCCCCGACCGAACCGAAAGCCGCCCAGCCGCGTAGCGCTGCTCACAGGCGCGGCCGGACAGTTGGGGCGTGCGACGGCCGTCCGCCTGCACGAGGACGGCTACCTGATCGCGCTCGTCGACCGTGATGCCGAGGGGTGCAAGACGTTGGCTGAAGCGCTCGGGGATCGTGCACTCGCCATCGGAGCCGACCTCCTCGCCCGCGATCAGGTCGAGGAGGTGGTGGCGCGCTGCCAGGGCCATTTCGGCCCGGTCGACATCCTCGTGAACAATGCGGGCGTCTATACCGCTCACAAAATCGCCGACACGAGCGACGAGGAATGGCGGCGCGTGCTCGGCATCAACCTCGACGCCGCATTCTACCTCAGCCGCGCGATCCTGCCCGGCATGATGGAGCGGCGGTTCGGCCGCGTCGTCAATGTTTGCTCCATGGCGATGAAGAACGGGGGCCTCCTGGCCGGGACGGCGTATGCCGCATCGAAGGGAGCCCTCGGCGCAATGACCTTCTCGCTCGCCCGCGAGGCCGCACCGTTCGGCGTGACCGTGAATGCGTTGGCACCCGCTTTCGTGGCCAGCCCCATGCTGTCCGGCAACCTGTCCCGGAGCTCACTGGCGCGCGCGAAGCGCCAAATCCCCGTCGGCCGCTTCTGCGAGCCGGACGAATTCGCCCATTGCGTGTCGTTTCTGGTGTCGCCGAAATCCGGGTTCATCACCGGCGAGATCCTCGACCTGAACGGCGGGCTCCACTTCGACTGACGCGAGGGAGGCGAGGATGCAGACGGCAACGCGCGACGGCCCGCAGCCCTGGAACGAACAGGCACTCGAGACAGCCGATCCCTTTCTCGTGCTGACGGTGCTCGCCTATCTCACGGGCGAGCAGGATTGGCTGGCGCAGGCCGACGGCGCCGCGTCGAAGCCGGGCAGGGGCCCAGGCGACGTGCCCGAGACGCTTCGGCGATCCGCGATCGCCCGCCTCGGATCAATCCTGGCTTCCGGCGATGTCGCGCCGAAGGCCGACGTGACGCTCCTGCCCAGGATCGTCCGCTTCTGCGTCGGTGAGCCGGTGCCGGATGAATACATGCCGATGCTGCTCGAAGAGGCGGGACTTGCGCCGCGCCCGCTCGACCAACTTCCGCCGCTACGCGCGAGCTACAGCGCGGAGGGCAGGCCCGAGGTCGCCATCGTTGGCGCCGGCCTGTCCGGTGTTGCCCTCGCCGTCCACCTCAAGCGCCTCGGCATCCCGTTCGTCATCTACGAGAAGAACGAGGGTGTCGGCGGCACGTGGTACGACAACCGCTATCCTGGCTGCGGCGTCGACACGACCAGCCACTTCTACACCTATTCCTTTGCCCTGAACCCGAACTGGTCGCGCTACTTTACCAAGCAGCCCGACATGCTCGCCTATATCGACAACTGCGTCGACCGGTTCGGGATTCGGGATCACATCCGCTTTGGCCACACCCTGGCCGGCGCCAGCTATGACGAGACGCGGGGGCGGTGGCGGCTTTCCCTGCGCACGGCAGACGGGGAGACGGCCGGGGAGGCGGCTGTCCTGGTCAGCGCGATCGGCCAGCTCAACGTCCCGTCCACGCCGGGCATCCCAGGGCTCGACACCTTCGCCGGGCCGGTCATGCACACCTCGCGCTGGGATCCGGATTTCGACCACCGGGGCAAGCGGGTCGCGCTCCTCGGCAGCGGCGCCAGCGCCGTGCAGGTAGGGCCGTCCATGGCGCCCGAGGTGGAGCGCCTCATCGTATTCCAGCGATCGCCGCAATGGCTGTCGATCCGTCCGAACTATCATTTGCCCGTTCCGGCCGACGAGCTCTGGCTGCTTGGCAATATCCCATCCTACGTGAACTGGCACCGGCTGCGGATCATCTGGCAATTCAGTGACCGTCTCTATCCCGCGCTTCTTCGAGGCGACACGGGAGCGGAGTCTGGCCGCAACAGCGTCGCGACGGAGTTGCGCCAGCAATGGTCGGATCACATCCGGCGTAAGCTGCGCTCCAGGCCGGATCTCCTTGCCAAGGCTCTGCCCGACTATGCTCCCCTGACGAAGCGCGTCCCAGTCGATTTCGGCTGGTTCGACATGCTGCTCCGCGAAAATGTCGAGCTCGTAACCGAGCCGATCGCGCGTGTCGAACGGGGTGCGATCGTAACGGAGGACGGTGCGTCGCATGCGGTCGACGCCATCGTCCTGGCGACCGGGTTCCAGGCGACCCGTATTCTGGAAGCAATCGATGTCACCGGCCGCAGCGGCGTGTCCCTGCGCGAGCGCTGGGGAGAGGATGATCCGCGCGCCTATCTGGGGATGACGGTGCCTGGCTTCCCCAACTTCTTCGTGATGTACGGACCGAATACTAATCTCGGCCATGGCGGCAGCCTAATCCTGCAGGGCGAGTGCCAGGCCCGCTACATCGCGACGGCGATCCGGCACATGGCTGAGACCGGCTGCCGCGAGCTCGATTGTCGTGAAGACGTCTTCGCGCGCTACAACGACGATGCAGACGGCCAGCTCGCCAGGATGGTGTGGAGCGACCCGAAAGTCGGCAACTGGTTCAAGAATAGGGCTGGCCGGATCGTCACCAACTCCCCTTGGCGCGTCCTCGATTACTGGCAGATGACCCGCGACTTCGATCCTGCGGATTACGAGTGGAGCGCCGACCGGGCTCGCGGCGCTTCGTAGTGTCCTGCCTTTCCGGCGCGCCCATAGCAAGCGCACCCTGCTTGACAGTAAGACTGTCAGACAATCAGTATCTCACTTAGCCCGCGGCCGTAACAGCGGGGAGGAACGAGGTGTGGCCGTTTGCTGTCGAAGCGATCGGCGACGAACCGGAAAGCAGAGGGAGGAGCTCGTGACGTTGATGAGGAGCGCAATCGCGGCTCTCGCGATCTTCGCGGCCGGCACCCAGGCCTTTGCCCAGACCGAACAGCCCAAGGAGGTGAAGGTCGGGCTACTATTGACGTTGTCCGGTATCTGGGCCCGTCCCGGCGAAAGCGAGCTCTACGGAGCTGAACTCGCCGCGAAACACATCAACGAGCAGGGCGGCATCAAGTCCCTTGGAGGTGCCAAGCTCAAACTCGTCGTGATGGATGCCGGCGACAGCGTGGAGCGCAGCAAGAACGCCGCGCAACGGCTGGTCGCGCAGGAGAAGGATCTCGCCGCAGTGAGCGGTGCCGTGATTAGCTCGCTGACCCTCGCCGCGACCGAGGTCACGGAGCGCGCGAAGCTTCCATTCCTCACGCTCTCCTATTCGGATCTCATCACGGAGCGCGGCTTCAAATACGTCTTCCAGACATCGGCCACGGGAAAGGCGCAAGCCGAGAAAGCAATGCCCGAGCTTATGAAGCTCGCGGCGAGTGCCGGCGCGAAGCCGAAAACCGTCGGGATCATCATGGACAATACGGCGGCGAACTACGCCTTCGTAAATCCCATGAAGGAGAAGATCTTTGCGGATCTGGGCACAAAGCTCGTGCTCGAGGAGGTCTACACACCTCCGCTCGCTGACGCGACGCCGATCGTGCAGCGTCTGCGTGCGTCACGCCCCGACATTCTGCTGCTGCTCTCCGTGGCCGTAGCCGATTCCAAGCTGCTGCTTGAGAAGATTAATGAGTTCGGCCTGGGTCAGGGCCGCATCCCGATCATCTCGAACGGCAACGGCATCGCCGAGCCGAGCATCCTCGCCAACATGGATGCCAAGCTGCTGCAGGGCGTGATGAGCGTGATCGGCAACTTCGGCGGCAAGGGCCAGGAGGCGCTCGCAGCCGAACTGAAGACCACCTACCGCGAGCCCTGGACCGTCCAGGGGCCGGTCTCCGGCTACGGAACCGTCATGATCATCAAGGAAGCGCTGGAGATATCCGGGCGGGCCGATCCGGAGGCCGTCACACAGGCATTGCGGACGATGGATCTCCGAGACGGGCCTGCCAAGTACTTCCCGGGCGGCCGAGTGAAATTCGACGACAAAGGCCGGCGGGTCGATGCCGGCCTGGTCATCGTGCAATGGCAGGATGGCGTTCCGAAGGCCGTGTTCCCGCCGGAGCTTGCGACTGCAGAGGCCTTCTGGCCGAAGCGCAGCCAATAGCCCTTGGTGCCGGCTCGCCGGCATCATCCATCTCGATCGCCGCGTCTGGCCACCTCCGTGCCCCGGCGGCCGCGGGTGCCACTGCGCCATGGGTGGAGCTTTGGACAATGGAACGGATCAGGTGCGTCGATGTGGTGGTGGTCGGGGCCGGCTTCGCCGGCCTCTACATGCTCCATCGGCTCCGCTGCCTCGGGCTCACGGTCCAGGCTTACGAAGCCGGAGATGACGTCGGCGGCGTTTGGTACTGGAACCGCTACCCCGGCGCGCGCTGTGACGTCGAGAGCATGCAGTACTCGTACTCCTTCGACGAGGACCTGCAGCAGGAATGGCGTTGGACCGAGCGCTATGCGTCTCAGCCCGAGCTCCTCGCCTATGCCGGCCATGTCGCGGACCGCTTCGATCTCCGACGCGACATCAAATTCGCCACACGAGTGAGATCGGCCCGCTTCCTCGAGACAAAGGCCCTGTGGGAGATGGTGACGGCAGCAGGCGATGTGCTGCACGCCCGCTTCTGCATCATGGCGACAGGGTGCCTGTCCTCCGCGCGGATCCCGCGCCTGCCCGGGATGGAGCGTTTCCGGGGCCGCAGCTTCCACACCGGCGGCTGGCCTCACGAGCCGGTGAGTTTCGAAGGCGAGCGCGTAGGCGTTATCGGCACCGGATCCTCCGGCATCCAGGCGATACCTCTCATTGCCCGGGAGGCTGCCAATCTCTTCGTCTTTCAGAGGACTCCGAATTTCAGCGTGCCAGCGCAGAACTGGCCGATGCCCGAGGAATATGAACGGTCCTGGAAACGAGACTATCCGGCACTCAGGCGCCGCGCCAGGGAGGCGAGCACGTCGGGCAGTCTGACCGACCCGGGACAGCATAAGGTCCACGACATTCCGCCGCAGGAGCGCGAGCAACTATTCGAGGCGCGCTGGAAAAAGGGCGGCGTCTACTTCCTGCATGCCTTCACCGACCTCCTGCTGGACGAGGCGTCGAACAAGGAGGCAGCGGATTTCGTACGGCGAAAAATCCGCTCGATCGTAAAGGATGCCGCGGTCGCGGACCTACTCACGCCGACAGACCACGCGATCGGCGCCAAGCGCATCTGCGTCGACACGGACTATTACGACACGTTCAACCGGCCGAACGTCACTCTCGTCGATCTCCGAAGCGACCCCATCGAGGAGGTTACCGTGACGGGACTGCGAACGACCCGCAAGGAGTACGCGCTCGACGCGATTGTCTACGCGACCGGCTACGACGCGATGACCGGGGCACTCCTGAACATGGAGATCATCGGACGCGGCGGGCTCACGTTGCAGGACAAGTGGCAGGACGGCCCACGGAGCTACCTCGGCATGATGGTGGCGGGCTTTCCGAACCTCTTCACGATCACCGGCCCGGGCAGCCCGTCGGTCCTGAGCAACATGATCTTCTCGATCGAGCAGCACGTGGAATGGATCGGCGACTGTCTCGGGTATCTCGAGCAAAACCGGCTCAGCACGATCGAAGCGGAGGCTGCTGCCGAGGAGGAGTGGGTGGAGCACGTCAATGCGGTTGCGGATCGCACGCTCTATCCAAAGGCGGCGTCGTGGTACACGGGCGCCAACGTCCCTGGTAAGCCTCGGGTATTCATGCCCTATGTGGGCGGCGTGGTCGCCTATCGGCGCAAGTGCGATAAGGTCGCCGCCGCCGGGTACTCAGGATTCACACTCGCCCGAGCCGAAGTTGCCGAAACGAGCATGGCATGACGAAATGCCGTCCCCTCTTTGCAAAGCTAACACGAGAACGACAGTCCCGCGGTTGTTTTCCGTTCGGCGTCCCGACACATTGCGTCAGTTCCTGGCCAAGCCGGACCGCAATGGGCGATGGCTACTCCGCTCCCACCCTGGCTTATAGCCGGGAGGCCGCCTCCGGACTGCCCGCCGAAATCGCACTGTTCCTCTAGCCCCGTGTAGGGACGGGCAGAACTTCTCTTGGCGATCCCGGAGCGCAAGGTTGCTTTGCCGGGCGGGCGTCGAGAGAGCCACTGCGGTGTGTTCGCACTTTTCCGAGGTGAGGCTCACAGGCGGCTCTCGGTCAAAAGATTGGACCGGATCCGACGAACGTCTACTAGGGCCGTACCACCGTTGATGGCAAAGGCACTTCTGCAGATCGCAGAACCTCGCTAACTGTCCCCTGTAGAGGAGAGGTGATTCGGTTGGCGACGCTGAAGACGGCGGATAATCTGGGGCAAAGCCTGAGCGAGAATTCAGAATACCCGAGTATAGTTGCCGATCTCGCCGCAAGCTTCACCTATGCGTCGCACCAGAACGCTGTGCCGGTTGTTCGTGCAATCATGATCGAGAACAAAAGCAGAGAACAATTTGAAAGCTGCTCTGTCGAGCTGACGTCTGCGCCTCCGTTCCTGAGGTCGAAAACGTGGACAGTCGATCGGCTTATTCCCGGTGACCGTCTTCCGCTTGCCGATCGCAGGGTTGAGCTTGATGCTGGTTACTTGGCCGGCCTGAACGAAGCCGAGCGGGGCGAGATCATGCTTCGCCTCTTCTGCAGAGGAGAGGTCGTCGACGAACGGCGTGTCGCCGTCAGGCTGTTGGCTCGGGACGAATGGGGCGGTGTCGCCGACATGGCGCAGCTGCTGCCCGCCTTCGTGATGCCGAACGACCCGGGGATCCCGCCGATCCTGCGAAAGGCCGCAGAGCGGCTCGCATCGCATGGCCACCCGAGCGGACTGGATGGCTACCAGTCGGAGAGTCCGCAACGGGCTTACATGCTCGCGGCCGCGATCTACTCGGCGGTGGCGGGAATGTCACTGCACTACGCCGAGCCGCCGGCGAGCTTCGAGAGCCGGGGTCAGAAGGTCAGGCGTCCGAGCACGATCGCCGAGGAGCGGCTGGCGACCTGTCTCGACACGACGCTGCTCTTCGCCGCGGCGCTGGAGGCGGCCGGGCTGCATCCCGTCATCCTGCTGTTTCGAGACCATGCGGGGGTCGGCCTCTGGCTCGCGAAGAGGACCTTCGCCAACGCGATCGAACCGGATCAGATGGAGGTCCGGAAGGCGCTGGCCTCGCGGGAGCTGATCGTCTTCGAGACGACGGGAGTTACGCATCGTCCGGCCATGACGATGGAGGCTGCGCAGCAGGCCCTGGAGCGTCGGCTGGGCGAGGCCGAGGCGGAATCCTTCGTGGCGGCGATCGATGTCAGGCGCTCCCGAAGCGGCGGCATCACGCCGCTCGCCTCGCACGAACCCATTCGCCGCAACGTTCTCGAAGAAGAGCTTGCGCCCGCAGCGGACCTGCCGCTCCCGGCCCCACCCAGCTTTGGCGATCTGCCCCGCGACGAGGTCGAGGTGAAGCCGACCAGCGCTGCCGGCCGCATCGATCGCTGGCAGAAGAAGCTGCTCGACCTGACGCTTCGCAACCGGCTGCTGAATTTTCCGGATTCGAAGAAGACCATTCCGTTCCTGTGCACGGACGTGGCTTATCTGGAGGACCGGCTTGCCCACGGCGCCGCGATCCGGGTGATCTCGCTGCCCGAGCAGAACCCGCTCGGAGAACGCGATGCGGCGCTGTATCGGGACGTGCATGGACGGGATCTTCAGCGGAGCTTTGCAGCGGAGGCCCTCCGCAGGGACGAGCTGCCTTCTCCGCTAGACGCCCGCCAGCTCGAGGCCCGATTGATCGACCTGCACAGGCAGGTCCGCAACGATTTCGCGGAGGGCGGAGCCAATACGCTCTTCCTCGCCGTCGGCTTCCTGCGCTGGAAGAAGAAGCCGCAGGACGAGCGCAGCTATAGGGCGCCGCTCCTGCTGGTGCCGGTGAAGCTCGAGCGAAGGAGCGCCAGCTCGCGCTTCTCGATCCGCTTCCACGAGGACGAGCCGCGCTTCAACGCCACTCTCCTTCAGTTTCTCGAGCGCGACTTCGACCTGAAGCTCCCGCAGTTCAGCGGCGACCTTCCCCTGGACGAGAACGGCGTCGATGTGCAGCGCCTCCTCGCCTCGATGCGGCAGGCTGTCCGCGACGTGCCGGGCATGGAGGTTCTGGACGAGACTGCGCTCTCGACCTTCTCCTTCGCCAAGTTCCTGATGTGGAAGGATCTTGTCGAGCGCACCGAGGCGCTTCGGCAGAACCGGGTCGTTCGCCACCTGATCGACTCGCCGGAACAGGGGTTCCAGCCGGACGATGGATCCTCCGCCTTCCGCAACGAGCGCGATCTCGACCGCGCCTACGCGCCAGCCGACATCATCTGCCTTCTGCCCGCGGATTCGTCTCAGCTCGCCGCGAGCCTGGCGGCGGCGGAGGGACGGGATTTCGTCATCATAGGGCCGCCGGGCACCGGCAAGAGCCAGACGATCGCGAACATGATCGCCAACTGCCTAGCTGTCGGAAAGACGGTGCTGTTCGTCGCCGAGAAGACGGCGGCCCTCGACGTCGTCTACCGCCGGCTTCGGGAGCATGGGCTCGGACAGCATTGCATCGAGCTGCATTCGAACAAGGCCGATCGCCGCCATTTCCTCGGCCAGCTCAAGGCTGCGTGGGAGCATGGCGGCCGGGTGGATGCCTCCGAATGGGTGGCGATCAACGAGCGGCTGCGCCTGCGCCGGGACCAGCTCAACGCCTATGTCGAGGCCCTGCACCGGCGCTATCCGAACGGCTGGACGCCGTATCTGGCGCTCGGGATCGCGCTCAAGGCTGCGGAGCAGCCTGCGCCTGTCTTCCAGTGGGCCGAGCGGGATTCTCACGACAGCCAGGCGCTTCGCGATCTCGAGGAACTCGCTGCGGAGCTCGGCCTTGTCTTCGCGTCGGTCGAGCGGCATCCGGCTCTCGACCTCGTCGATGTCGGAGAATGGAGCTCCGGCTGGCAGGACAACCTGCTCGCGGCAGGCCAGTCCCTGCGGAACGCCGTGAACCTGCTGGCGAGCGCCATCGAGGGTTTCCTCGCAGCACTCGGGCTCAAGCCGCGGGCAAGCCTGTCCGAGCAGGAGGTCCGGGCATTCGGGACGCTGGCCGGGACACTGGAGAAGACGCGCGGGCGCGACATCCGGCTCGCCTTCGATCGGGAGTTCGCTCAGGCCCCCGAAGCGCTTGCGAAACTCGAAGCATCCATCGGGAGCTACCGCGACGCGGAGCGCCAGCTCGCCGCATCCTATCGCATGTCGGCCATCCGCGATCTCGATGCCAAGGAGCTGGAGCGGCAATGGCAGGAGGCGAACGCCACCTTGTGGCCGCTCTCGCTGCTCGGCAGGCGCAAGATCCAGAAGCTGCTTCAGGACTGCGCCGAGGCAGGGATCGTGGATCCGGAACGGGACCTGCCCCCGCTGCGCCTGATGAAACAGGCTCTCGATGCGATCGATCGTAACCCGCTTGCTGGAAAGTCACCGCTGATCAAGGGGCTCGAAACCGATCTGAAGGCCGTCGCGGAGGTTCTTGAGCTCGGGCGGGAACTCCGCCGCTCGCTGGACCTTCCGGGACTCGCCTCCGACGAGATCCCGTCCCTGCTCCGCTCAGTCGCCCCGTGCCTCTCCGGAACGGGCGAGCATGACGCGATCCGCCAGGCCGGAAGCCGGCTCATCGCTGCAATCGATGGCCTCCAGGCTGCGTCCCGGCACTTCGGCGGGATTGCGGGGCGAGAGCTCCCGCCCTCCTTGGATCTCGGGGTTCTCGGCGAGACGACGGCAAGGCTGGAAGAGCTTGCGAACGCAAGGCGCCTGCTGCGCGACTGGTCCGCCTGGTGCCGCGTCAGGAGCAAAGCTCTCCCGCGCAACCTCGCGCCGCTCATCGAACAGATCGAGGCAGGAACGATCGCGCCTGGGGCGGCACGCGAGGCGTTTCGGCTGGGATACGCCCGGTGGTGGCTTCCCAACGCGCTGGACGGCGACCCCGTCCTGCGGAGCTTTAGACGCTTCCAGCACGAGAACGCGATCAAGGAGTTCCGGGAGATCGACGATCTGGTGCGATCGCACGCCACCAGCCGCGTGATCAGCGTGCTCGCCCACGGGCTCCCGCCCGTGCAGAGCGTGGCCAGGAATTCCGAACTCGGATTGTTGCGCCATCAGATGGAGCTGCAGCGGCCGAGCGCCTCGATCCGCGACATGATCGGGAAAATGCCGGAGAACTTCTCGAAGCTCGCGCCGTGCATGCTGATGTCGCCGCTCTCGATCGCGCAGTATCTCCCGCCAAATCACGCCCTGTTCGACGTCGTGATCTTCGACGAGGCCTCGCAGATCACGACCTGGGATGCCGTCGGCGCGATTGCGCGCGCACGGCAGACGATCATCGTGGGAGATCCGAAGCAGCTCCCGCCGACAAACTTCTTCGGCCGCAACGAGGAGGACGAGGAGGTTGCCGACCATGAGAAGGACCTCGAGAGCATCCTCGATGAAGCCCGGGCCGCCGGCGTCCCGGTGCGCGACCTTCGCTGGCACTACCGCAGCCGCAGCGAGTCGCTGATCGCCTTCTCCAACCATCACTATTACCAGAACAGGCTGGTCACCTTTCCGTCGCCCGTGCTGGATGACCGGGCGGTGCGCCTGCGCAAGGTGCCGAACGGCGTCTACGACCGCGGCAAGAGCCGGACGAACCGCATCGAGGCAGAGGCGGTCACCGGCGAGGCCGTCGCCCGGATGAAGGGCTGGCTGAAACTGCCCGAGAAGGAACGCCCCACGCTCGGCGTGATCACCTTCAACGCCCAGCAGCAGGCACTCATCCTGGACCTCCTCGACGCTGCGCGGCGGGATGATCCGGAGCTCGAATGGTTCTTCGCCGAGGAGCGGGTCGAGCCGACGATCGTCAAGAATCTCGAGAATGTGCAGGGCGACGAGCGGGACGTGATCCTGTTCTCGATCACGTTCTGGAAGGATGCCGCCGGCAAGCTGACGATGGATTTCGGCGCGCTGAACCGGGATGGCGGCGAGAAGCGCCTCAACGTGGCGGTGACGCGATCGCGCCAGGAGCTTGTTGTCTTCTCAGGCTTCACCGCCGATCAGATCGACCCGTCTCGGACCAAGGCGGTGGCGGTGCAGCATCTGAAGACCTTCCTGGACTTCGCGGAGCGGGGCGCGATCGCGCTTCCGGCCCAGGATGAGGGTTCGGTCGGCGGCTTCGATTCTCCCTTCGAGGAGGCGGTGGCCGCGCAGCTGGAGCAGCGGGGCTGGAGAGTGGTGGCGCAGGTCGGGATCTCGGGTTTCCGGATCGATCTCGGCATCCGCCACCCGGA
Organism: Enterovirga sp. CN4-39; assembly: GCF_049446235.1. Lineage (NCBI taxonomy): Bacteria > Pseudomonadati > Pseudomonadota > Alphaproteobacteria > Hyphomicrobiales > Methylobacteriaceae > Enterovirga > Enterovirga sp. CN4-39. The sequence goes on along the minus strand of NZ_JBMSEF010000004.1, from coordinate 99,723 downwards.
CCTCGCCGGTGCGTACCTGGCGGGCGTCGAATGCGATGGGGCGAGCTATCACGGCTCGGCGACGGCCCGAGACCGCGACAAGGTCCGCGAGCAGGTCCTCCGAGGGCTCGGTTGGAACATCCTGCGGGTCTGGTCGACCGATTGGTGGTTCGATGCCAGGGGCTGCGCCGACCGGCTGCACGAGAGCCTTCAGGCGCTGCTCGAGGACAGCAGGGCGCGACGCGCCGTCCAGGAGGACGACGTCGCAACCCATTGGGACATGGGCCACGAGGTCGAAGGGATCGAGGAGATCCGCGACGACGAAGCACTCGTCGCGTCGGATGAAGAGCCTTCCGCCCCGGCCGGCTCTCCCGAGACGGAGCTTGTCTCGGCGGTAGCCGAACCCGGCCTTGCCGAACCGGAGAGCATGGCTGCCGGAACAGCTACGTCTTCGGTCGCCTTGAACCAGGGCTCGTACATGCTCGCCGATCTCTCCGACTTCCGGGCAGATCCCGACGCGTTCTACGAACTCGGCTATCGCGACACGCTGCGCAGCATGGTCGAGGCCGTCATCGAGGCCGAGAGCCCAGTGCGAGCGGACATCCTGGCCCAGCGCATCTCCCGCGCCCACGGTTGGCTCCGGACCGGCGGCAGGATCCGCGAGAGGATCGATCTCCACCTCAAGGACGTCGACCGCACGGTCGAGTCGAGCGGCGAGTTCATCTGGCGGAAGGGCACCGTCGTGGACATCCTCCCGTATCGTCGGCCGGGCAGCCCGGAATCCCGCCGGTCGATCGCCGAGGTGCCGCTCGCCGAGCTCGCCTGCGTCGTCGTCGATCACCCCGCCCTGCTGGACCAGACCGATCCTGCGCGGGACCTCGCGCGTCTTCTCGGCGTCGAACGCCTTGCTGCCGTCGCACGTGCGCGGCTGGACGAGGCGATCGCGCGCGCCCGCGCCCATAAGGCGACAGCCCAAACTTCCGTGCAGACATGATCCGTTTCATCCATTCGAGCGACCTTCATCTCGGGAAGCGCTTCGGCAATTTCTCCGGCGACCTGCCGAGCAGGTTGCGGGAGGCGCGGCATGCGGTGATCGGGCGGCTCGCGCAGCACGCGCGAGAGGGGGGCGCGACCACGATCCTTCTCGCCGGGGACACGTTCGATACGGAGACCCCGGCGCCGGATATCCGCCGGCAGGCGCTCGCGGAGATGCGGCACCATGCATCGCTCCGCTGGGTGATCCTGCCGGGGAACCACGATTCGCTCCAGGCCTCGCAACTCTGGACGACGCTGCGGGCGGAAGCGCCCGACAACGTCGTGCTCGCGGTCGAGGCCCGACCCATCCAGCTCGACGCCGGCGTCGTGCTGCTGCCGGCGCCCTGCACGACCCGCCGCCCCGGGCGAGACCTGACCGAATGGATGGATGGCGAGCCGACATCGGACGGAGTGCTCCGCATCGGCCTCGCCCACGGCGCGGTGCAGAGCTTTTCCGAGGAGGCCAACGCGGCGGACGTCATCGCGCCCGACCGGGCGCGCAGGGCCGGTCTCGCCTATCTCGGCCTCGGCGACTGGCACGGGCCGGTCGAGGTGGATGCGCGGACGCGTTACTGCGGTACGCCCGAGCCGGACCGGTTCAAGCACGAGCGCCCCGGCGAGGCATGCCTGGTGAGCATCGCCGGGCCGACTGCCCCGCCCGAAGTGACCTGCCTGAGGACGTCGAGCTTCGACTGGCGCACGATCGAGCTGCACCTCCTCGATGGCGATGATCCCCCGGACCGCCTGGAGCACCAATTGCCGGACGCGAGGGAGCGCCGGCAGACGCTGGCGCGGATCAAGGCGACGGGGCGTTGCCGGCTGCCCGGCCGGACGGCTTTGTTCGAGGCGATCGAGCGGGCGGCTCCCGATTTCGCCTTTCTGGAACTGGAGGCCGGTGAACTCGCGACGGAGTGCGACGTGAGCGACCTCGACGGCATCGATCGCGCCGGCGCCTTGCGCGAGGCCGCGAACGCGCTGCTTACGGAAGCGAACGACGAGGCCCGCGCGGCATCCGAGCGCGACATCGCGCGGGCAGCCCTTGCCCGGCTTCACTCCTACGCGCAGGCGGTCGCGCCATGAAGATCTCGGCCCTTCGGCTCTACAACGTGAAGCGGTTCGCCGGCCGGGGCGTCGCCATCGAGGGGATCGGCGACGGCGTGAACGTGCTGTGCGCCGCGAACGAGTTCGGCAAGTCGACCAGCTTCGAGGCGCTGCATGCCCTGTTCTTCCAGCCGCATTCTGGAACGCCGCAGGATGTGCGGAGACTTCAGCCCTATAGTGGCGGCAGCCCGCTGATCGAGGCCGAGATCGCCACCGCCGAGGGGCGCTTCCGCATCACCAAGCAGTTCTATAGCGGCCGCTCGGCCCAGGTGACCGATCTCGACAGCGGCAGGCTGGTCGCGCAGGCCGACGAGGCGGAAAATTTCATCGCGGGGCTGGTGAGGGGCGGAACGGCCGGGCCGGCCGGCCTGCTCTGGGTTCGCCAGGGCGTCACCGGGATCGAAAAGCGCCCGAAGGCCGAGGAGGACAGCGAGAAGCAGGTCCGGGCGAGCCTGCTGGAATCCGTGCAGGGCGAGGTGGAAGCGGTGACCGGCGGCCGACGCATGGCCGAGATCATGGCGACCGTGGTCGACGAACTCGACAAGCTGGTGACCAAGAAGGGGCCGAAGGCCGGCGGGCGCTACGCCGCCGCCATCCAGGAGCGCGATCGGCTTGCGGCGGACGAGGAGAGGCTGCGCGCCGAGGTTGCCGCGCTGCGCCAGGCTCTGGACCGGCGAGCCACCGCCGCGAAGCGCTTGGCCGAGCTCGACACGCCAGAGCACCGGCAGGAGCGACGGCAGGCGATCGAGGCCGCGCAGGCAGCCTTCGACGCCGCCAAGGCGCAGGGTGAGATGCTGAAGACGGCGGAGGCGGAGCTGAAGCTCGTCCGGGAGCGGCGAGATGGCGCCGACCGCAATCTGAAGGCGTTCAGGCATGCCCTCCAGGTGGCGGGCGAGTTGCGAAAGGAGATCCAGGCCGCGGAGCGGCGGCGGAGCGACGCCCTCGCGCTGCGCCATGAGATCGCCGATGCGATTGGCACGGCGACGGCCGATGCCGAAGCGGCCGAGGCGAAGGAGGAGGCGGACCGTAAGCTCCTCGAGCGTCTGGATGCGGCCCTGAAGGCGCGCGAGGCCTGGGAGCGACTGGCCGAGCTGCGGGAGCAACTGCGCCAGGCCGAGGCAACCCGCGATGCGCTCGAGGCGGCCGAGGCGGAGCTCGCGCTGACGAAAATCCCGCCAGACGCGCTCAGCGAGCTGCAGGGACTGGAGGTCGAGCTCGCCAGGCTGCGCGCCGTCGAGCACGCGGCTCGCCCGTGCGTCATCGTGGACTACGAAGGCGCAGCCGCCGATCTCGTGACGATGGACGGCGTTCCGCTGAATGGCGGCGAGCAGCGTGCCTATGAGGGCCGGGCCCGGTTGGCTGTGCCGGGCATCGGCACGATCACGCTGCACTCGAACCAGCCGCCCAGGAACGACGACCGCCTCGACCGGGTCGAGCGGAAGCGTCGAACCCTGCTCGCCTCCATGGGGGTCGAGGATTTGGCCGCCGCCCAGGAAAGGCAGATCCGCTCGCAGCAGCTGGAGGCGGATATCCGTGAGTTGCGCGCCCGGCTTCCGCTGCTCGCCCCTAAGGGCATTCCGACGCTCAGAGCGGAAATTGCGGGGCTCGAGGCGGTCGACCTCGCCGCCCTCGAGGTGAAGGAGGACCCCGCGCAGGTCCGATCGTCCCTCGCCGCCGCGGAGGAGAGGCGAAAGGCGGCCCGGCAGCTTCTGCGCGAGGCCGAGCCTCGGCGGGCGAGCGCCGAAGCCGCCCTCCACCAGGCCGGGGCGACCCTGGCCAAGCTGCGTGCGGAGCTGACAGCGCCCGAAGCGACGCTCGGACCGGATTCGCAGCGCAGGGAACGCGAGCAGGAGCTGGCGAGCACGCACGAGGATCTCGAGCGGCAGCTGGCCGCCGCCCAGGCAAAGGCCGATCAGCTGCGGGAGAGTGCTGCCGACCTGGATCTGGCCGAAGCGAAGTTCGACCGCGCGCGCTCTGCCGAGGCTGCGGCCGAGAAGGAGATCGCCTCGCTCCGCGAAAGCATCGCCGGCTGGAACGCCGAGATCCGCACGCGCTCCGACGAGGCCGTGGAGGAGACGTGGCGGGAGACCGCGGAGGCGCTCTCCGCCGCCTCGGCCCGCGTCGCGGCGTTCGAGAAGGAGGTCGCGGTCCTGCAGCGGCTCCGCTCGGCTCTCGAAAGCGCCCGCGCCGAGGCGCGCGAACTCTATCTGAAGCCCGTCATGACGGAGTTGAAGCCTCTTCTCGGGCTGCTCTTCGACGACGTGGCGATCACGTTCGACGACAAGACGCTCCTGCCCCACAAGATCCGGCGCAACGGCCAGGAGGAGGAGGTCGAGCGGCTGAGCGGCGGAATGCGCGAACAGCTATCGGTGCTCACGCGGCTCGCCTTCGCGAGACTGCTCGCCCCCAACGGGAGGCCGGCCCCCGTCATCCTCGACGACGCGCTCGTCTACTCGGACGACGACCGCATCGAAAGAATGTTCGACGCGCTCCACCGGCAATCCAGGAACCAGCAGATCATCGTCTTCTCCTGCCGTCAGCGCGCGTTCCAGAAGCTCGGCGGAAAGGTTCTCGATCTGACCGAGTGGCACCCGTAGCCGTATAGGGAGGACGACGTTCGGCCGCTCGGTCGCGTCGTCCTCAAAGGCTGAGACCGCTCCCTGCCATGGGAAAAGCGCCCGCAAGCGGACGCTCTCAATGGCAGCAACGGGGTCAGGTCGAGACTTCAGCAGTTAGTCAGGCCGTCCTTCGATGCAGCAGGCTTGGTCACCATTTGGTCACCAGAGTCAGCGGCAAGAGTTGGTATCGGTGCTACGTGCTTGACTTAAATGGCGCGCCCGAAAGGATTCGAACCTCTGACCCCCAGATTCGTAGTAAGCGGGTAAGAGCCGACAGAGGACGACACGGCCCGCCACTAACCCTTGCGTATCAAGGGCTTCTAGCTAAGGATACCGACAGAAGCTGACACGCGGACCCAGGAGATACACTCCTGCCGGGTCCGCATGGGGTCCGCAAGTTCGATGCCGAAGTTCACCGATCGCTCTCTCGCCGCCCTGAGGGTCGAGTCAGGCCGTAAGGACCGGCTCCTGTTCGATACGGAGTGCACGGGCCTAGGAGTTCGCATCACAGCGAAGGGGACCAAAACGTTTCTGGTTCAATGGACGGATCCGGCCACTAAGCGGAAAGTTCGCCAGCCGCTCGGCGTCTGGGGCGCGATCACGATCGAGCAGGCGAGGACTGCAGCGAGGGCCCGGCTCGGTGACGTAGCGAAAGGGATTGATCTCGCGGCCGAGCAAAAGCGCAAGCGGGACGCCGCAGCAGCCGAACGAGCCGAGAAGGCGCTGACCGTAGATGCCCTGATCGAGCAATGGGGAGATAAGCACCTCGCTACCCGCCGTCCGCGGTATGCCGCGGAAGCTCAGCGTGCGCTGCGGTTCGCGTTCGCTAAGTTCCTGAAGCGCCCTGCCGCCCGGCTCACGCGAGGGGACGTGATAGCCACCCTCGACGGGATCGCGGGGGCGGGGAAGGGCACCACGGCAGGTCGGACGATGGCGTACGGGCGCGCTTGTTACGCTTGGGCCGAGAAGCGCGGGCGGGTCCCGACCAACCCCTTCCGCAACATCCCGATCGGATCTGCCGCTACGGAGCGGGACCGCGTTCTCACCGAAGTCGAGCTAGCGGAGGTCTGGGCGGCGGCCGGAACGCTGCCCTATCCGTTCGGCCCCTTCTTCCAGATAGCAATTCTGACGATGCAGCGGCGCGAGGAGGTCGCCGGCATGCGCTGGTCCGAGCTATCCGCCGACCGGACGATCTGGACCATCCCGGCAGAGCGGATGAAGAACAATCGGCCTCACGACGTGCACCTGTCGCCCATCGCCCGCCAGATCCTCGAACCAATCCCCAGGCGCGATAAGGTCGACCTCGTATTCACCACCACAGGTAAGACGCCGATCTCAGGCTACTCCCGCGCCAAGATCGCATTGGACGCTGCAATTGCAGCGGTGCGAAAGGAAGCAGCCGAGGAGATGGGCACTGAGCCGGTGCTGCTCGTTCCGTGGCGCCTTCATGATATCCGGCGGACGGGCGTGTCGCACCTTGCCGCGCTCGGCTTCGACTCGATCGTTGCGGACAAGCTCCTCGCCCACAAGCCAGCGAAGTTGAGGGGGGTCGCCAGCGTGTACCAGCGCCATGACTTCGCGCCGGAAAGGAAGCGCGCCCTAGAGGCTTGGGCCGCTTACGTTCTCGGCCTGCGCACCGGAACAAATGTTGTCCCACTGACTAGACCGGAGGCGTCCTGATGCCCGAGTTCACCGTCATCGAGGGTGGGGGAGGGGAGCCGGGCGGTCCGGGCGATCGCGAAGCTGCACGAGCCAGATATGCGCTCAAGGTGCTGCTCATGGAATGTCTTCGTGCCGTAGCTCGAGGAGACGATCACGGGGTTCGGGTCACAAGGGCGTTGCTCGACCTGTACGAGCGTCTGAGCGCAGTGAATGCCCCGATCTATAAGGTCGTGCAGCCTGTCGTTGAGGAAGCTTACAAGGCGGCCGTAGAGGTGCCTTGGGACACTGATGAACGGTACCTTGACTACCGCCGGCCGATCATCGAGGCGTCCCTGCGAGTTGCCGCTGAAGCTATAGCGGACGATCCCGCTGCGCGAGGGCGGAAGTCTCAACGCGAAACTTCACTCGATCGGGCGATTGAGGAGAAGATCCGCGACAGCGAGGAACGCTCTCGTGAACACGGCTGGAGCTATACGCAGCATCTGACCCGGCACCTCGGTCCGTGGCCGGTCCGCGCTCCTCGGCTGCCAGCTGCGAAGCGGCGGAGAAAGACCACGAAGGCTGTGTCAAAAGTGCCAAAAGCGTCAAAATAGCCGGACTGGACGCGCTCGGCTCCGGGCGGGCGGGCTTTTTCGGTCAGGAGGGTTGGGCAGCTCTTGCGCTCGCCATCCAGCCCAGCCGCCCGGCTCCTGCGGGGAGCACGAGAGCGGGCGACCGTCGACATCGTCCACGACAGGACCGAGGCGTCACCTACCTCGAAATGGGTATTGGCCGGGTGCCATTAGCCCCAGAATATCGGCCATCTCCCATCGGGAGACGTCGACAAAGACTGACTGCCCGCCCGGCTCAGCTGGGCGGGCTTTTTGCGTTTCAGGGGCTCGCGCGTGGGGCATCCGCTCTGGAACGAGCAAATTGAGGCGGAACCCCCCGATTATCATTCATCCTGCATTAACGGCGTCGACCGGCGTGGGAACTGCGCTTGGATCATCGATACCGCCCCGGGGTTTTCATCCCGGGAGGTAGGTGATGTTGTCGAACGTCGCTCACTGGTCAGCGCTGGCTCTTCTGCCGTCGGTGACGATGGTCTGTGTGGGGTTCCTTGTGGCATTGGGCGCTTACCGATCGACCACAACCCGGGTGAGCTCTGCGCGGATCGAGAACGCGGAGCTGCTCCAATACGTCGCCGTAGCGGTGTCGCTCAGTTCTCTGGCTCTAATTGCGGATCTTACAAATCCCGGCTGATGCTCGCGCGTTCGCCGGTCGAGCCTGACGCGCGTCGAGAGGGGCGCTAAGAGAAGAGCCAGCTTCCACTTGCTCCTGACGCCCCTCCGGGATCCTATCGCTGAGACTCACGCTCTCCAGGAGGCTCTGCCAGTCCGCAGCCATCTTAAGCCACGCGGCGCTGTCCTCGTCGAAGGTGGCCTGGGCGGCCCTGATCCGACACTCCTCCGCCTGCTGACGATACCTGTCCGCTTTTGTCATCGTGTCCCCTACGACACCCCGCCAGCGGAGTAGGGAGGGCAAGCCGGGCGTGGTCCGCATTGGTACAGCTCTGACCCGCAAACCTCAATCGCGATCGCTGGTGCCGGCCAGGCGGGCGCGTGCTCGATCAAGGCAAGGGCCGACGATCACGACGGTGGCGCGGCGTGGTGGGGAGGCGACCCGGCTAGGGCAAGCTCCCTTGCGTCCCGATCAGGTATCCTGGCGGCGCGTGTGCGAGTTGTCGACGATCCAGACCAGGCGGACGTCTTCGCTCATCAGGCGTGTCCCGCCGGCGGTGCCTGCCGAACCCATGCCCAGCGGATCACGTCCGTGATGCTCATCGCGTCTTCAGGTGCCGGCATGACGTGGGAAGGGTGGAGTTCGTGCCTCACGTCGAATGCGAGCACCCACCGGCCCGGTCCGTCCATCTCCCACCACTCTCCGACATGCCAGCCTCCGTGCTCCGGGCAGTAGAGCAGGTAGCTCGTGTCGGGCTCCGGCTTGAACTCGTGCGCGGGGATCGGGTGGCTCATGCGGTCGGACTACGCCTGACCGCGGCCCACGTCAGCCTGTACGATCGTCGCGCAAGTCCCACACCGTACCGCAACCGGGAGCCGCTTGAGTCATTGTGAGCGGAAGCGGCAGTCGCGTCCTCCAGACTGCCGTATTCGCCCCGTCGGCAGCAAAAGTGCCCGCCGCGCCGTCGGCGGGGCGTCTTACTCTGAATTCGGCTCGCGAACCGGCAGTGTCTCAGTCGCGCTTAGACTGTGCGGCAGCAGACACAGCAACGATATCAACGGTTCAGAAGACAGGATCTGGTCAAAGTCGCACAATGACGCGCTATTTCTTCCACCTCCGCACCGCCAACAGGCGCGAGATCACTGACGAGTTCGGCGATGAACTTTCCAGCGCCGAAGCGGCGAGGCTCACGCCATTGCCTCGGTGAAAGAACTCGTCAAGGGATCGCCTCTGGATTGGAGCAGCGCCTCATTTGACGTCTATGACGATACCGGCAGCCATGTCGTGACTGTCTGGTTTTGCGAAGCGGCCACTGCGGCCTTGGGATCCGGTCACCACATGCGACCAGACGACCGACACGCCTGAAAGGGTAGCGCCCCGCCAGAGGGTTTGCTGCTGCGGGGCGCCCGTTTCGGCCCGTCTCCTTCCGATCGCGTGGTTGAGATGTGCAGAGAACCCGCAGATTAGATCCGGTGTTCCGGAGCGTAAGCGGCTGACGAACGGCGCCCCATGAGGGCGGAAGCGGCAAGCGGGGCGTTGCCCCATCGCGGGTACTAGGAGTGGGTTCGTGCGGTGCTACTTTCACCTTTACGGAAATGGCGAAGAGATCCTCGACGAAGGCGGTGTCGAGGTCGCATCAGCCGATGAAGCGCGCGCCGAAGCCCTCAAAGCCGTCGCAGAGCTTCGCGGCGAGGACGCGAGTGTGCAAGCAGACTGGAATGGCTGGTATCTACAGATCGTTGCCGAGGGCGGGCAGGTACTGTCTACCGTCCCGTTGAACTCGATCGTTCACTCGGCGGGTGGGCAACACTCGGTAAACTACGCCCGCAACACGGACGGCAGTCCCGGCATCCTTGATCCGGACTAGCATTCGCCTGACGTGCGCTCTGACCAGCGACTTGTACAGTTGCTTGCCGTTCATGAGTGCAGCTTTCGCGTCAGAACGTCACAACATACCACAAAGTGTGGGGGCTCGCGAACCACTTCGACGCTGCACGCGCGCCGACTCCCGATTCGGCCGCCGCGCCCGTATTCCTCCCATGAGTACCTGGGGTGCCTGCGTTTCGGCGCGCGACCAGCGACGGCCGGAGGGCTTCATCGCGCCGTGCCTGCTTATGGCTTCCACCGTGATCCCGAGCGGGCCGGGGTGGACCTTTGACGCCAACAGCTGTGGGATGGCGTCGGCCAGCGCAGATGTCGCCATGTGATACCTCAGCGCTAGCTTCCGCCCGAACGATAGACCCGCACGCGTCCGATACGCCGACCATCGGTCTCAAGCACCTCGAAGCGCACGCTTCGATCCCCGTCTATGACCTCGCCGGTCCGAGGCAAGTGTCCGATCCGATGGAGAAGGTAGCCTGCGAGCGTGGCGTACCGATCGCCTTCGTCGACCAGGTCGATGCCAAGCATTTCCGAGATGCGGCGCACGTCAATGGCAGCATCGACCACGAGCGTCCCATCGGACTGCTCTTTCGGCTCGAGTGCTTCTTCCCGCCCATCCGGTAATTCGCCGACGATCGCCTCGAGGATGTCCGTAGGCGTGACGACGCCTTCAATTGCGCCAAACTCATCGGTCACAATGGCGATCTGCCCCGTTGTGGACCGGAGCTGATCCACAACCCGCAGCACGCTTGTGCTATCTGGGACGACGAGCGGCGCCTGCTGCACGCTGGAGAGGTTGATCTGGCCCGTAGAGAGCAGGTCGCGGATCAGTTCGCGGGTGAGTGCGACGCCGACAAGCCCGTCGAGGCTGCCGCGGCAAACGGGATAGGCGGTATGGCCCGAAGCCATGATCTGGCGCCGCAACTCCTCCTGATCCCCATCGAGATCAAGCCAGACGACCTCCGTCGAGGGCGTCATGATCGAGCGAACGGGTCGTTCGGCGAGGGCGAGGACACCCCGGATCATCGTTCGCTCCTCCGGGGCGAACACGGGCGCGCCGTCCGGTGAACGTCCAGCGTTGCTCGGACTCGGCTCGCCAGCGTCGCCGCTCGCGGACCGGCCTCCTCCGCCGAGGAGACGCAGGACAGCCTCGGCCGTGCGGTCTCGCAGGTCGCCCATGGTGGCGAGCTTCTCGCGGTTGCGACGCGCGATCTGGTTGAAGGCTTCCACGATAACCGAGAAGCCAATCGCCGCGTAGAGGTAGCCTTTCGGAACATGCGCCCCGAACCCTTCCGCCACGAGAGAGAAGCCGATCATCAGAAGGAAGCCGAGGCACAGGATCACGACAGTCGGGTGCCGGCTCACAAAGGCCATCAACGGCACGCTAGCCAGCAGCATGACAGCGACAGCGATGATGACTGCGATCACCATCACCGAGAGCTCGTCCACCATCCCGACTGCGGTGATGACGGAGTCGAGGGAGAACACCGCATCGAGAACGACGATCTGGACGATCACCTGCCAGAAGGATGCATAGGCTCTCTTGCCCTCGTCGCGCCCGTGGCTGCCTTCCAGCCTCTCGTGGAGCTCCATCGTCCCCTTGAAGAGGAGAAAGAGGCCGCCGACGATCAGGATGATGTCTCGACCTGAGATCTCGGAGCCGAGGAAGGTGAAGAGCGGAGCGGTAAGCGTGGCGATCCAGGAGATGCCGGCCAGCAGCCCGAGGCGCATTATGAGCGCAAGGGACAAGCCGATGATGCGAGCGCGGTTTCGCTGCTCGGGAGGGAGCTTCTCAGCAAGAATGGCGATAAAGATGAGGTTGTCGATGCCAAGGACGATCTCGAGCACGACAAGCGTGCCGAGGCCGAGCCAAGCGGTGGGATCCGCCAGCCAGGGAAGAAGGGTCATGTCGATGCCTGATTAACCGCCGATGAGTGCCGCGGCGGTGCCGAAAGCGAGTTTCAAGGCGTAGAAGATCGTGCCCGAGACCAGGGTCACGAGCACAATGCTCGCGATGGTGGCGGCCCAGCCTACCATCACGGCAAGACCGTCCCGCTGCAGGAGGCCAAGTGCGAAGGCACAGATGGCGAAGGCGGGCAGCATGTTTCCGAGCGGGATCGGCAGCGCCAGAACCACCGCGAGGACGGTACAGGCCAGCCCGATCAGCCGGTCATTCACGAGCATTGGTAGACGCGGAGCCAGAAGGCGCTCGGTCCGACGCAGCGGTGGAACGCCGTGATGCACCACGCGCTTCAACTCGGTGCGACGGATTGATCGGCTTCCCACGGCCTGGGGCAGCCACAGCTCCCTCCGACCGAGCGCAAGCTGAGCCGAAATCAGCACGAGCGGAAGGCCGAGCAGCGTGGAGCTGCCCGGCGGGAGAGGCAACAGGTTCGGGAGCGCAAATACGAGCAGGAGAGCCGCGAATGTCCGGTCTCCGAACGCGCGCGCGAGGGCGTCGATCCTGATCCGTTCCTCGACCTGCTCCGCGGTCTGCCGCAGCAGCGTGGACAAGCGCCGGCTGCCCAAGGACACGCGGCGGCGCACGCATGGGCGCGTGGCGAGGAAGGAGGGTCGGTACTGGTGCATTATTCGCAGAGCGGGGCCGCCGACAGACCGCCATCGCGGGTCGAACACGAGTGAGGCGCCGCCATGTGTAGGCGGCGCCTCTCGTTGCACGACGCCAGCCTAGGCTCGTCGCCGATGGCGGACCTCATCGGCCCGTGTTCACTGAACCGAGATGCTCACCTGCTGGGCATCGTCCAGATCGCGATATGCGCCGTTCTCGTTCTTGAACTCGGGCATGCTTTCGAGCCGGGCAGCATCGAGGTCGCGCAGGGTCAGCTTGTTGTTCCGGAAGGCCACGTTTTCGAGCGGAACGGCGACCTGCTTGGCGAAGAAGCCCAAGAACCCGCCCCGTTCGACGACGACGACCTGCTTCTTGTCGGCATTGCTCTCCGCCACGGCTTCGATGTCGCCGACCTTGCCCCCGTCTGGCTTCAGGAGGTCCATGTCCTCGAGCGCGTCGACCGTGACCTGACGCACCGGCGTGCTCGGGGCCGGAGCCGCTGCCGACGAACTCGTGCCGGTCGGGGCGGCCGAGGGTGTCGTCGGCACTGGCGCCGTGGCCGGCGCCTGGAGAGCCGGCGTGTTCTGGTCGGTGGTAGCTCCAGGCGCACCGGTTTGTGCGACAGCCTGAAACGAGGCGCCGGTGAGCAGCAAGGATGCCAAAGCCGATCTAGCGATATTCAATTAGAAAACTCCGTTGAAAGTGCGTCCGGGTTCAGAACCCGGACGCCGTGCCTCGGGTTCAGATGAAGTCGTCGTCCATGCCGCCGCCGAAGTCGTCGGCGGGCTCCGGCTCAGCGGCCGCCGTCTGGGGAGCGGCCTGGGCGCTCCCGCCGCCGAAGGCGCTGCCCAGCATGCTGCCGAGCATCATGCCGCCCGCGACGCCCATCGCCGTGGACGCAGCGCCGGCGAGGAAGCCGCCGCCGCGCCCGGGCTGGGCCATCGTGCTGGGCGCGCCGAAGCCCGACGGTCCGCCGGCCATCCCTGGGCCGCCCGGCTGCGCCATCGGCGCGGGCGCCGGGCGCTGCGGCTGGCTGCCGCCACCGAACAGGCTCGACAGGAAGCCGCCCCCACCCTGGGGCTGACGCGCGAGCTCTCCTTCGAGCTCCTGGATGCGGGCCTGTGCGTTCGCGAGCGCCTGTTCCTGCACGAGGATGGTCTGCGCCATGTAGTAGGGCGCGGCAGGTTGTGCCTCGACCCGAGAGCGGATGTGCCGCTCGGCGTCCCCGTCCCGAGCGCCGGACTGCCCTTCGACGTGTTTCAGCTTGCCGAAAAGCTCGTCGATGATCTGACGTTCTTGCGCTTCCATTGATGTTCTCTGCTCGCTTGTTGATGACGGGTGTCGACTACTCTTCGCGCTGGCCGGTTAGGCTCAGGAGAAGCTGGAAGATGTTGATGAAGTTCAGGTACAGGGAGAGCGCACCCATGACGGCGAGCTTGGAATTGGCCTCCTCGCCGAAGCTCTCGGCGTACTGCTCCTTGATGGTCTGCGTGTCGTAGGCGGTGAGGCCGGTGAACACGAGGACACCGATGATGGAGATTGCGAACTGAAGGGCGCTCGAGCCGATGAACAGGTTCACCAGCGAGGCGATCACCACCCCGATCAGGCCCATGATGAGGAACGAGCCGAGCTTCGAAAGATCGCGGCGCGTCGTATAGCCGTAGAGCGAGGTCGCCCCGAACATCGCGGCCGTGATGAAGAACGTGCGTGCGATGCTGACGCCCGTGAACACGAGGAACACGGAGGCGAGCGACAGCCCCATCAATGCGCAGAAGCCCCAAAAGAGGGCCTGCGCCGTGCCGGCCGAGATTGCCTGGATCCGGAAGGAGAAGAAAAAGATGAAGGCGAGCGGCGCCAGCATCACGACCCATTTCAAGGGCGTGCCGAAGATCGGCTGGTAGATCGCCGGGCTTGATGCGACCAGGAGCGCGACCGCACCCGTCAGCACCAGGCCAAGGCCCATGTAGTTGTAGACCCGGAGCATGTGGCGCCGCAGGCCTTCGTCGAAGGCCGCGTTCCGCGCCGGTGCGTAGCCGCCTTGCCACGCGTATTGCGTGCTCATCCCTCGTTCTCCCATCTGCAGGTGCTTCTCAGCGCAGGCTCTTGCTCAGCCGTCCGGCCGCCCGTTCGATCGCCTGCTCGGCCTCCAGCGGCCCGGTGAGCGCATAGACGAGTTCGCCGGACTGCCAGTACGCGGTCGCCCCGGTGTCCGAGCGGGCGAGCGTTGTGGGAATGACTCCGAACGACGGGGCTCTCGCGGCGAACAGCGAAACGCGCCCCATGCCGCCCGCGTCGAGTGCGACCTCGACCGAGTGCCCCAGACGCGACGGGAATACCTGCACGTCCGCAACGCGCCACTCCTGCGGCATCGTGGGAAGCTTGATCCCTGTCTCGGCCAGGATCTCGTCCGGATCGTAGGACGAGGTCTCGGGTTGCGAGCTCATCCTGGCCCGGATGAGGGTGGTCTGGTGGGAGTGCCGAGCGTCTTCCACGAAGGCCGGCGCCCGGGGCGAAGCCCCGCTCTCCAGTCCGAATAAATCGGCTTCTTCATGAGCGAACCAGCCGGCGCCGATGAGCAGCACGATCGCAGCGGCGCGCCTCAGCCGGAGACCGATACGGCGCCACGTCAGACCTCGCTCAAGCCGTAGGGCCGCCTCCATGAGGCGCGCTGGCTGACGCCGCTCCGGCTCACTGCGGAACGCGAGCACCAGCGCATCCCGCGTCCTGAGGTCCCCCATCACGCGTGCGGCGATCTCCGGATGGCGCGACAGGTGGTCTTCCACCTCCAGCCGCCTCGCAGTCTCGAGCTGGCCGTCGATGAAGGCATGCAGATCCGCCTCGGTGACCGGGTCAACCATCGCGGCCTCCGATGACGCGAAGCTTCGGACGGAACGAGGGCTTAGAGAATGCCGGGGCCCCTGACCGGTCCGGGCTCGTCTCCGCCTCGAAGGCTCGCAGAGCCGCCCGCGCTCGTCCGAGGCGGGACATCAGAGTCCCCACTGGGATACCCAAGGCCTCCGCGGCCTCCGAATAGGCGAGCCCTTCCACGGCGACGAGATGCAGAGCCGCGCGCTGCTCCTCGGGCAGGCTGAAGAAGGCCTGCTTAACCTGCGCCAGCCGGACGGCGCTTTCCTGTCCGGCGGGAAGCGCCACGTCGGCCAGCCGCGCTGCCTCGGCTTCCCCGCGGCGCTGCGCGGCCGCGCGGCGTCGCCCGTCGACGAAGACGTTGTGCAGAACCGAAAGCAGCCACGAGCGGATATTTCCGCCGAGCCGGAATGTCGACCGTCGCTCGAATGCGCGCAGAAGCGCGTCCTGGACGAGGTCGTCCGCGGCGCCCTCGTCCCGCGTCAGCGCCTGGGCGTAGCGGCGCAGGCTCGGAAGCTCTGCCGCCACGTCGTCATTCCGGCTCTTGGTGGAACCCGATCTCATGTCCCGTATACGGAGCTGGCGTAGGCTTTAATCCCAAGATTCTTCGGCCTTCTGAGCGCCGCTGTTTGCTGCCTCTCGGTTTCCCATGCTCGCTACCATTGCCCTCGGCTGTGCCTCGGCCGCCCTTCTGAGGCAGGTCTTGCCCTAACGCAGGCAAGGTCCGTTTTCGGAGACAAGCGCGGCCATCCTCTACGTCTTAAACGGGCGGCGATCCCGCCAAGCCGCCTGCGAGGTGAAAGGTCCGGTTCGACCTCATTCCGTTGAACGACTCGGCCCAACGGTCCGAGTGGGTCCGATCCGCCGCGGCACCTATCCGGTTACGAGCTGACGCGTCAGCAGTACTGTGCGAGGTGGGGATTGCCATCAGACTACCCGATGGTCGCGCCGAACTAGGCAAAGCGACGCTCTGAGCTCGCCAAAGCTCTCGGCCTTGGCCGTAAGCGCGAGCCCGAGCCGGTGAAGCCGAAGCGTGGGGGACGGCGGAAGGCCACCTGACAGAGCAAGGGGCGTGGCGGGTCGTGGCGGGTGGAGATTCTGCGGCCTAACCGCTGATCAGCGGCCACGCCCACTTCGCGGGCGCGGCGCCTGATAGGATGCCGGTCGCGGCGGCGAGCGCAAGGCGAAGGCCGGGGCGGATGGAGCGGACCTCGGCTCAGGCTCGGCGAGGAGGCGGAGCGCATGGCCGGGCCGGAAGAGCCCCGGCGGCCGAGCTAGCTCTGGTGCCCTCGCCGAGAGGAAGGCCCCTCAGCTCGCAGCAGACGGGGCCAAGCACGCGGCTACCTGCTTCCAGAGCCGTTGCCCGACGGCGTCGAACTTGCACGAGAAGGCATCTGTGCGTTGCTGGCTCCCGCAGGGTTGTTCGACATGCTCCCCGCGCCGGTGCCCTCAGTTCGAACCGTGCCCGTCGCGCCGGGTCCTGAGTTGACCGCGCCAGGTCCGCCCGGGTTGACGACAGTTGGAGCCGCAGCATTGGGTGCGGCGCCCGGTGCAACAACATCTCCAGAGCGCACCGAATTTGCAGGTCCGCCCGCATCTGTGCCGCTACGCTGCACTGCCCCCTGTGCGAAGGCCGAGGATGACATTGCGCCCGTGATGCCTAGGGCAGCCAGAGCCAGAAGAGTACGTTTCATGTTGAAAGACCTCCTGAGCGGCGAAGCATGCTTGCTTGCCGATACACGCCGAGGCCAACCCACAACGCGCTGGTAGGTTGCTCACTGTCAGTTTGCACGTGGTCCTCAGCTAAAGGAGGGGTCGGGCGCACCGCTACGCATTTCGGTGTCTTCGTCTGGGCTGGAGTCGTCGCTTGCTCCGGCAGCCTTCAACTCGCGTTCTGCCTGGAGCCAAAACCCGAGATCCTTTCCGAGCGGCCGACCGCTTTGCTCCCAGAGCTCCAATGCTCGAGTTCGAATCTGCTCCTTAGTGACCTGATTGCTCACGTCAGCCTCCTTCGACCTTGTCGCGGCAAACACCGTCAATGCACTTGCGACATGGGGGCAGTAAGGCGACGCGAAAAGGCTCCGCGCATTCGGGAACTCGCCTAGTTGTGCGGGGAATTTGTCCGGAGCAGGATCGACCCGAAGTTGATTCACCAAAGCCCGAGCCATCGTCCTGTCGCACGAACCGCCTGGATGACCAGGATAGTTGCGACAGCGACGCCGACGATGATGCCGAGCCGCGCGGCGGACATGGTGAACCCAACTGCGTAACGATGCCCGGCAACTTCCGGTTCCGTACAGACGGGTCTCGACACGGCCATCTTCAGTCCGCTTCATGAGTTTTCTGTTTGTAGCGTGCGAGGCTTCGCGTCTCAGTGAGCTTGACTAATCGGCCCGTCGAGACAAGAAGGCCAAATTGACTCACAGCAGAGTAAGTGCCATGGCAGAAACCGAAACCAGTATCTCTTCCGGTGAGCTGGTGGAACTCGCGGCAGTGATCGTCAGGGCCTTCGTTGGAAACAACACCGTACCTTCAGCAGATCTCCCGAGCGTCATCAGCGATGTCCACGCCGCACTGGCTAAGCTCAACACGCCTGCGGACGTTGCGCCGGAGAGGCCGGTTCCGCCCGTATCGATCCGCAAGTCGATCACGCCCGATTACCTGATCAGCCTTGAGAATGGGCGTCAGTACAAGTCGCTGAAGCGGCACCTATCCAGTTACGACCTGACGCCTGAGCAGTATCGGGAGAAGTGGGGACTCCCGTCTGATTATCCGATGGTAGCTCCGAACTACGCCAAGCTCCGGTCAGAGATGGCGAGCGCGTTCGGGCTTGGCCGGACGCGGGGACCAAAGCAAACAGAGCCGAAGCGTGGAGGCCGGCGGAAGGCCGCCTAGGCAGCAAGAAGGGCGTGGCGGGCGCAAGAGCTGCCGGCCCACAGATTCAGTCTGAGATCGGAGTTGACGCGCTCAGGTCAAAGCCGCCCGATCGGATGCGTCATGAGCATCGCGAGGAGCACCACGACCGGAGGGTAGAACAGCCCAAGGAAGAGGAAGGCCACACCGTCCATGACCGATAACGCGCGACACGGCCGGGTGGCGGGTCGTGCTCAGACCCGGTCCAGTTTCGAACCGGGTCTACCGCCAGATCAGCGGCCACGCCCAGTTCGCGAACGCGGCGCCGGACAGCGCGCCCGCAATGAAGGTGAGCAGAAGGGCGCCGCGGGTCATTCCTCGCCCTGAGAAGCGGGAGGGGCCAGGCGACTATCGCTCGAGCGCTACCATTGCCACCAGCGGGGCTCTGTCCAGCCCCTATCGCGCGCCCTTCGGATACGGCGGCTCTCGCCTCCGTCAGGGGGCCTGCATCCACTGACGGTGGCCTTCTGCATTCTTCCGCCTTGCTCAGTCCAGGTGATTGTCTGGCTGAACGTCACTGGGAGCCTTCCCATGTCGCTGTCCCACTGTACCGGGGCGGGTAACCGTACGAGGCTAGACCGAAACGCGAGAGCGGGGTAGGGCGGAGACCGAAGGGAAGGGACCCCGCCAACCTGCTGGATACCGCGAAGCTCGAGGCGGAGCAGATTTCAAAACGGGCCCGGGTAGCAGACGAAGAGCGAAAGGCCGGCCCGGACGAGTTCTAGGGGCCGATCTAGCCAACACGCCCGTCGCTCGTCGCGGATGCCCAGCCAACGCCTGAGGACGAATATCCAACGCCTACCCTGTCCATGAGCACGCCGGCCGCGAAGCCGAGCACGACGGACAGGCCGTGGTTGGGCGCACGGCGGCGTTCCGATCAGCATTGACCCGGAGCCGGAGCATGACCCGAATAAGGGTGCAAGATGTGCGGGGCGCCGCCTCTGCGGTCTTGCCGGTGTGGGCTTCCGCGGCGATCTCGATCGCTCGTTCGAGGTTGCGAAGGCGGCCGCCACTTATCCGACAGAGCACCCTGGATCAGCTCGAGATCGCCCATCCAGCGTCAGCGAACTGGAGCCACTCTATTCCGGTCACGGATGAGAAATGGCCATCCGTGAAGCTGATTGTCGTGTAGCCATTCCCAGTCTGAGCGATCGAGCTGAGCTCCGCACTCGCGCGGTCCGCGAAGTAGACCGTGTCCGCTCCGGCTTCACCGAAGATGATGTCCTCCTGGTCGACGCGTGCAACCAAGAAGACGTCGTTTCCCTCCCCGCCGTAGAGAAGATCGTAGCCGGTTCCGCCGATGATGTAGTCGCTTCCCGAGGCGCCTGAGATCACGTCGTTGCCGGCGTCGCCCCAGATCGCGTCATTGCCATCTTCGCCGAGGAGCCAGTCGGCATCTGCACCGCCCCCGATCACATCGTCCTCTGTCCCGCCGTAGATGAAATCCGCGCCCGCATCGCCCTGAAGCCAATCCTGCCCGCCGAGGCCAACCAGCGTGTCCGCACCGTCCCCCCCGTACAACGCGTTCACCAGTTCGTTACCCTGCATGTAGTTGGCGCTGCTCGTACCGGCTCCGATCGCGACGTTGCCGCCTAGGATTAGATTCTCGATGGATTCGGGGAGATAGTACGTGTTGCTCGCGTCCGTCCCTCCCGCGAACGTCACGATCACTGTGTCAGCCCCAGAGGTGCCGCTATCGGACAACGTATCCGTGTCGTCGGCGTAATAGGTGTCCCCGGCTTCGCCTCCGTCCATGAAGTCTCGGCCGAGACCCCCGTCGAGCACGTCGCTTGCTGCTCCGCCCTGCAGGGCGTCGTCGCCACTATCGCCGGACGCCCAGAGCTGGTCGGCGCTGGTGGCGGCAGTGATCGTGTCGTTCCCGGCGCTGCCGAACACGGTATGAACGCCGCCTGTGATCGTGACGTAGTCGTCCCCGCCTAGGGCGTCGAGCGTCGCCGGGCCCGATGGCCCAAGCGTGAGGACGTCCGGGCCTGGTGTGGGAACGTTAGGCTGTCCGTTCTGGACTGCAGCGTTGACGAGCGACGCCGCATCATTGCCAGCCACATCTTGGATTGCGAACGCGTCATTTGCGCCGGTCGGGTCGGTGTAGCTGACCCTAACCAACTGCCCGGCCGCTGCAGAGGCGTTGAGAACGACAACTACGGTGTCCGGCGACTCGGGGCGGTACCCGACATGGCCCACGCCAACGCTGACACCATCGATCGTGACCGCGAATGCGGACGTTCCCGGCAGGTGGTCGGCGTCAATGGGCCCGTCATAGGTGAGGAGGAGGGTCGGACCGCTGATCGAGGCGGAGCTGAACGCGGGCGGCGTCGTGTCCGTCGGCGCCGGCGGTGGCAGTATCTCCACCGTGACCGTCTGCGTGTCAGAGCGACCGCCTGCGTCCGTTACCACGATGGGGACCGTAATCGTGTGATCGTTCGCGTCGTAAGCTCGAGGGCTGCTGAACCGAATAGCACCCGTCAAACCATCGAGCAGGAACTTGCCCTGAGACTCGTAATCGCCCGGCACGAAGGAGAACCGCAGCGCGTCACCCGCGTCCGGGTCAACGGCTCCGATCGTCCCGATAGCGGTTGCGCCGCTCGCGACCGTGAAGGTCCGGTGCGTGATCGTGGGAGCCTCGTTCACATCCGTCACGCGGATGGAAACCGTCTTCGCACTCGCCGCGCCGCGATTATCCGTTGCAGTGATCTCGACCTCGTAGAGGTTGTCGCCTCCGCTGTCCCGCGGCGCGTCGAAGTCCGGCGCGCTTTTGAAGGTGAGCGCCCCGCCCGCCGAGATCGCGAACAGCGTGCCGTCCGCCCCGCCCGTGACCGAGAAGGAGACGGTGTCGTTTGTCTCGTCGAAATCCTGGACCGCGGGGCCGTAATCGATGATCGCGGTCGAGTTCTCAGCGATCTCGGGCGTGTAGCCGTCAAGGTACGAAGCAAAGACGGGCGCCTCGTTCACGTCGCGCACGTCGAGGAAGAATGTCGTGCGCTGCGCCGAGCCCGGGTGGCCGTCGGAAGCGATCACCTCGACTGCAGTGAGCGCGCCGCCCTCGTAGTCGATCCTGGCGCCGGCCTTGACCGTTACCACCCCCGTCTGCGGGTCGATCGTGAAGGGCGACGTTTCGGGGTCGCTGATCGCGTAGCTCACAGCCGTGTCGCCCGGGTCGGTGGCGCGCGCCGTGATCCCGACAAGCGTCCCGGCCGCCGCGTTCTCAACCACGGACCCACTCAGAGTGTAGATGCCCTGCGTGCCGTTCCCGCTCGCGTCCGTGTCGACCGGCGCCGTCGGCAGGACATTCAGGACTTCGATCGGGATCCGGGCCTCTCGTGTCGAGGTGCCATCGGTGACCGCCAGGGTGATGTAGCGGGTCGGGGCCGTCCCGTCCGGTCCGACCTGCAGGGACGAGCCTGCGGCGGTTCTCAGCGTGTAGACGTAAGGCGCCGTCTCGATCACCTCAAAGTTGCCGCCGTCATTGTCGGTCAGACTGTAGACCACCGGCCCGCCGTTCTGGGCGTCCTCACCCGGCGTGCGGTGGCTTGCGCCGAGTTCACTCGACAGCACGCGACCGGTGCCGCGCCCCTCGTCGACCCTGAACGGGTACTGTTCCAGAGAACTGATGTCGGGCGGCGGCAGATCCGTGATGTGCAGTTCGAAGGTCTGCGTGGCCGTGTTCGAGTGCGGATTGCCGCCCACGTCGTACCAGAAGCTCGTCGCCCGGACCTCGAGCGTGTAGACGTTGTTCGGCCGCACCGGACGGTCGTAATCGATGCCTGTTGGGAAGTACTGGCTCGCGGCGTGGCGGCCGAGAATGTGATCCCAGCCGGAAACGTCCCACAGCTCGACATCGCCACCGATGACCTCGACAGTGACCGCTGCAGGCCCCCACTCGCTTTCCGAGGCGCCGATGTTGATCCCGGGGTTTCCGCCTTCGGTCGCGTACGAGATTCGAGGACGACCAAAGACAATTGCCATGGGAACGACCTTGCAGCAGCGGGACTATTCTGCCGATAGCAGAAGATTACCGCTTCGATACCGCCACTTCTGATGATTGACTTTCCAGAAGAGGTGTGACTCGCGCGAACCGGACGGCCAAGCCCTCCGCGATCAGGATCTCCGCCACGTCCCGCCCGCCGACATAGAGCCGACCGCAGCTCCGGCCCCAGTTGCACGACGAGGTGCCCTCCGCTCCCGCCTTGCAGGCGCAGGGCATGGCTAGAATGTCTCAGGCTAGAGGGCCGCCCTGAACCGCTGCAGCGCCGCGCCAGCCCGCTCGGCCGGGCCCGGGTACTGGCCCGCGGCCAGCGCCGTCGCGCATTCCGCGCCGGCTCGCGCCAGCTGCTCACAGGCGGCGATCAGCTCGTCTCCCGCCCGTACGAGCCCAGGCCTCGATCGGCCGGAATCACGATCGGGCAAACGGTTGCGGACCGCTACGAGGCGGCCGAGCGCCGCGAGCCGACGCCGGTGCCGCGGGAGATCGCAGGCGCGCTGGCCGACGTCGCCCACGGGATCGCCGATCTGACCCGCGGCCGATCCGACGCGAGCACTATGCACAACATCGGCGCGAGGGTCCGCCACGTGATCGGAATGGGCCGATCGAGGCCTGGGCTCGTCCGGGCGGGAGACGAGCCGGGCGGCCGCGCCCCAAACCTTGCCGCCGTCGACCTGCTCGACGCATGGATCAGCCAGGTGCCTCCCCTAGCGATGTTCCTCAGTTCCTGGCGCCTGGCTTGATCATGCACGCCCCCTGGGAGGGGGGTGCCGGATCCATGCCCAGCGGATCACGTCCCGTTACGCCCATTACGTCCTCCCGCGGCCACGTCGAAGGCCAGCACCCGTCTGCTCGGGCCATCGACGTCCCACCCCCCGTTCCCCCAAAGGCCGGCTGCGTGCTCCGGCGCATGCTGAACAGAACGGGCGGGCGATTGCTGGCGCGCGTCAGCCTGTTGTCCCACCCGCCCATTGAGGTCAGTGGATGTGGCTTCCCCCGTTCACGTCAATTTCCGCTCCCGTGACATAGGCGGACAGGTCCGAAGCGAGGAAGAGGCACACCCCCGCGATATCTGACGGCTGGCCGACACGTCCCAGAGGCACGTTGGCAACGATCTGTTTCCGACGCTCGTCACTGAGCTTGTCTCCATGAATGGCCGTCTCGACGAGAGATGGACAGATCGCATTCGCCCGGATGCCCTTGGGACCGTACTCCCGCGCGAGCGCTTTTGTCAGGCTGAGTACGCCACCTTTAGCCGCACAGTAATGGGCGCCGCCAAAGAGCCCACCGCCCCTCTGAGCTGCGACCGAGGCCAAATTGATGATTGATCCTGCCCCCGCCGAAACCATGAAGGGCATCACAGCCTGACACACATGAAAGGTTCCGCGGAGGTTCACGTCGAGCATCAGATCGTATGCGTCGCGTGTGATCCCGAGGAACTCAGTCGGCTCCGCAACGCCGGCGCAGTTCACAACGACGTCGATCCGACCGAAAGCTCCGTGAGCACGCTCTGCCACGCTCTTGCATCCAGCGAGGTCCGTGACGTTGCAGCTGTAGCCCGCGTGGCGCTCGTAACCGGGGAGATCACTAGCAGCAGCCACCGAAGCACGCTCATCGAGGTCGAGGATGGCTACCCGTGCACCGTGTTCGGCAAACAGGCGGGCGGCTGCCCGCCCTATACTGCGCTCGCCCGCCGCGCCGGTCACCAAGCAGGCTCTACCTTCAAGCAACATGCAGAACTCTCCGTCTCTGGAATTCACGGAACCGACCGGACCCGTCAGCGCTTGGCTTGCGCCTGCTGCGAGACGAAGGCGTCGAACGGCAACTCGGCGATCCGGAACCAGGTCTGCTCCTTGCGCCAGTACGGGAGCCATGACTGGTACATTTTCGCGAAATTCGGCGACTTATCAGCGAGTTCGTTGTACAGGGCGTAAGCTTCGCGGAAGCTCGCTGCCATAACGTCTTGAGGGAACGCACGCAGTTCCGCTCCCGCGCCAAGCAATCGGAATAATGCGTCAGGATTTTGGTTGTCGTACTTCGCGAGACTCCAAGTCACGGTTTCTGCGCAGGCGGCCTCAAGCACCGCCTTATAGTGAGCTGGAAGGCTGTTCCACTTGTCCATGTTGATGAACATAGAAACGTTCGGGCCGCCCTCCCACCAACCCGGATAATAGTAGTATTTCGCTACCTTGAAGAAGCCGAGCTTCTCGTCGTCATGCGGCCCTGAAAACTCGGCCGCATCGAGAGTGCCGCGCTCGAGAGCGGGATAGATGTCGCCGCCTCCGAGCTGCTGAGGAACGACGCCCAGCCGCGAGAGGATCTGACCGGCGAGGCCGGCCACACGGAACTTGAGGCCCTTCAGGTCATCAACCGTCTTGATCTCCTTCCGAAACCAGCCGCCCATCTGCGCGCCAGTGTTGCCGGCGGGGATGGAGTAAATGTTGTATGAGCTCATAAACTCCCGAATAAGCTCAAGCCCTCCACCTTGGTACAGCCAGGCATTCTGTTGTCGGGCATTCAGCCCAAATGGCACGCAGGAGTCGAAGACGAAGGCAGGATCCTTTCCTATATAGAAGTTCGACAACGTGTGGCCGCATTCGACCGTACCGTTCTGAACAGCGTCCATCACCTGGAGCGCCGGCACGATTTCGCCAGCCGCAAAGACTTGGAGCTGGAACTGATTGTCGGTTGCCTCAGCGACCCGCTTCGCGATCTGTGGGCTGCAGCCAAAGAGGGTGTCAAGGCTTTTTGGATAGCTGGAAACGAGTCGCCACTTGATCGATGGCATTGATGTTGCGATCGCAGGGCTGGCCACCATCGCTGTCGCCGCAGCCGGCGCGGCCGCCATCACGAAATCACGACGCTTCATATGTTCCTCCCAGGGACGCAGCTCTTTTGTTCGGCTGCAATATTGGATTGTTAGACTGTCAGTAGAACCTTCACTTGGTCTTCGTCGTTCTTGAAGATATCCATGCCTTTTGCTGCTTCCTTGAGCGGGAATTTCGCAGTGACCAATGGTTCGATCCTCACGGTTCCATCGACCACGGGCCGAAGAACGCGCTGCACCCATTGCTCACGAAAGTGAGGACCGTGATGCATGATCGCTGGGAAGCGCACATCCAGCGCATGATGGTGCGCCCTATGCAGGTTCGCGGTGATCGGCGACATGATGTCCGTGACTGAGGCCACGATGCCCTCATCACGCGCCACTTCAAGCGAGATATTGAAGTATTCCTCGGCCCGCGGGTTCCAGTAACCACAAGAGTGATACGAGACATCCACGCCTACGCCGCGCGTCAGTTCGCGAACTTCGCTGATCGCGTCAGTCTTGGTGGTATTCAGGACGACGTCGGCTCCGAGGTCCTTGGCCATCTGGAGGTGCTTCTCGGAGTAGTCGATCGCGATCACGCGCCGGGCGCCCTTCGCCTTGAGCCCCTGGACAGCGATGAGTCCCTGAAAGTTGAGACCCGCTACGGCGACATCATCTCCGAGCTGAACGCCGGACGCGAACACCCCATACATGCCAACCGCGACTGGCTCTCCTAAGTACGCTGCGGTGTCGCTCAATCCGTCCGGGGCCAAAAAGATGTTCCGCTCCGGTGATTTGAAGTGTGTGGCCCAACAACCGTCGAGACCGAACAGCATCACGCGATCGCCGGGTTTTACTTTCCGGACCTTCGATCCGACCTCCGCGACGATTCCGCCACCTTCATGGCCTGGCCAGTCGAACGGCGGGAGGTCATTGGGCCACGCCATCCCGCTTGCATAGCGGAGGTCGGCATCACAGATCGAAGCCTGCCGAGTCTCAACCAGGATCTCGTGCTCCTGGAGCTCGATTGCTCTCTCTCCGGGTACTATGTCAAATTCCTGCTTGTTCTGACCTGGCTCCTTGGTCATACGAATCGCCTGCGCGAGCATTGTTATCTCCTTTTCAGTTGTTGATCATTTTCGGCGCTGCTTCCCGGGTCGTGACCGGAAAGCAATCGAGGCAATCGGTTGACCGCCCTGTGTAGTGGCGTGGTCAGCTAGGATTTCCGCGATGATGCGGAAGTGGCCGGCCATAGCAGCAGCGGCTCGATCCTCGTCCCCTTCCAGAATGCATTCGAAGATTTCTTGGTGGACCCTATTGAGTGCGTGAAGAGATTCTTCGATGCAGAACAGCGTGAGCCAACGCTCGTGATGGCTACGTTTCAGGAGACTGGTGATCGCGCTGTAGAGGAAGACGAAGGTCGCGTTCCCTGTGGCCTCCATGATAGCGCTGTGAAACTCGTGGTCCGCTTGAGCGCCCTGTTCGCCACTACGGCTAACAGCCTCCGCTTGGAGCGATGACAGGGCCAGCCGCATACGGTTGATGTCGCGGGTGCGCGCGTTTCGGGACGCGAGCCGAACAGCCTGACACTCCAGAGCAATTCGCGCATCCATGATGTCGTCGTGCTGGCCGGGCTGCATCGAAAGAAGCGTGCCGAAGATCTTCGACAGCGTCTCCGGCTGAGGCAGGGAGACGTAGGCTCCGAGCCCGTGCCGGAGCTCGATGACATCCAGGACCTCGAGCGTCTTGAGCGCTTCACGCAGGCTCCCCCGCCCCACTCCGAGCTCCGCAGCCAGTTCGCGCTCGGGCTTCAGCCGGTCCCCGGGCCTAAGCCGGCCAGCCTCAATCTCAGCCCTGAGGAATTCCACTATCCGCTCGAAGACGCGCGGCTTTGCGGGAGCGATGAGGGAGGTGTCACCGGGCTTGGCCGGGGCAGAGGTCGGCATGTGACGTACTCGTGGTAGGGGAGTGATCGGACCACGCACGAAAATGGGTGTCAAGCTTGTTGCGTGTTTCTTGGCCTGCCTAGGCGTCGGCAGCACGACCACGATTTCGACGGCCGCCCGATGGGCGACGGGGGCCGTTGACTTTCAGGGTCTTAGCGGCGCGGCGATGTCGTGATCCTCGATGTCCCGGCCGCTAGGATGCCCTTGCGTCCGTCCGATTGGCGGTTCCGCCTGGCCCGCTCTGCTGGAGCAGCTGCTTCGGCTTCCTTCGCGGGTTCAGGAGCCGAGACCTTCGGGGCTAAGCCCCCGCTCAGGTTCGCCAGAGAGGTGGACTACCTGATCGCGTCGACGATCGCGGCCGAGTTGTGAGGCGGCGTGTTGATGAACGCCCACTGGATCCCGTCGCGGCGCGCGGCGTCCAGGGTCTCCGGCAGCTCGCGAGCTTGGCAGTTTACGAGGATCGGCATCTCGGCCGGACGTAGCTCATGCCAGAAGGCGAGAGATCCTTGCGGATCCGCCGTTCGATCAGGCCATGAAGGCCCGAGCTACACCGGCAGCCATCTTGTAGCCTTTCCTCCTGCTTCGGCGCCTTCAATCGGTCGCAGCGTATCGCGTGCCGCAAGCTGCAGGAGATCCAGAGCGACAGCCAGGGCGAGCCGATCGGCTGCGGGCATGCCTTCTGCTCCGACAATCCGGGTGGCCAGCGCCCGCTCGTCTCCGAGCGCTTCCTGCACGAGCCTAGCCTTCCTGATGATGTCGTCCAGGCTCTCAGCTGGCGTCATGGCGAGGGTGACGATCGCCTCGAGTTTGGCGGCGCGCGCCGAGGAGGCGCGCTTCTGAGCGAGGCGGGCGGCTCGGCGGGAGACCTCCTGCTCCTGCCGGACCTCCGCATGATCCGCTTCTGCGGCGTGGTAGCGTTGGACCGCGCGCGCAATGGCCGTCATGCTACCCTCGTCAACTTGTGAAGGTTACGGGTAAGTGTCAGGGCGAGAGCGGGTCCGGCAAAAGCTTCCTCGACGTCGCTCGCGAAATCGATTTCGCCATCCGCACCTGGATAGCAGCACTCCATGATCGCAGCGGCCTTGGCGATCACCCCTTCAATCGTGCGGGCTTCGGTTTCGAGCAGCACGTCTCTCGCGTTCGCGTAGGCCAGCTGAGTGGTTTCTAGGGTGGCGTGCGTGGCTGTCAGCCCACAAGCATCCTGCCGGCGCTGCAGTTCGGCCTGCAGCGCATCCCAGGCCGATACGATCTCATCTGCGCGGGCCTGGGCCTCGGGCCATGGCTCACGAGTATGTCGCACGAGGATGTCGATGCCGGAGGTGACCTCCTTCTCCGTGAAGCCGTCCTCCATGGTAGCCGGCCGGGCATGGGTGACCACGCGCTCGCAGGGAACCGTCCGCAGGTACTCGATTGTGACCTCTTTGAAGTAGCGCCGTTCGCCTCCGCGGCCTGAGTAACCGACAGGCACCACAAGCCCGCAATCCGTGTTCCTGACGTACAGCGTCTCGGGGAACTCAGGCGCCTCATAACGCTCCATCGCGTCATCATCGGCGGCGATGGCGGCATTGTGCGCTGCCACCGCGTTCCGGAAGCAATCGATTGCCGCAAGAAGGACCCCATCCGTCTCAGCGGCTGTGGCGACGGCAGGGATCACCCCCGCCGCAGTGACGGGAAGCGTAGCAAGGCTCGCAAGAAGCGAACGACGGGAAGCGTTCTGGGCCATCGCTCAGGTCTCCTGCTTCGAAACAGGACGGCCGCGGAGATCCACCCCGGCAACGCCACACAGGCTCACAATGAGAGACCGCACGGCGACCTTGTCCCAGTCGAGGTCGCCGATGTCTTCCTCGAAGTCCTCCGAACACAACGTGTACTCGGCCGCGTGCCGAGCATGGACGGCGAGGCCCTCGATCGTCGTAGCAGGCATCTTGGCGATCCGATCCGCCAGCGCGTCCCGACGCGAGTGGAGATCGTGCATCGGGTGAGGGTCGTACCCGGTCTGCTCGGCGATGCTCCGCATGGCCGTGGCTACGAAGACGTGCCGCTTTTGGCGGGCGTCCGCCATCTCGGTTTCCGACAGCCCGGAAGGGTAGTAGGCCGGGTTCTGCGCCGCCCAGGCGCGCTCGGCCGCAATGTATCGCTCCGAGATCTCATCGAACTCCGGCTTCAGGCGATCCATTTCGATGGAAATGGCGTCGAACTCCCGGCCAAGGGCGATGAGCTCGGCATCTGGCGAGGGCTGCACCGCAACAGCAAGAGCGCCGAACGTGGGAGCAGCAGCTAGGCCGGCTAGGATAGCTCGGCGGGATTGGGGGCGAGCGATAGGGTTCGCAGACATGGTGGTCTCCGTTGCTGATGGGTGGTGAAAGGAAAGCGCCGGCTACGCGGCGCGGTGGTTACGCGACGCGGAACACGATCGGGTCAGCCCAGGGCGGATCGGACCCGTTCGGGCGATCAGGGCTCGGACCTTCTCCGAACAGGTCGGGATAGTGGTTGTGGAGCAGGGTCCGGATCTCGACCGCAGCTTCGTCGGCGTTCAGCTCGGCATCCTCCTGGCCGTCCAGGTCGAGATACCGAACGCCCTCGCCAAGCTGGTCGCCCACAAGATACTCTGCGGCGAAGCGGAGGAACGCCTCCTTCAGCACGAGAGCGCCGATCTCGTCGCGCGTGGAGCCGGACAGGCAGAGCCAGGCGGAGGAGAAATCGATTTCGGGGAGCTTGCTCACGCCGTTCTCCCTCACGCGCGTGCTTCGTAGCGGGTGACGTGAGCCTCGAGCTCGGCCCGGCTGTCGCAGAAGCCGGCCCAGGTCATGATGTCCTGGCTGATGTTGGCGGGATGGTTTTGCGCACGCGTGAGACGCGCCATCAGGTCGGTTTCGGTTTTCCAGGGGCGAGCAGGCTTCGCGACCGGAGCGGGCGCCCTGACGATGGGGAGCGCAGGAGCGGCATCCTGTTCGCGCTTCGCCCAGCCCCAGACAGTGCGGAGAGCCACTTTCATGCGCCTCTGCCAGGACGCACCGCCGGCACGGAGCGTGCGGGCAACCTGAACGGCCCGGCGCATGATTGCGGCGCGATCGAACCGGCCAGCGACCACGAAGGGCGAAGCAGCAGGACGGCTCTCGGTTCGGTAGTCCCGCATGGAGGTGGACCAGGAAAGCTTACGGCGGATGCTCATGGGCCTAGAACCTCTTCACTTGGTGTGATACCAAGCAAGCCTGTTATAACCGCTGCTTTGGTGTAGTCAACACCTGAGTTGGTAAAAAACCAAGCGAGGGCTCGTGCTCACGACCGGAAATCAGCTTCGCGCCGCGCGCGGACTCATCGACATGGATCAAGTCACGTTGGCGCAGCGTGCGGGCGTGAGCGCGAACACGATCCGTTCCATGGAAGGTCGCGGAGCGCAGCTGCTAAGCAGCAGCCTCTCGACAGTCAGCGCCGTTCAGCGCGTGCTTGAAGAGGCCGGCGTTGAATTCCTGAATCATGGCCGACCCGGCGTCCGATTGAAGGCGCAGAGTTAGGGAGCCCGGATGATGAAGCGCCGGAGAACCGAGCCCGCAGGGCTCGTGATACGTGCTCTGCTCGCCCTCGCGGTTCTCGCCGACTGTGTCGGCACCGCTCAGGCCGACGTTGTCACCGTCTGCCGGTCGCCAGCTGGAAAGAGCATCTACCAATCGGGTCGGACCGGTTGGCAGGACGACGGGATTGCGGACGCCACGATCACGATCAGAAACGATGCGCTGAACGGCTACCACGTCCGCATCAAGTCGCCCGCGAACGACTTCAGCGCTCGTGATGACGGGGCCCGAATTCGCCGGGTGCTGGGCGACGACGCAGGCAACCTCACCATCTCTGCCGAGTACCCGTTGGGGGCGGTGGAAATCTATCAAATCGCCCTAAATCAGACAGGCTCAGGCAGCCTGATCATGGCAGTCCTGAAGAACGGAGCGGCCGGGGTGACGAAGGGTAGCCTCTTCACGGCATCGTGCGCGCGACCCTGAGCCAGCCTGGGTTCTAGCGGAAAGTTGCCGTTATCGTTGTTAGAGTGCTTCCAAAGAGAAGGAGGCGCTAGATGGTCCTTAGAGAAGCGAGGGTTCGCGACCCGGATGCCGTAACGGTGACGCTGACATACCTCGGCTCCGATGAGGTCGGGTTTGTCGAGCTTCCGGACCGTTACGTCGCCCGCGAGGTCGACGGGCATCTTGTCTCCGGGACAGCTCCGCTCGCGCCAGATGCCATCTCATTCGCCAAAGCCGAAGCCGCGCGGATCGGGTGCGATCTAGCGATCATCGATCCTGACGGGCTTTGGACGAGCGCTTGGGGTGCTCTCGAGACCGCCTCAGACCTGCATGAGCCGGCTTAGCGGTCCGCCCGATCAACCGTCTCAATCGATCGGCGGCTGCCGATTCAGAACTGTCATACGTTAAGCGGCGCTTTGAGCCTTTCTCCCCGGACGGCAGTCCAAGTAGGCTCACCGGCACGGGAGGGATTCGATGCCGATACGTTTCCGCGCCTACCTTCTGGAAGAGAGCGGCGCGCAGGAAGGCGCTCTATCTCAAGAAGCATCCCGAGACTGCGCACGGAGGGGACCGAGACCCAAGTCGCCAAGTTGGCGACTTGCCCCGCTTCACTGCTGAAACTGCCGCTGTCACCGGCAAGAGCGAGCGCGCGATCCAGCGTGACGCCGAGCGCGGCGAGAAGATATCCGAGCGCGCCTTGCAGCTCGCCTGGTCTGTGATGAACACGAAAACGCCCGCGCGGCTCTCACCGGCGGGCGCTAAGCCCTACTCGATCACAGCGCCGGACTGTCTGCCGGGACGGGTGCGGTTGGAGTCGAGGGTCGCTCAAGCCGAGGCGAGTCCAACTCTCTGAAAGAGATATGGTGTCGACCAGACCCCGTTCAAGGGTCAGCCGGGCAATGCGGCCGAGGCAAGCCACTCCTCTTCCGTCAACTCGGGACTGTGGAAGCAAAGGACGCGGCCGGAGACGTTCGCCCGCCCGCTCGCGACGTAGTGGCGCCAGTTTTCGAGCGCGTCATCGGGGATCTCTGGGCTGTCGGATAGGATCATGTCCGGGGCCGCGGTGTGCCGATCCCGCTCGAGGCGGATTACGCGGCGTTCGATGTCACGGCTCATGCGCGCCTCCCCTCGACCGCCAGGCGGATATTCCGTAGCTCTAAGCCGAGCATAGCGCGCCCCCTACCCCAGTGACGACCAGCACCGGATTCCTGCCTGTCAGGCGTCCTGCGGCGCCGTGAGCGGCAAGCTGCCGGTCAGCATCGGCACGGTCTGCTGCGAGCACGATGATGGCCTCCCGCGGGATAGCATCCCTCCTGGCCTGTTCCAGGCGGGAGAGGCGGCGCGCGAGGGATGTGGTCACAGCGAACCTCCTCGCGCAATCCTCATGAGCCGAGCATCGAACATGCGGGCGAGCCGGGGATCGTGTCCGTGCTTCGAGTAGCCGGAGACATCGAAGACGATTGGTGCTTCGGCGGTCTGAAACCAGGTAACGAACGCCTCCGTGGCCGGCCCGGGCTTCGCCTCGCGGAGGATGGCGATCCGTTCCTCGTCAGTCATGCCGTGCAGGGCGATGACATTTGCAGGGTCCGCCTCAAGCTTGCGCAGGCGGTGCTCAAAGGCCGTGCTCATGTGTCCGCCCTCACAGCGGCCTGCAGCACCGCCATATGCCGCGCGTGCACCGCGTCACTGATGTCGGCCGGCTTGCACCCGAGCAGCCTGGCGCTGATCTCGCGTACGCGCTCTGGGTCGCTCAGGACTTCGCGGATCATGGCGTCCCGCTCCGCCTTCGTGCGCCGGTCGCCGGAGATGCGCCTGTGCTTGTCCTCAACGGCCTTTAGCCGGCGCTGGATCTGAGCAGGGATCATGGACGGCCCTCCTCAAGGCGCGCCAGGCGCTGGTGCAGGTCTACGGCTTCCACGGCCCGGACATGGGCGTCGACCAGCTTCCCGAGCTCTGCGGCTTCGGACGGAGTGAGGTCGCCGGCAGCAACGGCCGCGAGCAGGGCGCCGGTCGCCTTCGTCAGATCTTCCGTCTTCTCGATCGCCGGCAGCGCGAACTTGATGGGGCGATCCTTCCGAACGGGGATCAGGCGCTCGAGGCAGAGCCGCAAGCCGGTCGGATCGCCTGAAAGGGCCATCTCGGAGGCCTTCCGGACGATGTTCTCCGCGTCGCCGGCAAGCAGTTCCTCAAGAGCACGGGTGGCACGATTCCTCGTCCCGGGCGCCTTACCGTTCGGATTGCCGCTCTGGCCCGGCTTAAACCGGCCGCGGTGGGTGGCCTTCATCGTCATGACTCAGGTGTCCTACCACAAAATCACGGTATCATAGTACCGCCTGCAAAAGCAGACGGAAAGCAGGACAGGCGCTGGAGAGACTGGCGGATCATTGAGGCTTCTCCGCAGACCGGCTGTCGATCTCTCTCCAGCGCGCTTCGAGGTCAGCGAAGTCCCGGGGCGAGAGGATGGACCGAAGGCGCTCGCGGCTCGCCTCCTGCTCGTTCTGGATCTTCCGCAACTCGGCACAGGCGCACTCGCCAAAGTGAGCACCGCACGACACGCATCGGACGGTCTTGAGGATCAGCCGGTCGAGAGGCGAGGCACGGCGTCCCATCAACCCGCCCCCACGGTCGTCTGACCCTCGAACACCTGCAGCATCCGATGGCTGAGCTTCGGCCATCCTGAGCCGCGGTAGGTGTTCTCCTGCTCGGTCGCCCAAAGGAGCAGAGCAGGCTGCTCAGCGAGGATATCGAGATACGGCTCGACGAGCTTGGGCCGGCGGGCAAGGGAACGGGCCATGGCTGCCTGCCATTCGTCTTTGGCCCGCTCTTCCCCGACACGCGGCCGTCGTTCCCGCGTCCAGGTCGGGAGGGCCTTCAGGCGCTTCAGCACCTCGGGCTCGAGTTCCCTGGCCGCTTCTTCGCGGGCCTGGCTCTCACGAGCGGCCGCGGCAGCCTCCTCCTGCATTTGGCGGATGGTAGCTTCACGCTCCTGGTGCATGATCGCCTCCTGAGCGTCGAAGCAAGCGCTCTCGTAGCGACGTATCCGCTTCTCGCACCACGCCACGAGTTCGGCGATGCGCGGCAGATATCGCTGCTCGCGAACGATCCCAACTTTCGGGTCCGCCATCTCCTCGATGATCAACGCCGGGAAGTCCTCGAGCGCCAGTATGGCCTGGTCCAGGAAGTCCTGCGGATTGGCGAAGTCCTTCGGTACCGGATATGCGCCGATGATCTGCTTCAAGGCCTCGCCGACAAGCGATCCAGCCGGCCGGCCGAGCTCAGCCTGAACCTTTGCGATCCCGCGCTGAAGCTCGGCTGGCGTGAGACGGAGCGCGTTGTCACCGTCAAGGGGCAAGTTCAGTCGACACGCTGATACTCCGCTTCGATGATGAGACCGCCTTCCCGCCGACGCGAGGGTGAGCCGAAATCGAGTTGAGACCAAGCATGGATAGCCTCCTTTCCGTTCGGGGAGCTTGAGGTGGGTTGAGTGTCGGGCTCGTCAGCCCAGCAGCCCTTGTTCAGCCAGACCTCGGGGCTTTTGATGTATCGGCGGTCGGTTCCGCGGGCCTCGCACTGCCGGCGGTAGGCGTCGGCCCCGGCGTTGAGCAGTTCTGCGGTCGCAGACCGGGCTTTCAGGACGCTGCCGAAACGTCGTCGGGCTCCGAGCTTGTCGACGTGCTTGGGGTACCTGGGCCACCAGTCCGCGAACGCTTGGTCGATTTCAGCTTCGCTTTGACCTGCTTTCGAGGGCCGAGGTTGCTTGGTTGCGGGAGATATCTCTCCTGGGTTCCAGTTCACGGGTTTATTGTTCATGGGTTTGGGTGCACCGCCGTGCACCGGGGGAGGTGCATCTCTGTGCACCGGGGGTAGTGCATCGTCGTGCACCGGGGTGGTGCATGGCCGTGCACCCGGCCCCGGTGCATCCAGGTGCACTCCGGGGGGTGCATCTCCGTGCACCGGGGGGTGGATGCGAAAGCGGTTCGTCACCCAGCCATTTGGCTCGGTCGGATCGCCGCCTCGGACCCTAGCAACGGAGACCCACCCGTGCTGCTCGAGGTCCCGGATGGCGTTGATCGTCGCTCTACGTCGCAGGCAGGCGGCCTGGGCCAAGGTCGCGTAGCTTGGGAAGCACTCGCCCGACTGCCCGTTCACGAAGCCAAGCAGAGCGATGCCGACAGCCCGCGTGCTCGGCCGAAGCCGAGGGTCGCGAAGCAAAGCTTGAGTGAGATCGGCCTTCTCGCCGAGGGAGAGCGCGCTCAAGGCAGCCCTCCTGAACCGGTGTTTCGGAAGGCCTCCGGCCCGGCGGCGTGGAGGGGAACGGTGGCCATTGCTCAGGCCCTCCGAACACAGGGCGTCAGCTCGATCGTGGCGAGCGCGCGAGCGACGGCGAAGGGGATGCACCGCCTGCGCACCAATGCGAGGGCGAGACGCTGGATGGCGATATCAAGTTCGGGTGACATGGTCCGATCCTTCTTGGGATCGGCGTCAGAGGGCTTGGCGCGAGAGGGGCGAACTGTTAGATCAGAGCTGCTTACACACCGATCTGAGTTCGATGCCATCGGCCGGGAGAGCCCTCCTAGCCGGTGGTTTCGTTCTGAGCGGATGCACGGGCCAACTCGGCGGCCCGATGCGGGAAGCAGCGGGAGGCTGCCCAGGCCCGGCACGCGTCCGGGCTATAGCGGATCAGGCGGGGACCGATCCGATGAAAGCCGGGACCAGTGCCGTCCCGGTCGTATCTCTCCAAGGTGCGGGTGCTGATCCCGAGAAGGTTCGCTGCCTCCGCCCGGGTGATCAGGCTTTTCGGGCCAGTAGTGATGCCGAACTGGTCGCTGGCCGACCTGCCGGCCTTCCGGCCCGTGATTTCGGCTGCGGGTACGGCCGACATGTTCAAGCCGCCTCCGATCGGGAGGCGCCCGCGACCTCGGGGAGTTTCAGCAGCTTCCGGGCGATGTGTGCCGGAATGGTGATGCGCTTCCCGATCTGGATAGCCTCGATCTCTCCCCTACTGATTGCGCGGTAGAGCGTGGCGGGGCAGACGCCCGCCGCCTTCGCGAGGGGGCGGACGTTGACGCTCCCTCCTTCTCGTAGGGCCTTCTGGATTGCGTCGTTCATCGTCAGGGGCTCCCCGTGCGAGTGAATCATAGACGAAACACCTGAGCGTTATCGCGGCGGCACAGGTTGCTTGTCAAGTGGCTGAATGATAGACGCTACACCTGTTCACAGCCGCGACAGGGGAGACGGAAGAATGCCGAAGCGGGTTGTCCCAGAGGGGGAGGGGAAGCGCGTTCCGGTGATGTCGCGCACGACGAAAGAATTGCGGGCCAAACTCGAGGAAGCCGCGGCTGCCTCCGGGCGCTCGCTGGGGCAGGAGGTTGAGTACCGGCTAGAGCAGTCTTTCGCCCGTCCGCCGAGCACCACTGAATTGCTAGGTGGCCCTGGCCCGGCCCTGCTTGCCAAGCTTGTCGCGGTCACTACCCAGGCCGTTCAGGCTCAAACCGGGGCTTCCTGGGAAACGGACCCCAGGACGCGCTCAGTTCTGTATCGCGCTCTCAAGGCAACGCTTGTAGGCACTCTGGGGGATGGCGAACATCCGCTGAGCAATGACGAGGCCGATCGGGAGGGCTTCCTTCTCGGTCACTCGGTTATGGAGTTGCTGCGGCAACGAGGCGCCGGCTCCCTATTTCCCGCCTTCTCGATCATCGGGGAGCCAGAGGAGAAGAGGCAAGCCAAACTGGCCGAATATGAACGCGAAGCGAGCACGCCCGGGACCTTCGCTCACATGATGCGGCACCCCGAAGCGTATCCCCTCAATCCTGAAGAGCCGACTGAAGCCTTCGAAAAGTAGCGGCATTTATCACAGATTGTGATAGCAAGCCGGCCACATCATAAGAACAGAGCAGCTAAAGCGACGGACGCCACAGAGGCAATAACAAACAATCGTAAGACATAGACCGTCGTTTGTGGTGTATTCCTGGCTGAATACGAGACCAGGACATGAAGCCAGCGTTTAAGGCGCTCATTCAAATCCGGACAGAGCCGGAATTGCGCGCGGCGATCGAGGCCGCTGCCGAGCGCGATCGGACGAGCATTTCCGAATACCTGCGGCGCGAGCTGCGGGCGGTTGTTTCCGGCTCGCGGGGCTCCGCTCAGCAATCCGCGAGGGCGGCATGAGCGCGGACCTCGACCTTAGCCCCGCCTTCACTCCGGGGGTTGGGTCTCTCCAATCCCCGGCTGCGCTTGCGCCTCTCAGCGAGCATCATCTGGTCGCGGCAGCTCTGAACGTTCAACTGGTTCAGACCCACACGGCCACGCTGCTGACGCGGTTCATGACGAATCCGCGGGCCGAGGGCGAGATCCTCGGGTTGCTCGTCGATCTGCAGAGCGCGCTCGAGCGGGCCGGGGGTGCGTATCGCGCGTACTGCGAAGTCCGCTCTTGCGTGGGGAGGGCGTGATCGTGGGACTTTTCGACGCCTTCGACGCAGCTGGCACCCGCCGCGGCATGTGGGCCGGCATCAACGTCAACAATCAGGCCCTGGGCCAGATCGTCCCGATCGCTGACGCTGCCAAGCAGGAGACTTTCCAGCAGGCGACAAACGCGCTTCAGGGCGGGCTCTACTCGCTCGGGCAGGGCTATGACACGGCTCGAGCCGAGTACGGCGCAGCGCGGGACATGTACGCCCCGTTTGCCGAAACGGGGCTCCGTGGCTTCAATCTCTACGCGGACACGCTCGGGGCGAATGGCCAGGCCGGCTATGACAACGCGGTCGCGAGCTATCGAAAGTCCCCTGGCTATGACGAGATGGTCCGTGGCGCGACTGACGCGGTCGCCCGGCAGCAATCAGCAACGGGCTCGCTCGCATCCGGCAACACGCTCCAGGCCATTGCCGATCGGGGCGCGCACCTTGCGAACCGCGAGTTCACCGGGTGGCAGGCAGGCCTCGCCGGTCTTGGCAACATGGGCCTCCAGGCGATCGGGCAGCAGGCGGGCCTCACCAAGGGACTCGGGGACCTAGCGACGAACTACGGCACGGCTCAGGCGAACCTCTTTGGCCAGAGCGCAGACCGGAACATCGGCGCGATCAACAACTACACGGGCACTGTCGGCGGGGCTTTCGCCAACAACGCGGCGCAGAACTCGAACCTGCTCCTTCAGGGCGGGCGAGCTCAGGACGCGGCGAGCGGGAACCTCTGGGGGGCGATGCTGGGCGGAGCAAATCTCCTGGCTGGTGGGCTCGGCCGCACGGGTGGGCTCTCCAATCTATTCGGGGGCTCCCGCTTCACCATCGACCCCAACGAGAGCTGGACGTAAGCCATGGCATTCGCTGATTTCTACCAGGGCTTCGCGGGGCTCGGGAAGGCCTATTACGACGGCCTCGACGAGTACACGAAGAAGCAGACCCTCAGCAGCCTCGGCGATCTCGCGTCGAGCGGGGACTACGCGGCGGCGGCGAAGCTCGGCTTTGCTTCTGGCAGGCCTGAGCTTGGACTTGGGCTGCTTCAGCTCGGGCGGGAGACGCAGGCCGCGGCGGAGTTCGGGCGCCTCATGGGGGGCGGCTCGCCTTCGGCTTCGGTGGCGGCCCCGGCGGCTCCGTCCGGTGCCCTCCCGACCCTTGCCGGCGGTGGCGGACAGTCCATGCGGCAGCCGGCAGATCCCGCAATCCGCGGCAGGTTCATCGACACGGTCAAGGCCGGCGGCCTGACGAACCCGCATGCTCTCGCTGTCGTGGACGCATACGGGCAGGCCGAGAGCGGCTGGAACCCTGGCAACGTCGCCCGGACGTGGTCGGACCCGAGCCAGTCGGGGCAGCCTGGCACGTCGGGCGGACTGTTCTCGTGGCGCGGGCCGCGTCTTGCCGCCATGCAGGCCGCCACGCGTGGAGCAGAGGACCCGATCGTCGCCCAGGCGAAGTTCTTCCTGACCGAGAACCCGGAGGTGACGGTCGCCCTCCAGAACGCGAAGAGCGTGGAGGAGGCGCACCAGATCCTCGCGAATGCATGGCGCTTCTCCGGCTACGACCAGCCCGGGCAGGGCGAGTACCAGAAGCGCTACAACATGGCGCGCTTCCTCTCGCGTCGGTATGCCGGCGATCCGCCGGCACCGCAGCCGGCCGCGGGCGGCGAGCAGGTTGCGCAGGCGGATTTGCCCGCTCAAGGCGGCCGTGAGGTCCAGCAGTTCACCATCCCGGGCGATCCGAGCCAGATCCCGATTCCCGCGAACATCACGCAGCGGATGACGCAGCTCCGGCAGGCGCTCGCCATTCCCGGGCTCCCCGCCGCGCAACGGCAGGTTGCCCAGGCCGAGATGAGCCAGCTTCAGCAGGAAGCCCAGCAGTATCGGACCAACGAGTTCGCGCGGCTTCGTGAGGATCGGCGGGAGGCGCAGCGCACCGAGCGCGAGCGCGTCAGGACGGTTACGGACCCGGCCGAGCGCACGTCGCTAGGCGTGGATCCAAACTACAAGGGCGTCGTGCAGGTCGATGGGAATGGCCGCGTCACTCTTCCTGGGAAGGCGACGAATGAGGTGAACGTCGACCTCAAGGGGGAAACGGAGTTCACGAAGAAGACGGCTGGGGCGATGGCAGAACGGTTCGACGCCATCTCGAAGGAAGGTGATGCCGGCCGGCTCGACAAAGCCATGCTAGGCCAGCTTCAGGCGTACGGCGAGGTCATCAACAACGACACGCTGCCTGCCGCTCGCGCGAAACTCGCCGAGTTCGGGATCAAGATCGGCGCCGACATCGGCGCAGTCGAGGCCTACGGCTCCCTTATAGACAAGCTGGTTCCGGCGCAGCGCATCCCAGGTTCGGGCACCACGTCTGACTTCGACGCGAGGGGCTTCAAGGCATCCCTGCCCAGCCTGATGGCCACGCCTGAAGGGCGAGGCCTGATCAATAGGACGCTCCAAGCGCTCGCGGACGACAAGGTAGCACGGGCCGAGATTGCCGACCGTGCGATTACAGGGGAATTGAAGCCCGCGGACGCCATCCGCGAGCTTCGCGCGCTCCCCGCCCCGAACCTCGCGTTCAAGTCGGGCCTGTCGGAACTCGCGAAGTCAGGAAAGCTCGGGGCAAAGGCGCAAGACAGCGCTCCCGCGCGCCAAGCGGTGCCCGCCGGAACGCAGAAGCTGCTTCAGCCGGGTCAGGAGTTGGTCCGCAACGGTGTTACGATCCGGAGGATCGACTAGGTGCCTACCTTTGAGATCAGCGACGGCAGTGGGCGCTATCAGGTCACGGCGCCTGATGAGAATGCAGCCTTTGAGGCGTTCCGCAGCATGTCGTCGGCTGCCCCGCCTGCCCCTGAAAAGCCGAGCGTCGCCGCAGACATCGCGGGTGGCGTTCAAGGCGGGGTTATCCGCGGTGCCGCCGGCATGGCGGGCCTGCCGGGATTCGCGGTTGGGCTGCTACAGCAAGGCGCCGACGAGGTGAGCCGCCAGACGGTTGGTCGCGTTTATAACCGCTTTGCGCCGGGTGGGACCGGGGCATGGGACCAGGATGCTCGCCCTCGGCAGGAGCACTGGACGGACCAGCTTTCGCCCACCTCCGTCCTGCCGCAGCCGCAGGGGGCCACCCGGGCCGTGGAAGGCGTGATCGGCGAGACGTACCGCCCCCAGACGATCGCGGGGAAATATGCCGCCTCTGTCGGGGAGATGGCAGGCGGGGGGCTCCGCGCGGTTCCATCTCTCGCCGCGGGCCTCCTTAGTGAGGGGGCGGGGCAGGCGACGGAAGGGACGGCCCTTGAGCCTTGGGCGCGTGCTGGGGGAGCGA
This sequence comes from Enterovirga sp. CN4-39, assembly GCF_049446235.1. Taxonomy (NCBI): domain Bacteria; kingdom Pseudomonadati; phylum Pseudomonadota; class Alphaproteobacteria; order Hyphomicrobiales; family Methylobacteriaceae; genus Enterovirga; species Enterovirga sp. CN4-39. Next base: position 59,350 of record NZ_JBMSEF010000004.1, on the reverse strand, counting down.
TTGTGGGCGGCCTAGGGGCGGCTGCGCTCTCCCGCCCCACGACCGGTGCCCAAGCAGTCGCAGACTTCACGGAAAGGATGGCGCCGGCGCAGGTCGATGCGATCGAGGCACTTATGTGGGATGCCGCCGCACAGGGCGTTCCACTCACGCGCGCGGAGGCGGCCCAGGCCGTTACGGGCGGGTCAACCCGCCTTGGTGATCTCCAGCGGCTTGTGGAGGGGAGAGGCGAGCTTCGGGAGTTCATGGCGCAACGGCCCGCGCAGGTCGAAGGGGCCGCCCGGAGGGCCTTCGATGACGTAGCCCCTCCGATTACGTCCCCGACGCAACTCGGCCGAGAATTGCAAGATGGGGGGCAGGCAGCTGTCGCACGCACGCCGGAGGCGCAGGCTCTTGAACAAGCCAGGTGGGCAGCCGGCCCGCGCGTGACCCCTGAAGAGGCAGGGCGGGTCATCCAGCCCGAACTACGTCAGGTCTACGAGCGCCGCGAAGGAATGCGGGCTGCCTTGGGCGACCAGGACTATACCGCCGCCCGGAACGCCCCGGCCGAGATCCCGCTTGATGGCGGGTTCGGGTTCCGCGACGTGACCAAGCACTACGATCGCCCCGGCCCTGGCATCTTCCTCGACCCCGTCGAGCGGGAGGCAGCCACGCAGCAGTGGATGGCGGCGAACAACGTGACCGAGCGTATGCCGGTCATTGGGCTTGCGCCAACACGGTTCGGGCAGGCCGATGTCACGACCGTCTTGGAGCACCTCGACGAGGTTCTCGGCACTGCGAAGGGGTCTGTCCGGCAAGGGCTTGAAGCGGCGCGGAAGGCGCTGTTCACCAACACGGGGGAACTGGACACCACGATCGCAGGCCTGCATGGCTCTCGCACCGCGATCACGGACCTGATCGACCAAGCGAAGCGGGCTGGCGCAAATGGCGCCGTGCGGGAACTAGAAGGCGCGCTCGGGACCCTAGACCAGGCGCTAGAGCGGGTCCCGGCCTATGGTCAGGCGCGCCGCCACTTCGAGGCAGCAAGCCGTCCTCTCGCCCCCTTTGGCGACACCAAAGCCCCCGGCCGGATCGTCGAGCGCGATCAGTACGGGAAAGAGTTCGTCCTACCCGTTGAGCGCGTCCCCGCCGCGATAGACCAGGGATCGTCCGCCGCCCGTGACTTCTCCTCGGTCGCGTCGGACCCGGCTCGGCGCGCATATGAAGGCCACCTGACGACGCGGGTGCTCGATGCGGCAACGGACGGGGGCGGCAACGTCTCTGCCGACGCTCTGCGGAGCCTCATGCGGGACAACGAGGACATCCTCCGGCAATTCCCAGACGTGCGGGACCGCTTGGGGGCGGTCGCGATTGCGCGCGACGGCCTCGCGCGGGTTGAGCAGACCTTCATCGGGCGTCTTGCGAGCCGGCCGGACGTGCGCGCCGCGATGGATGCGCTCTTCCCGGCCAATCCTGTCCCTGGGAGCGCAGGGGAGGTACTCGATGCCGTCTCAGCCCTCGCGAAGAGCCAGCCGACTGCCGCCCGGCAACTGGTCCGAGCGCACGCCGAGAGCACCTTCAATCACGCCGCACGTTCGCTGACTGCGGGCGACAACCAGTTTGGGGGGGCGAAGTTCGTCTCGCAGTTGAAGGGCAACCGCCAGCAGGCCGAGAACCTCGCAGCGGCGATCCGTGGGCTCCCGGGCGGGGATGCCATACTACCCGGGTTCGATAGGTTCCTCGAAATAATGGCGGCGACAGGCCAGCGGCAGCGCCCCGGCTCTCTGACCGCGTACAACATCGAGGCGCTGAACGAATTGAAGGGGGGCGGCGCAGTGGGCACTAGCCTCACGATGGCAGCTGGCGCCGGCACCCAGCTCCCGCGAAAGGTGCTTGAGCGCTTCCAGCAGTGGAACCTTGGGCAAAACACTGCTGAGATCGCCCGTATCCTAACCGATCCGGCGGCGGCCCCGCTCTTCCGGCATCTGGCTACTGCCCAGCCTGGGGCGGCTCGGACCAATGCGCTGTTGGGGCGACTCGTCAGCATGGCCGGGACTAGCGCGGCGGCGGCGGAAAGGTCGCGCCAGCCAGTCCCATAGATTGACACTCACCGCCGTCAGAAATGCCACGATGATCACGCTCAGGATCAAGGCCCCGATCGGATGGATCGGGTCAGGTCTAGGCGCGCTCGCGAACATCCACGTCAGCCCGATCACGGCGGCTGACTGAACAAGCATCCAGGCGAAGCGGCTCACCCCTGCCGCTCCTCAGTAGCAAGTTGTCGTGAAACCAAGACGAGTGCAGGTGACAGGGTGGGGGTCCGCTGCACGGGCGAGACTTCTCGCGTTCATGGCCTGCAAGGCGAGTGATGCTGAGGCCGCTTGGCGCGAGCGCTCTTCCGCCGTGATTCGAGACATCGCGGTCGCGAACTGAAGGTCATAATCAGGCTGGGTAATCTGCCCGGCGTCTAGCTTCGCCGCCAAGGACGCCCGCGTGGCAATCCTGAGGTCAAGAAGGTCCGGGTGGGGGTAAGTCGCGCGGACCAAGTTATCGGCCTCAGTTAAGCAGGCAGCCTGCGCAGTCATTGTTCGGAACTGGCGGCCCGCACAGGCGGCGTGAGCGCTGTTGGCGGCGTCCCAAGCAGCCCGGCCCGCAGCCTGCCTTTGCTCAGCTTGGTCTCTACTGACGCTGTTGCAGCCCGAGATCCCGACAGAAAGTGTCGCAAGTAACAAAGCGTAGGCGAAGCGCATCCCGCCAGTCTACCCGATCCGACCCAAGCCACCTAGAGAGAAGGTGAGAGAATGCTACGGACGTCTGGGCTCAATGGACGGGGCAACCCGCTGTGCAGCGGACATTCCGCCAAGTCTCGGCTCAAACCTGCGGGCAAGCCTCGTCGAACGCGTCATCGAGCATCTTGAGCGCAGCCTCGACTTCGAACACTACGAGCAGCGCCCGGCCGAACCGTCCGACACCTCTGCTGACGTCAAGTCGCATAGCCGTCCGCTCCGCCCCAATACTAAGCCGCTGAATCGACCATGCCGTCAGGCGCCGACGCAAAGCGTCATAGCGCCGATTTTTGGCACCATTGCAGATTTTGTCATCCAGAACTGACAAACGGCTGCGCTCGCCCGGCCCGGTTCGGTTAGGGCGAGAGCCTTCACCTGAAACCGTTCGATTTGGAGTACCTCTTCGCTCATCGCTGCCGCTTGCTCCCCTTCGTGCTCATTCACCGAGCTGAACGATCTTGTCGAACGCTGCCAGCTTCGCCGCCCGAAGCGTAGACCATCTTCGTTTCGAGAAGATCGGCTCACCGCCGAGCGGCGCGACAGAGGCCGCCCATGCGCCTGCCCGCGAGAACACCGTCACTCGGTAACCATAAGCCCTGATTGTCGGGTTGCCGTTCTGCGAGACGCGCCAGCCTTTCCGACTCAGCCAGCGTGCGCGGCGAGCTGCCGCGTTTCTCATCCGCTTGTCGCGGTCGGCCGCGGCGGATGGGTCGCCTTCCATGTGCCCGGCGCAGACACATCCGCAAGCCAACGTGCCCCCATAACGAGGATGGCTCATGTGGTGCACGTAACGGATCTCCTGCGCCTCGCACATCTCACACACGGCCGCGAGTTCGCCGAGATCTTCGATGTCGTCGCACGTCCAGCCGCGATGCGGGACGCCGGCCTGGCCCCACTTGCCATAGCCGTTCTCTGGGCCTTCGCGGCTCATCGCATCGCTCCGCCCCGCGCCTGGCGTGACCGGTGAGCGTCGATCATCGCGGGCGTCACGTCCGACTCGTAGCAGAGCGGCGATCGGCCTTTCGGTTTGGAATACGCGCTCCGTCGCCCGCACGATCGGCCAGCTCGGTCCCGGCTGTACGGACAGGCACACGACCCAGGGTAGCTCGCGAGCGACTGCCTGATCAGAAGCGCCGCTATCGCCGCCGTGGCGACAGCGGAACCGCTTGGGGTCGCAATCTCCTTTACTGGTTCACCGGAACGCTTCTGGGCCGGCGGTGCCGTGTCCTGCAGGCGCCGGGCATCGATCCACCCCTCGCGGACGGTGAGAGGGTGCCGCACCCTCACCCAGCCGTCCTTCCGCTCGATTTCGCCGATGGCCTCTCCGTCCGAGAAGCGATCGAGGATAGGCCCGTTCTTGCGCGGCTCGGACCGCAGCGGAACGTCCTTGCCTCTCACGTAGACGGTTCGGGCCGTAGGTTCGTACGCCGCGGCCGAAGGTGCAGCTGATGTCGCGCTCGGCAAGGCTGCCGGCGCGTACACCGGTGCCCACGACGGCGAACTGTTCGCGGACGAAGCTGTGAAGGTCACCGAGGGCTGTAGATGCGCGCCGTTGCCGGGCGCCTTCTTGTCAGAGACGCACCACCCGAGAGGAAGCAGGATCAGCAGGAGCGGCCACGCTCCGCCGCGACGTGCCATGCCCGACGTTCACCGTGATGTCCTAACGGGCCACGGGTATATGCAAGGAGTCAACGATCAATCCGAACGCCAGATGATCACCTTCCCCAAGAAGCTCACTCCAGGTCTGCTTGCTTTCTGCCGGTCGATCTCCTCCGAGCGGCCAGTTGTCGTTCGATCAAAACCGCACGCCGACGCGCGTCCATCCGAGTGCTTCAACAACGTGCTCCACTCAGTAGCTATCTCGGGAGGAAGCACAGCTTATGGATGGGCAATCTGGTCCATTCCCGGCATCTACTTCGAAGCTGAGCATCACGGTGTCTGGCGCGATGATGGGGGAAAGCTGCTCGACGTCAGTCCTCAGCTGAGAGGAGCCGGAAAGATACTCTTCCTTCCTGATCCAATGGCCGTCTTCGAGCCGGGGCGATACCGACCGAACGTGATCGGGCCGGCCACGGCAGGAAAGCTCGCAGCCGAATTCGTGGAACTCGCCACGCGACGAAACGCGATCCGAGACAGCTACCGCCGGAGCGGCGTCAGTTTGACGACCTTCACCGTCGATGATCAGATCGAGCTCGCGCGGATAGAGGGGCGCTTGAGGCAGCTCCTCGCCTATGCCGGTATCTCGTAGGTCCAGCACGTAGCGAAGGCGCCAGATCATCGTCGCCACCGCCAGGCGATCTTCCGGGCTCCGGCGACAGAGAGGCGTCGGCGGGCCGGCACGAAGGCTATATCGCGCTTATCCACCCACCCGGCTTGATTCCTGAATCGAGATAGCCGAACGGCTTCGGCTCGCCCCCTCGAACATACACGCATCCGCAGTAGGTGCATCGCTGCGGCGCGCAGCTGGTCGCAACGATCTTCGACTTGTCCAAGCCCTTGATCACGACGTCCGATCGGCCTCGTCCCGGGCCAGCCGCAAGCCCTTCAGCCGGGCCGTATTGTCGTCCCTGGCCTGGATCTGGGTCTCGCGCTCGCTCAGCGTCTTCTCACGAGCTCGAGCTTGGCTCTGCAACTTCTCGAATTCGGCGTCGGCCTTGGCGCGTGCGCTCCTAGTGTGATCATTCAAGGCCGCTTCTTCCCGGATTTCATGCTGGGCATTGGTCGACCACCGCGATTGTCGTTGGATGGCGGGCGGGAGCGGCGTGTCATGCGCCGAACCCTACCCGATTCGTGGTCATCAGAACTGCACCCTCACGCAGTCGAGTGCGAGATCACCCAGGTCTAGGGTCAGCAGCGGAGCGCCTCAGAGCAGCACAGATATCTGTGCTGATGTTATCGAGGACGGGGCAGGCATTGGCGATGTACCAGTCGCGCACGGCGGGCTGGGAAGGTGCGACCGTCATCGCGACGATGATGAAGCCGCCGACGATCGCAAGCAGGACAATAATCAGTCTCACGCGCGTGCCCTTTCAACGGGCGATCAACCCGGAGGCATGTTGAGCGTTCCGGGTTAGGTTAGCCGGTCATCCGTGGGCGGTGTAGAAGGTTGAGATCCTTCTCAGCTGCGGCCGAGGCGCTGACCCGCACCGCAGCTTAACCTTCTTATCCCGGAGCTGATGGTGAGTCTGAAAAAGGTCCTGCTTGTGCTGTCAGCCGTGGTGATGGCCTTCGCTGTTGCGGGCACATTCGAAGATCCGACCGAGGACGGGATGTCGGCAGTCGCGGCTCAATCTTCCCCTGACGTTCAAGTTGAGGCACGCCGGCTGGCCAGAGAGTCGGAGCAGCTTGCCCGAGCCGAGCGTGACAGGAGGATCGAGGTTGCAGTCGCGGCCCTCCAGTCAGAGGGGGTGTCCCGAAAGGAGATCCTTCGGCATTTCACGGATGAGGTTCTGGACACGGTCGATCTGGACGATCTGTGCCACGAGCGACTCGTCGAGCCGCAATGATGACCCTGGTTGCATCGGCAGAGGGATCGAACCGCTGCCGGCTGGCGTACGTTCTGAGGTGAGCAGCGTCAGCCATGGAGCCGTGACGTGTACCTCGCCCGCTTCTCCTACGGCATCAGGCCAGCCGACCGGGAACGAGCCCTCGAGCTGATCCGCCGCGAGGTGGCCGCCGCGCAATCGGAAGGGCTGAACGCCCGGCTACTCATCCCGCTCACCCGTGCTCAGGGTGGCCCTGCGCTTCAGTTCGAGGTGGAGCTGACGAGCCTCGATCAGCTGGACGGCCTGAGGCAGAGGACGCCGAAAGAGGGCGAGGGAGACTGGATGCGCGATTTCAGCCAGATCCTCCTCACGCCGCCAGCGGTCGAGGTTCTCCGCGTCGGCTGAGGTTTGGCACTCCAACCTGAAGGCCAGATCAGGTCCAGGACCGTTTTCCTCAGAGGACGATCCTTGGATCACAGGAAGCCCTCATCTGGCTGTGTAGGCGCCGACCAGAGTGTGCGGAATCTTCTCAAGTGTCGTCCGTACCTCTGCCAGCGGTACTGGACGCTGGCTCGAAGCCGCTATTGCGTAGCGGAACGTGAAGGGCGGGCCGGGTAGGGGCGCTGAGTTCACGAAGGTGACACGGAAGCCTAGTCCGTTCAGGGCCGCGATCGCTGCTCCGAGGTTTGCCGACCGTCCGGGTGCTTCGACCAGCAGGACCACACGGTCGGGCGCTTCGGATGGCTCAGACGTTCCAGATCCAATGACCCAGAACAGGGTGGTGTTGTTCGGATCGTCCTGAATGCCCTCGGCGAGAGCGACAAGCCCGAAGAGCGGCATGGCTGCCGGCCCGGCAACAGCGGCGATCGTTCCGTCGCCCGCTGCAACCTCGCGAGCCGCTGCCGCTGTCGAGGCCGTCTCGACCTGTTGCAGGTTCCCGAAGTCCCGGCGCAGGACAATGGAGGCCTCTTTGAGCGCGTTCGGGTGCGAGAGCACCTTTCGGAGATCCTCCTTCCTCGTTCCCGGCTTAACGAGAAGGTTGGAGAGGATCGGCAGCTCAACTTCCCCAACCACCCGCCAGCCTGGGTCTGGAGCACGAAGAAGTGCGGCGTGGGATGCCGCGGGGAAGCTGCTGACAGTTGCCGCGATCGGGAGAATGCCGAGGCGAGCCCGACCTGCCGCTACGGCTTCGGTGACCGCGCCGAGGCTCTCCTCAGTCGTTGGTTCCACCGCAATGCCGCGTGCTGAGCGAACGGCGAGCGCTGCCTGCTCCGAGTAGGTGCCACGAGGACCGAGGTAGGCGAGTTCAGACACCTGCGATGAGGCGGACGTGGAAAGCGGCAGCGCAGCCATCAGCAGGAGGCCGCTGAGCAGGGATTGGCACCGAAGAACGCGGGAATGCGGCACGTGGCTAGTTCCTCCGGCTGTCCCAGGGGGCTGTCGATTGTGCCTAGTATGGATTGTAGGATGCAGGCTGGCCAGATTGCCCGAACAGGATCGCGGCAGATCCGAAATGCTGCTGGCCGGGTCCGCGTGGGGTCCGCAGAAAAGTCAGGCTGCGGCGGACCTCGGCTAAGTCATTGATTTAATGGCGCGCCCGAAAGGATTCGAACCTCTGACCCCCAGATTCGTAGTCTGGTGCTCTATCCAGCTGAGCTACGGGCGCCTGTCGGGGGCGGCTCGTGGCGCCTCGGACGAGCGGTGAGATAAAGGCTCTTGGGCGGCTTGGCAACCGGTCTCGGCAGGTTTGGGCGGAAGCTTTCCACCGAAAGTGTCTCCCGGAAGGGCAGGGGGCGGCCGGGTGCCTCTGCGGCCAGCCCCTGCGGCAGGGCGGCGGCGAGCCTGGATGGTCCGTCAGAGCTCGGTGCGAAGGCGCCACAATTCCGGAAACAGCACCACGTCCAGCATCTTGCGCAAATAGGCGACGCCGGCGGTCCCGCCCGTGCCGCGCTTGAAGCCGATGATGCGCTCGACCGTCGCGACGTGGCGGAAGCGCCAGAGCCGGAACGCCTCCTCCACGTCGACCAGCTCCTCGGCGAGCTCGTAGAGGTCGAAATGGCGGTCGGGCTCCCGGTAGACCTCCGTCCAGGCGGCGAGGATCGAAGCGTCCTCCGGCATGTGCTCGCGCAGGTCGCGCTCGAGAACCCGTGGCGCGATCGGAAAGCCCCTTCGGGCGAGGCAGCGAACCGCCTCGTCGTAGAGCGAGGGCTCGGCATAGGCCGCCTCGACGACCGCCAGCCGGGCGGGATCGTGCCGGTGCGGCTCGATCAGGGCCGCGTTCTTGTTGCCGAGCCGGAACTCGATCGCCCGGTACTGAAAGGATTGGAAGCCCGAGGAATTGGCGAGATGCGGGCGGATGACGCTGTATTCGGAGGGCGTCATGGTCGCGAGCACGCTCCAGGCATTCACGAGCTGCTCCATGATGCGCGAGACGCGTGCCAGCGCCTTGAAGCCCTGCGGCAGGTGGTCCTCGCGGAGCGCCGCGATCGCGCCGTCGATCTCGTGCAGCATCAACCGCATCCAGAGCTCCGAGACCTGGTGCTGGATGATGAAGAGCAGCTCGTTGCGGTCCTCGGAGAGCGGATGCTGGGCCGCGAGGATGCGGTGGAGGTCGAGATAATCCGCGTAGGACATGTCCCGGCGGAAATCGAGCTTGGCGTCGTGCCAGGCCGAGGTTTCCCCTCCCCCTTGTGGGGAGGGGGCAGGGGCGGGGGGCGTGCCGGACGGAACCGCGGGGGTGCCTTCTGCCGGCCCCCCACCCGGCCCTCCGCTCCGCTCGGGCCACCCTCTCCGCGAGGGGGAGGGGGCATCGCTCCCGCTCACGTGACCGCTCCCGCCTCGACCGGCGCGAGGTCGCGCCAGGCTTGTGTGCCGATGACCTCTTCCATGGCCAGGACTGCGTCGTAGATGTCGGCGAAGCGAATATAGAGCGGCGCGAAGCCGAACCGCATCGCGTCCGGCGCGCGGAAGTCGCCCACGATGCCGCGGGCGATCAGCGCACGCACGATGCCGAAGGCCTCCGGGTGGCGGAGCGACACGTGGCTGCCCCGGCGCGCTGCCTCGCGCGGCGTTGCGAGCGTCACGCCGAACCGCGCAAGCCGCTCGTCCGTGAGTGCGATGAACAGGTCGCAGAGGGCTCGGCCCTTGGCGGCGACCTCGCGCATCTCGACGCCGTCGAACGCCTCGAGCGCGGCCTCGAAGGCGAGGAGCGACAGCATGGGAGGGGTGGAGCAGAGCGCCGCCCGGATGCCGGGCGCCCGGGCGAAGCCGTCGTCGAAGCGGAAGGGGTCGGCATGGCCGAACCAGCCCTGGAGCGGCTGGTCGAAGGCGGCCTGGTGCCGCTCGGCGACGAAGACGTGGGAGGGCGAGCCCGGGCCCCCGTTCAGGTACTTGTAGCCGCAGCCCACGGCGAAATCCGCGCCCGAGCCGTCGAGGTCCAGTTCGACCGCGCCGGAAGAATGCGCGAGGTCCCAGATGGCGAGCGCGCCGGCCGCGTGGATCGCCGCGGTCACGGCCGCCATGTCCTGCATCGCGGCCGTGCGGTAGTTCACATGGCTGAGCGTCGCGACCGCCGTCTCCTCCGTCACGGCGGCCGCGATCTCGCCGGCGGGCACGAAGCGCGCCGCGAGGCCGAGCATCCGGGCGGCGCTCTCGACGATATGGTTGTCGGACGGGAAATTGCCGGCCTCGGCCAGGATCTCGCGCCGCCCGGGCCGCATTCGGGCCGCGGCGACGAGCAGCTTGAAGAGGTTCACCGAAATCGAATCCGTGACCGTCACCTCGCCGGGCTTCGCGCCGAGCAGGCGGGCGAGTTTCGCGCCGGCCCGGCCCGGCGCGGTGTACCAGCCGGCTTTGTTCCAGGAGGCGATCAGGTCCCCGCCCCATTCGCGCGCGATCACGTCGTCGATCCGCGGCCGCACGGATTTCGGCAGCGCACCGAGCGAGTTGCCGTCGAGATAGATCACGCCCGCCGGCAGCTCGAAGCGCTCGCGGGCGAAGGCGAGGGGATCGTCCCGGTCGCGTGCGAGGCAGGCGTCGCGCTGGATCATCTCGGCTCCGTGACTGCCCGGCCGGGCGCCATTACAGACGATCCCTGAAGGCTAGACCGGAATGCTTGAAGCTTAAAAGATCTTCTTTTCATCCCGGGCGGCCACGTTATCGTGCAGACGAACGGGAAGAGAGCAGATGGACCAGGCGACGACGACCCCGGACGGGCGCTTCAGCTATCTGGCTGCAGGCGCGCCGGATTCCACGCCGGTCGTATTCCTGCACGGCGTCGGGGGCGGCGCGCGGCTCTGGACGAACCAGCTCCGGAGCTTCGCACCGCGTTTCCGGGCCATCGCGCTCGACCTGCCGGGCTATGGCGGGTCGCAGCCGCTCCCCGAGACGAGCATGAGGACCTATGCCGAGGCGGTCGCGGCTTTCGTCGCGGCGCTCGGCCTCAGCGAGCCGGTGCTGGTCGGGCATTCGATCGGCGGCATGATCGTCCAGACCTACATGGCCGAGGCGCTCGGGCCTGTCCGGGCGGCGGTGCTCGCGCAGACGACGCCCGCCTTCGGCGGCAAGGATCCGCGCTGGGCGGAGGAGTTCGTGGCCGCCCGCCTCGGCCCGCTCGACCGGGGCGAGACGATGCAGTCGCTCGCGCCGACCATCGCGGCTTCCCTGCTCGGCGAGGATCCCCATCCGGGCGCCTTCGAGCTCGCGAAGGCATCGGCCGCCGCGGTGCCGGAGGAGACCTGGCGGGCGAGCGTGCTCGCGCTCGTCGGGTTCGACCAGCGCGCGGCGCTCGCGCGGATCGCGGTTCCGACCCTGGCCGTTGCGGGCTCCAAGGACGGGAATGCGCCTGCCCCCACCGTCGCCAAGATGGCCGAGAAGATCCCGGGCGCGGAATATGTCTGCCTCGACGGCATCGGCCACCTCGCCTTCGCGGAGGCGCCGGACGCCTTCGATGCCGCGGTCCTCGACTTCCTCTCGCGCCGTCTCTGAGCCAAGGATTTCCCGTGAGCACCAGCGCCCCGGACCTTTTCGAAGCCGCCGCCGCGCCGGCGGATCTCGATCCACCTCTGTTCGACCCTAAGGCGTTCCGCCTCTCCGCACACACGGCCGCGCTGGCCGACCGGGCTCGGGCGCTGGCCCAGACGGTCTTTGCCGGGCGCGCGGCCACCTATGACCGCGAGGCCCGCTTCCCGACGGAGAACTACGCGGACCTGCACAAGGCGGGTCTCCTCGGGATCTGCATCCCGAAGGACCAGGGCGGCTCCGGCGCCGATTACCGGACCTACTCGATCGTCGCGGCCGAGATCGGCCGCTATTGCGGCGCGACGGCGCTCTCCTGGAACATGCATGTCTGCTCGACGCTCTGGTCGGGCGCGATCGTCGACGACCTCGACCTGAACGAGGTCGAGCGTGCGGAGCACGAGGCCCGGCGCGCGCTGCATTACCGGCGCATCGTCGAGGACGGCGCGATCTACTCGCAGCCCTTTTCCGAGGGAGGTGCGGCCGCCGCCGGCGGCGTCGCCTTCGAGACGCGGGCGGTGCCGACGGAGGGGGGCTGGCTCGTCTCGGGCAAGAAGATCTTCGCCTCGCTCGCCGGCCATGCCGATTACTACGGCATCCTCTGCACGGAGGTGGGGCCGGACGAGAGGGCGTCGCGGCGCAATACGCTGTACCTCGCGATCCCGGCCAAGGCCGAGGGTGTCTCGGTCGTGGGCGACTGGGACCCGCTCGGCATGCGCGGGACGGTCTCGCGCACGCTGATCTTCAAGGACGTGTTCGTGCCGGAAGACGCGGCGCTGATGCCGCGCGGCACCTATTTCCAGGCGGCTTCGCGCTGGCCGCACATGTTCCTGACGCTGTCGCCGACCTATGTCGGCCAGGCGCAGGCCGCCTACGATTTCACGGTGCGTTATCTCCGCGGCGAGCAGCCCGGCACGCCGCCCGTGAAGCGGCGCCAGTACCCGACCAAGCAGATCGCCGTCGCCGAGATGCGGATCAAGCTCGAGCAACTGAAGGCGACCTGGTTCCAGGCGATCTCGGAGGCCGGTCCCGACCCGTCAAAGGATCAGGTGATCCGGGCATGGGCGGCGCAATACGCCGTCATGGAGGGGGCGAACGACATAGCGCGCCTGGCGATCCGGACCTGCGGCGGCCAGTCCATGCTGAAGTCGCTGCCCCTCGAGCGCATCTACCGCGACAGCCGTTGCGGCGCGCTCATGCTCCCCTGGACGGCCGAGCTCTGCGTCGACCGGATCGGCCGGGCGGCGCTCTACGAGCCCGGCGAGACGGACGAGTGAGGATGAGGGCATCGTCCCCTCTCCCCGTGCAGCGGGGAGAGGTCGAGCAGGCGCGAAGCGCCGCCCGGGTGAGGGGCCTTGCGCGCTGCCCGTCATCCGGTCGCGGACAACCGCGGCTCGACTTCTTCCCGCGGTCGCGGGGAGAAGGGGGAGGGGAACCGTGAACCTCGCGGACGTCATCGCCCGCAATGCCGCCTTCGCGCCCGGGAAGGTCGCGCTCCGGTTCGAGGGCGAGACGATCGCCTACCGCGCGCTGAGCGGCCGCATCGAGCGCGCCGCGGCGGCGCTGGCTGCGGCGTTCGGAATAGGGAAGGGGGACCGGGTCGCGGTCCTCGCGCTGAACCACCCGGATACGCTCGTCCTCCTCTATGCCTGCGCGCGACTCGGGGCGATGCTGGTGCCGCTGAACTGGCGGCTCGCCCGGCCGGAACTCGCCTATATCCTCGGGGATGCCGATCCGGCGCTGCTGGTCGCCGATGCGCATTTCGCCGGCGAGGCGGCGGAGCTCGCCGAAGCGCGCCCGAACCTGCCCGTGCTGTCCGTGGGGGATGGACCCGGGAGCCTCGGCGAGCTGATCGCTCCTTTCGAGGGCGAGAGCGCGCGCGAGGGGAAGCTCACGGATCCGCTGCTCGTCGTCTACACGTCCGGCACGACCGGACGTCCCAAGGGCGCCGTGCTGGCGCAGGAGGCGCTCGTCTGGAACGGCGTCATGAGCCAGCACATGCACGGCCTCACGTCGGACGACCATGTCCTCACCGTCCTGCCGTTCTTCCATGTCGGCGGGCTGAACATCCAGACGACACCGGCGCTGCATCACGGCGCCACGGTCACGATCCACTCGCGTTTCGCGCCGGACACGACGCTCGCCGCCATCGCGGACGACCGGCCGACCCTGACGGTCCTTGTCCCGGCGACGCTCGGCGCGCTGCTGGCGGATCCGGGCTTCGCCTCCGCGGACCTCTCCAGCCTCCGCGCGATCACGACCGGCTCGACCTATGTGCCGCAGGGGCTGATCGATCCGTTCGAGCGGCGGGGCGTCCCCGTGCTCCAGGTCTATGGCGCGACCGAGACCTGTCCGATCTCGATCTACACGCGTCTCGGCGGCCCGCGTCCGGAGGGCTCGACAGGGTGGCCCGGGCCGTTCTGCGAGGCGAGGATCGTGGATGATTCCGGCCGCGACCTGCCGGACGGGGCCTCGGGCGAAATCATGGTGCGGGGGCCGCAGATCCTCTCCGCCTATTGGCGCAACGCGGCGGCGACGCGGGAGAGCATCGTCGATGGCTGGTTCCGAACGGGCGACATCGCCACCCGGGACGAAACGGGCGCCTACTACGTCCATGACCGCAAGAAGAACGTCGTGATCTCCGGCGGCGAGAACATCTATCCGGCCGAGATCGAGCGCGTCCTGCTGGAGCACGAGGCGGTCGCCGAATGCGCCGTGGTCGGCCGGCCCGATCCGCGCTGGGGCGAGGTGCCTGTCGCGCATGTCGTGGTCCGGGCGGGGGTCGCCTGCACGGCGGAAAGCCTGTCGGCCCACGTCCTGTCCCAGCTCGCCCGGTTCAAGGCGCCCAAGGATTTCGTCTTTGTCGAGGCGCTGCCGAAAAGCGCGCTCGGCAAGGTGCAGCACCACCTGGTGCGGGAGAGAGCTTGATGCGGATTGCGGTACTCGGCGGCGGCAACGGATCCTTCGCCGCTGCGGGTGATTTCGCGCTGGCCGGCCATGACGTCCGCCTTTGGCGCCGCGATGAGGAGGCGATCCGGGACCTCGTCCGGAACGGCTCGACCCTGACGGTCAAGGACCACGCCGGCCGGCATGAAGCGAGGCTCGCGCTCGCGACGACCGACATCGCTGCCGCGGTGGACGGCGCCGACCTGATCCTGTGCCCGGCGCCGGCCTTCGCCCAGCCCGATATCGCCGCCGCGCTCGCGCCGCATCTCAGGCCGGGGCAGGTGGTGTTCCTGCCGCCGGCGACCTTCGGGTCGATGATCTTCGCCGAGGCTGCCCGGCAGGCGGGCACGGCCGAGGGCGTCGCCTTCGCGGAGACGGGAACCTTGCCCTGGCTCGCCCGCAAGCACGGGCCGCGCGAGGTCGCGATCACCGTGCGGGCCAAGCACCTGCCGGTCGGGACCTTCCCGGCGAGCGCCTCCGGACGGGCGATCGAGGTGATCGCCAGGGCCTTTCCGGACGTCATCACGTCGTGCGGCGATGCGCTTTCGGGCGCCCTGATGAATGCCGGGCCGATCATCCATCCGCCGCTCATCGTGATGAATGCCGGCCCGATCGAGCATTTCGAGCGCTGGGACATCCACAAGGAAGGCACGCAGCCCGCGATCCGGCGCGTCACCGACCAGCTCGACGCCGAGCGGATGCGCGTACGCGAGGCGCTGGGCTACGGCGCGCCGCATTTCCCGCTTGCCGACCACTATGCCCGCGAGGGCACCGAGTGGATGTACGGTCGCGGCTCCCACGATCGCTTGACCGATTCCGGCGACTGGCGCGAGACGCTGGTCCTCACCCAGCACCGCTACATGCGGGAGGACCTGCTTCTCGGGCTGTCCTTCCTGATCTCCGTGGCCGAGCTGGCCGGCGTCGAGACGCCGCTCGCCCGCGCCTTCCTGGCGATCGGAAGGGCGATCTGTGCCGATGCCGGCGAGGTCAGGAGCCGCACCCTCGCCGATCTCGGGTTCGGAGGGCTCGGCAGGAGTGAGCTTCAGCGGCTGCTGAAGGAGGGCTTCTGACGAAGACCATACCGAGCCGCGCTCCCGCTATCATATCATCACAGGATAGGGTACGTGGACCATACGCTGGAATACCTGCTCGGCTTCGATGGCCGCATTCATTGGCTGGAGCAGGGATACTGGCTGAAGTTCGAGATCGCCCGCACGATCCCGAGTCGGGAGAGACCTCATGGGCTGCGGTACTCCTTCACGCTCCACAAGCCTTCGGGTGAGCGCATCCTCGGCTTCGACAACGCTCATGCCGTGCCGAAACGGGCTGGAATGAAGGCGAGGCCGGTCAGCCACGATCATTGGCATCGGACGGAAGCCGATGAAGGTCGGCCATACGAGTTCGAGGACGCAGACCGGCTGCTGGCTGACTTCTTCTCGGAAGTTCGGCGTGTGCTCGGTGAGCATGGGATTGGAGACACGGTGGTCGGCGTGACGGTGCAGGGGAGGCGACGGTGACTGAACATCGAGTCATGAGCCTGAGCGAGCTCGAGGCCCAGATGCGGGCGGTCGCGCGAGGCGAGCGGCCGGCCCCGTCGGGCGCCAACGCCGCGAGCTTCAATTCGCTCGAGGCCCTTGCCCGCATTCTCACGCCGGAGAACAGGGTCCTGATGCGCGTGATCCGCGACGAGAGACCGCAATCGATCGCCGAGTTGGCCAGAAGGGTGGACCGCGCCGAATCGAACCTGAGCCGCACTCTCGAGAAGCTCGCCGGCGCCGGTCTGCTCGTCCTGAAGCGCGTCGATAATCGACGCGTGCCCGAAGTGGTCGTGCGGGAACTCCAGGTGACGATTGATCCATTCGGCGAGCAGGATCGGATCGAGATGGCCTCGGCGTGAAGGTCGTTCATCGTCCCGATCCGGCCATGGCAGCTACCCCATGACCCGCCCCCTCATCGCCTGCCTCGGCGCGGGCCGGATGGGCCGCGGGATCGCGGTCGCCTTCGCCTATGCGGGCCACGAGGTCCGTCTCGTCGACGTGAAGGAGCGCGACGGGGCCGGTTTCCGAGACCTCCAGAGCGCGGCCTTGGCGGAGGTGCGCGCGACCTTTGCGAGCCTCGCCGGCCTCGGGCTGTTCGACCCCTCCGCGGTCGACCAGCTCTCCTCGCGGATCGGCGTCGTTCCCGCGTCCGGGCGCCGGGCGGCTTTGTCCGAGGCCTCGATCATCTTCGAAGGGGTGCCGGAGATCCTCGAACACAAGCGCGAGGTCCTGGCCGACGCCTCGGCCCTCGCGCAGCCCGACGCCATCATCGCCTCGACCACCTCGACCATCATGGTCGACGACATGGCCGGCGCGGTCGCCGGACCCGAGCGCTTCCTCAACGCCCATTGGCTGAACCCGGCCTACCTCGTGCCCCTCGTCGAGGTATCGCCGGGCGGGAAGACCGATCCGGCCGTCACGGAGCGGCTGAAGGCGCTGCTCGAGGGCATCGGCAAGGTGCCGGTCGTCTGCAAGTCGAGCCCGGGCTTCATCGTGCCGCGCATCCAGGCGCTCGCCATGAACGAGGCGGCCCGGATGGTGGAGGAGGGGGTCGCCTCGGCCGAGGAGATCGACAAGGCGATCCGGGTGGGGTTCGGCTTCCGCTTCGCCGTGCTGGGCCTCCTGGAATTCATCGATTGGGGCGGGGGCGACATCCTCTTCCACGCCAGCCGCTACCTGGAGGGCGCGCTCGGCAACGAGCGGTATCGCGCACCCGAGGTAATCCATCGGAACATGGAGGAAGGCCGGATCGGCCTGCGCACGGGGCAGGGCTTCCTGGATTACGCCGGTCTCGACGTCGTGGCCTATCGGAACGAGCGGCTGGCAGCGTTCATCGGCCTTTCGAGGCACCTCGGCCTGTCGAGGGCGCCTGAGCTCGACCCGAACTCGCCCTCATGTTGCGATGGCGAAGGCTCACCTGTGGCCCGGAAGGCACAACGAACATAGGTCCCCTAGGGTAGGTCAGGCGATCCGATTCTGATCCATCGTAGATCATGACCTCCCGACGCGCCTTCTTCGGCCTGCTGGCCGGCCTGCCTCTCGCCGCCTGCCAGTCGACCCAGATGGCGGCCGTGCCGCCTCAGCAGGCGGCGGATTCCGATTACGACCGCTGGTACATCGGTACGGTCAAGGA
Organism: Enterovirga sp. CN4-39; assembly: GCF_049446235.1. Taxonomy (NCBI): domain Bacteria; kingdom Pseudomonadati; phylum Pseudomonadota; class Alphaproteobacteria; order Hyphomicrobiales; family Methylobacteriaceae; genus Enterovirga; species Enterovirga sp. CN4-39. The sequence continues at coordinate 41,970 of NZ_JBMSEF010000004.1, read as the reverse complement.
CGAGCCGCACGACTACTACCTGGTCGACCGCCGCCTCATGAAGCCGGAACTCGCCCGGCAGGTCGTGCCCTACAAGGGCGACCAGCGGGCCGGGACCATCATCGTCGATATCGACGAGCGTTTTCTCTACCTCGTCCAGGATGACGGGACGGCGGTCCGGTATGGCGTCGGTGTCGGCCGCCAGGGCTTCTCGTGGCGAGGGGTCGCCCGCGTCGGCCGCAAGGGCAAGTGGCCGACCTGGAACCCGACTACCACGATGGTCAGCCTGAAGATCGCATCCTCCGGGACGCGCGACGCGGGCATCGACAATCCGCTCGGGGCCCGGGCGCTCTACCTCTACCAGGGCAACCGCGACACGCTGTTCCGCATCCACGGCACCAACGAGCCCTGGTCCATCGGCGAGCAGGTCTCCTCGGGCTGCGTCCGCATGCTCAACGAGGACATCGTGGATCTTTATGAGCGGGTCCCGGTGGGCGCCACCGTCCTCGTCAGGCGAAATGGCCGCTGGCGCGTGTGAGCCATGCGGCCCATGTGGCCGAAAAGTGTCACGTGACCCACAAGTTGTCTTGAAGGCCTAAGCGCCGGGCCTATATCGGATGTCACGGGAGGGCAGCGCCGGTCCGGCCGAAAGCCTGCTGTCGCACCTTTCCGACTTCACGCAAGAACAGAGCCATGGACCGGGCTGCCTCGCGAGGGGCCCGGTGGTCTGCTTAAGGAACGAGGGATCCCCCCATGGGTAAAGTGATCGGTATCGATCTCGGCACCACGAACTCCTGCGTCGCAGTGATGGAGGGTTCGCAGCCGAAGGTCATTGAGAATGCGGAAGGCGCGCGGACGACCCCGTCCATCGTGGCCTTCACGGATGACGGCGAGCGGCTCGTCGGCCAGCCTGCCAAGCGACAGGCGGTCACGAACCCCGACCGGACCTTTTTCGCCATCAAGCGCCTGATCGGGCGCACCTTCGACGACCCGATGACCAAGAAGGACATCGGCCTTGTCCCGTACAAGATCGTGCGCGGCGACAACGGCGATGCCTGGGTCGAGGCGGATGGCAAGAAGTACTCGCCATCGCAGATTTCCGCCTTCACGCTGCAGAAGATGAAGGAGACGGCAGAGTCGTATCTCGGCCAGCCCGTCACGCAGGCCGTCATCACGGTTCCGGCCTACTTCAACGACGCGCAGCGCCAGGCCACCAAGGACGCCGGCAAGATCGCCGGTCTCGAAGTCCTGCGCATCATCAACGAGCCCACGGCGGCGGCGCTCGCCTACGGTCTCGACAAGAAGTCCTCCGGCACGATCGCGGTCTATGACCTCGGCGGCGGCACCTTCGACGTGTCGATCCTCGAGATCGGCGACGGCGTGTTCGAGGTGAAGTCGACGAACGGCGACACGTTCCTGGGCGGCGAGGACTTCGACAACCGCGTCGTCGAGTACCTGGCGGCGGAGTTCAAGCGCGAGCAGGGCATCGACCTGACGAAGGACAAGCTCGCCCTGCAGCGCCTGAAGGAAGCTGCCGAGAAGGCGAAGATCGAGCTGTCGTCGGCCGCTCAGACCGAGATCAACCTGCCGTACATCACGGCGGACGCGACCGGTCCGAAGCACCTCGCGCTCAAGCTGTCGCGCGCCAAGTTCGAGAGCCTCGTCGACGACCTGATCCAGAAGACGATCGAGCCCTGCCGCAAGGCGCTGAAGGACGCGGGCCTGACGGCTGGCGACATCGCCGAGGTGGTGCTCGTCGGCGGCATGACCCGCATGCCGAAGGTCCAGGAGGTCGTGAAGCAGTTCTTCGGGAAGGAGCCCCACAAGGGCGTCAACCCGGACGAGGTCGTCGCAATCGGCGCCGCCATCCAGGCCGGCGTTCTCCAGGGCGACGTGAAGGACGTGCTCCTGCTCGACGTGACCCCGCTGTCGCTCGGCATCGAGACGCTCGGCGGCGTGTTCACCCGGCTGATCGAGCGGAACACGACCATCCCGACCAAGAAGTCCCAGACCTTCTCGACCGCCGAGGACAACCAGAACGCGGTGACGATCCGGGTCTTCCAGGGCGAGCGCGAGATGGCGGCGGACAACAAGCTGCTCGGCCAGTTCGACCTGATGGGGATCCCGCCGGCGCCGCGCGGCATGCCGCAGATCGAGGTCACGTTCGACATCGACGCCAACGGCATCGTCAACGTCTCGGCTAAGGACAAGGCGACCGGCAAGGAGCAGCAGATCCGCATCCAGGCGTCTGGTGGCCTGTCGGAAGCCGACATCGAGAAGATGGTCAAGGAAGCCGAGGCGAACGCTGCCGAGGACAAGAAGCGGCGTGAGCTTGTCGAGGCCCGCAACCAGGGCGAGGCCATGATCCACGCGACCGAGAAGTCGGTCGCCGAGCATGGCGACAAGGTCGAGGCTGCGGACAAGTCTTCGATCGAATCGGCCATCGAGGCGCTTCGCACCGCCTTGACGGGCGACGATGTCGAGGCGATCAAGGGCCGGACCAACGACCTGATGCAGGCTTCGATGAAGCTCGGCGAGGCGATGTACAAGGCTTCGCAGGGCGAGGCGGGTGCCGAGCCCGGCGGCGAGGCCGGGGCCGGTGCCTCTAAGAAGGACGATGTCGTTGACGCCGACTTCCAGGATGTCGACGACGACAAGAAGAAGCGGGCGTAATCGCCGTTTCGGAACTGCTGCCGTGGCCGGGCTTGCCCCGGCCATCTTGCTGAGGATCGGGGCGGCAGAGCGTGAATGGCCGGGCCAAGCCCGGCCATGACGTGTTTGGGGGTCTAAGCGGCGACCAATGTCAAAGCGCGACTATTACGAGGTGCTCGGCGTCTCCCGCACCGTGGCGGAGGGCGAGCTCAAGACGGCTTTCCGCAAGCTCGCCATGAAGTATCACCCCGACCGCAATCCGGGGGACGGCGAGGCCGAGGTCAAGTTCAAGGAAATCAACGAGGCCTACCAGGTCCTCTCCGACGGGCAGAAGCGGGCCGCCTACGACCGGTTCGGCCATGCCGCCTTCCAGGGCGGGGGAGGGCCGGGTGGTCCCGGCTTCGGCGCCGATTTCGGCGACGTCATGTCGGACATCTTCGACACCTTCTTCGGCGGCGCGCGGGCCGGACGGGGCGGCGGGCCGGGCCGCGAGCGCGGCACCGACATGCGCTACAACCTCGAGGTTACGCTCGAGGAGGCCTATGCCGGCAAGACGGCGTCGATCACCATCCCGACCTCCGTGTCCTGCGAGGTCTGCTCCGGCACGGGTGCCAAGGCGGGCTCGAAGCCGCGCGCCTGCCCGACCTGCGGCGGCGCGGGCCGGGTGCGCGCAGCGCAGGGGTTCTTCTCCATCGAGCGCACCTGCCCGAACTGCCACGGCCGCGGGGAGGTCATCGACGATCCCTGCCCGAATTGCAGCGGGGCGGGCCGCGTCACGCGCGAGCGGACGCTGACCGTCAACGTCCCGGCCGGCGTCGAGGACGGCACGCGCATCCGCCTCGCGGGCGAGGGCGAGGCCGGCGTCAGGGGCGGCCCGGCGGGCGACCTGTACATCTTCGTGTCGATCAAGCCGCATCCGTTCTACCAGCGGGACGGGGCGGACCTGTTCTGCCAGGTGCCGATCTCCCTCGTGACCGCCGCGCTCGGCGGCGAGTTCACCGTCCCGACCCTCGACGGGCTGGATGCCCGCGTGAAGGTGCCGGAAGGGACGCAGTCCGGTCGCCAGTTCAGGCTCCGCGGCAAGGGCATGACGGTGCTCAGGTCGCGCGATATCGGCGACCTCTACATCCAGGTCGCCGTCGAGACGCCGCAGAACCTCACCCGCCGCCAGCGCGAGCTCCTTCTCGAGTTCGAGCGCGAATCGTCGGGCGACACGCACCCTGAAAGCAGTGGATTTTTCGCTCGGGTGCGTGATTTCTTCGACGGTATCGGTGGATCAAGTCGCGCATAATCGCATTGTGTAGCTGCCCAGCTTCGGCCGGGTCGCGGGGGACGAGTCGTTGCTTCAACTTTCCCGGAAACCGGCGCCGCGGAAGCGTCTCTTCGGCCGTGACAGGTTCGAGGACGAGGCCCGATTCCTCCGCTCCTGGATCGAGCGCCCGCTTCTGACCGGCGCCGTCGCCCCGTCGAGCAAGTATCTGGCGCAGGCCATGGCGTCCTACATCGACCCCCGTGCGCAAGGGCCGGTGGTGGAACTCGGGCCAGGCACCGGCCCCGTGACGGATGCGCTCGTTCGCTGCGGCATCGAGCAGGAGCGCCTCGTCCTCGTCGAGTTCAATCCCGAATTCGCCCAGCTGCTGAAGCGGCGTTTCCCGCGGGCCGCCATCGTCTGCGGCGACGCCTACGACGTGAAGGAGACGCTCGCCGGCGTGGTGAGCGAGCCCTGTTCGGGCTTCATCTCCAGCCTGCCGCTCTTCACCAAGCCCGTGCAGCAGCGCATGCAGCTCGTCTCCGCCGCGCACGAATTGTCCCGCCCGGGCGCGCCCTTCGTCCAGTTCACCTATGCCGTGGTGCCGCCGATCCCGGCGCGATCCCCGAACTATGTCGTGACCGCCTCGGAGCGGATCTGGCGCAACATGCCGCCCGCGCGCGTCTGGGTCTACCGCGGCCGCTGATCACCAGAGCAGCACGATCAGGTCGATGGGGGCGCGGGGGCTGCCACCCGCTCTCCGCGAGTTCGACCGGGGCATCGCGACCGGGAGCAACCCGGAGCCGTGCTTGCCGACGCGGCGAGAGGGCCCGCTATGCGGGCCGGCGTTGTTGCCGTGATGAGAGCCTCTCGCTAGTCAACAAACCAGTCAACTCGGGAAGCCCAGGCAAGGAGCCTGGCGGGGAGGGCGGATGCCGAAGGCCTATTGGGTAGCGCGTGTCGATGTGCACGACGCGGAGAGCTACAAGGATTACGCCGCCTCGAACGGTGTCGCCTTCGCGAAGTTCGGCGGCCGTTTCCTGGTGCGGGCGGGCAAGTTCGAGAACCCGGTCGGCACGAGCCGCGCCCGGAACGTGGTGATCGAGTTCCCGTCCCACGAGGCGGCGCTCGCCTGCTGGCAGTCACCCGAATACCAGGCCGCCAAGGCGAAGCAGAAGGGCGGCGCCGAGATGGACGTGATCATCATCGAGGGCTACGACGGGCCGCAGCCCGGGGCCTGAACGGACAGGATGGACGAGATGCGGCTGGTCGTTGTGGGCGCTGCAGGCCGGATGGGTCGGATGCTCGTCCGGGCGATCGAGGAGGAGCCGGGGTGCCGGCTCGCTGCGGCGGTCGAGCAGCCGGGCTCCCTCGCCCTCGGGGAGGATGCCGGCCTGCTCGCCGGCATCGGGCGCCTCTCCGTTCCCATCACGGATGACCCCGCGGCCGCCTTCCGCGAGGCGGATGGCGTCCTGGATTTCACCGCCCCGGCGGCGACCCGCCGCTTCGCGGAGACCGCTGCCGCTGCGGGTCTCGTGCACGTCGTGGGAACGACCGGTCTATCCGAGGACGACCTCCGGGCTCTGCGAGGCGCCGCGGGCCGCGCCCGCATCGTGCAGTCCGGCAACATGTCGCTCGGCGTGAACCTTCTGGCGGGGCTGGTCCGCAAGGTCGCCGCCACCCTCGGGACCGACTGGGACGTCGAGGTGCTGGAGATGCACCACCGCATGAAGGTGGATGCGCCTTCGGGCACCGCATTGCTTCTCGGCGAGGCCGCCGCGGAGGGGCGGGCAGTCGCGCTCTCCGAACGCTCGGTGCGGGTCCGCGACGGTCATACCGGGGCCCGCGTGCCGGGCGATATCGGGTTCGCCACCCTGCGCGGCGGCACGGTCGTGGGCGAGCACAGCGTCATCTTCGCTGGGGCAGGCGAGCGGATCGAACTCACGCACCGGGCGGAGGACCGCGCCATCTTCGCCCGCGGGGCCGTCAAGGCGGCCCTCTGGGCGCGCGGGAAGCCGCCGGGCTTCTACACGATGGCCGACGTGCTCGGCCTGTCGGATCTTTGAGCGAGACCGCGCAGGACGGCATGCCCGCCAGCGCGAAGGCGCCGGCCCTGCAACTCGGGCCGGGCCTGACCTATGTTCCGGATTATCTCGATCGCGCAGCCCAGGAGACGCTCCTGGCGGAGATCGACGCGATCATCCGGCAGGCGCCGCTCTTCACGCCGCGCGTGCCCCGCACGGGAAAGCCGTTCACGGTCCGGATGACGAATTGCGGCGATCTGGGCTGGGTCTCGGACACCGACGGGTATCGATACCAGCCGACCCACCCCGAGACGGGGGAGCTGTGGCCGCCGATGCCGCCGACCCTGCTGGCGGCATGGCGCGATCTGGCCGGTTTTCCGCAGCCGGCCCAGGCCTGCCTGATCAACTTCTACGGGCCGCAGGCCCGCATGGGCCTCCACCAGGACCGGGACGAGCGCGAGTTCGACGCCCCGGTCGTATCGCTGTCCCTCGGCGCGACGGCGGTCTTCCGCATCGGCGGAGGCGACCGGCGGGACAGGACGCGGTCGATCCAGCTCCGCTCCGGCGACGCCTTCGTGTTCGGCGGGCCGGCGCGCCTCGTCTTCCACGGGATCGACCGCATCGTCCCGGGCACGTCGAGCCTGGTCGAGGGCGGCGGGCGTATAAACCTCACGTTGCGGCGGGTCGACCCTCTTTGACATCGGGGCCGCAGGAGGCCACGTTTCCGCCTGCTTTCGGCGCTCCTTCAAACACCCTCTCAGTTTAGCGAGCGAAGATGCTTCGTCTCACGACAACCATAGTGGCCGCTCTCGCCGCCGGGGTGGCGTTCGCGGCGGAACCAGTCTTCCCGCCCGGCTCGCGAATCGGCCTGGTCCCACCCAAGGCCATGAAGCCGACCCGCGGCGTCTCCGGTTTCCACGATCCCGTCACCGGCGCCGCCATCATGGCGATCGAGATGCCGGCGGAAGCCTTCCCCAGCATCGAGGCCAGCCTCGGGGAAGAGGCCCTGAAGAAGCAGGGTTTCGCCGCCAAGTCGCGCGACAAACTTAAGGTCGGAAAGGCCGACGCCACGCTCGTCTCCGGGGAGCAGACCGAGAACGGCCGCACCGTGCCGAAATCCATGCTCCTCATCGGCGATCCGAGCCTCACGGCCCTGGTGATCGCGCAACTGCCGCCCGGGGCCGCGCAGCCGGCCCAGGACGACGTCAAGGCGGCGTTGAAGACGGTCGCGCTCCGTCCCCCGCTGACGGTGGATCAGCAGGTGGCGGCGCTTCCCTTCAAGGTTTCGGATCAGGCGGGCTTCAGGCCCGTCCGGGCGATGGGCGGCAGCGCGATCCTCATGACGGACGGCCCCAAGGACGTCGTGCAGGAGGCCGAGCAGCCGATCATGATTGTCGCCCAGTCCTTTGCGCCGGCGCCCAACACGCCCGAGCAGCGCGACGTTTTCGCGCGCCAGGCGCTCCAGGCGAGCGGGATGCTGAAGGAGACGGTGTACGAGCGTGCCCAGAGCTTCCGCCTTGGCGGGGCCGACTGGCACGAGATCGTCGCCAAGGCGAAGGACGGGCTGTCGGAACAGCCCGTCGTGGTGATGCAGACGATCCGGTTCGCGCCCGACGGCTACCTTCGCATGCTCGGCATCGCGCGGGCGGACAAGCGCGACGATGTCATGCCGCGCTTCCGCCGGATCGTGGACGGGGTCGCGTCGAAGTAGTCAGGCCCCGTTCGAGGCGGGGCCTTCGGTCCCCTCGGCCGGCACCGGCTGGGCCGAGGCCTTCGGGCCGCCCTTCGAGACGCCGACGAGGGCGGGGCGCAGCACGCGGTCGCCGATGGCGTAGCCGGTCTGGATCACCTGCGTGACCGTGCCTGCCGGAAGCTCCTCGTTCGGCACCTCGAACATGGCCTGATGCATGTTCGGGTCGAACTTCTGCCCCTGCGGCTCGACCTTCTTCACGCCATGGCGCTCGAGCGTCTTGAGGAGGTCGCGCTCCGTCAGCTCGATTCCCTCGACAAGAGCCTTCGTGGCGCCATCGGCCGCACCGGCCGGAACGTTGTCCAGCGCGCGGCGGATGTTGTCCGCAACTGTCAGCATGTCGCGGGCGAAGTTCGTGACGCCGTAGGTGCGGGCGTCCTGGATCTCCCGCTCGGTGCGCCGGCGCAGGTTCTCCATCTCCGCCAGCGTCCGAAGGAGCCGCTCCTTGAGGTCGGTCTTCTCGGCCTCGAGCTCCGCGATCCGATCGGGCGTCTGAAGCGCCTGTTCGGGCGCCGCCTCGGCACCGCTCGCCTGCCCGTTGGGTTCCGTTGCGCCGCCGCCCGGCGTGGTGTCGTTCGTCATCATTCCGGTATCCGTCGAGTTGTCCGTGATATCAGCGTTTCAGCGTGCAAGATCAAGGAGTTCCACCCATATCTTCCTTCACTGATTCTGCTCCAGGACGCTCATCAGCCCACGCCGGATCGAAGCTTGCCGGGTGGGATGGCTCACCTTCGTACCGGTGAGGTCCGTCACGTAGAAGACGTCGGCCGCCCGCTCTCCGAAGGTCGCGACGTGGGCGGAGGCGATGTTGAGGTTCAGCTTCCCGAGCGCAGTCGTCAGGTCGTAGAGGAGGCCCGGCCGGTCAAGACCCGATACCTCGACGACGGTGTGCCGGGACGAGAGCTCGTTGTCGATATTGACCTCGGGATTGACGTGGAAGGCCTTCGGCAAGGGCTTGCCGGGACGGCGGTTCCGCACGAGGTCGGCGATCTTCACCTCGCTACGCAGGGCCTTCTCGATCGAGGCCGCGATGCGCTCCGCGCGCCGGATCTCGTCCTCGTCGCGGTCGAAGGCCCGGGACAGGAAGATGGTGTCGAGCGCCATCCCGTCCGCCGACGTGAAGATCTGCGCATCGACGATGTTGCCCCCGGCAACCGCGCAGGCGCCGGTGACGATCGCGAGGAGGCGAGGGTGGTCGGGCGACAGGACGGTGAGTTCCGTCACGCCCTTGAACTCGTCCGTCTCGACGGCGGTGGCGACCGTCTTGCCGGCCCGCTCGGCCTCCCGCACGAACCCCGCATGCTTGAGCTGCCGCTCCGGCGGCGTCTTCATCCAATAGGCGGGGTAGAACCGTCCCGCATAGGCGTCGAACTCGGCATCGCTCCAGTCGGAGAGCTCCTGCCGGAGCTGGGCCTGGATCGTGCGGGCGCGGGCCGGCCGCACGCGCTCCGAATGTCCGCCGCTGAGGTAGAGCTCGGTCTCGTAATAGAGCGTGCGCAGGAGCTCGCCCTTCCAGCCGGTCCAGACCCCGGGCCCGACCGCCTTGATGTCCGCGATGGTCAGCACGAGCAGGAGCTTCAGCCGCTCCATCGTCTGCACGATTGCGCCGAAGGCCTCCACGGTCTTCGGATCGGAAAGGTCACGGCCCTGCGCCGTGAAGGACATGAGCAGATGGTGCTCGACCAGCCAGGCGACGGTGTCCGTCTCGGCCGGATCGAGGCCCAGCCGCGGCCCGAGCTTGCGGGCGATCGCCGCCCCGGCAATCGAGTGGTCCTCGCGCCGGCCCTTGGCGATGTCGTGCAGGAACAACGCGAGGAACAGCGCGCGCCTGTTGCGGACCGAATGGACGATGGTGTTGGCGAGCGGGTGCTCGTTTTCCGCCCGGCCCGAATAGATCTCGGACAGGACCCCGATCGACCGGATCAGATGCTCGTCCACCGTGTAGTGGTGGTACATGTTGAACTGCATCATCGCCACGATGCGGGCGAAGTCCGGGATGAAGCGACCGAGCACGCCGGTCTCGTTCATGCGCCGGAGCACGACTTCGGGAGCGTTCTGCGAGGTCAGGATCTCCAGGAACAGGCGGTTCGCCTTCGGGTCGTGACGCAGCCGGGGACCGATCAGCCGGATCGACCGGGAGGCGAGGCGGGTCGCATCGGGGTGGATCGGCAGGTTGTGGCGATCGGCGAGCCAGAACATGCGGATCAGGTTCACGGGATCCCGCTCGAAGGCATCGAGGCCCTTCACGTTGATCCGGTCGTTCTCGACGACGAAGTCGCCCGGCTCGAGCGGGCCGCGCCGCCGCTTGAAGCTGCGCAGCATCCTGTCGAGCACGGGCCTGTTCTTCGCGTGTCGCGCCTCGAGGCCGGCGCAGACGATCGCCGTGAGGTCGCCCACCTCTTTCGCGATCCGGAAATAGGCCTTCATGAAGCGCTCGACGGCCTGCTCGGCGCCGCGATCCTTGAAGCCCATGCGGGTGGAGACGACTCGCTGGTTGTCGAAGGTCAGGCGCTCCTCAGCCCGCCCGGTCGCGAAATGAAGGTGGCAGCGGACGCGCCACAGGAAGGCCTCGCAGCGCTTGAAGAGCCGCGCCTCCTCCGGCGTGAACAGGCCGAGGCTCACGAGGTCGTCCGGGTTGGCAGTCCCGTAGACGTAGCGGGCGATCCAGGAGAGCGTGTTGAGGTCGCGCAGGCCGCCCTTGCCGTCCTTCACGTTCGGCTCGACGAGGTAGCGGGATTCGCCCGCGCGCCTGACCCGCGTATCCCGCTCCTTCAGCTTGGCGTCCACGAAGGCCGCGGCCGATCCCTTCACGACATCCTTGGCGAAGCGGGCCTGGAGCTGCTTGAACAGGCGCTCGTCGCCGAACAGGAACCGCGCTTCGAGCAGGGCCGTGCGGGTGGTCATGTCCGCCCGGGCCTCGCGGACGCACTCGTCCACCGTGCGGGTCGCATGGCCGACCTTCAGCTTCAGATCCCAAAGCGCGTAGAGCATCGTCTCGAGGACGCCCTGGTCGGCGCCCGCCCCACCGGCCGGCAGGAGAAACAGGAGGTCGACGTCCGAGCCCGGGGCCATCGTGGCGCGCCCGTAGCCGCCGGTCGCGACCACGGCCATCCCGCCCTGCTTGGGCGAGGCGCCTGTTTCCGCCGAGATCGCCGCGTAGGCCGAGCGGAGCAGCCGATCCATCCCGTCCGACAGCGAGCGTGCGCAGGCGAGCCCGTCGCGATCCCTGATGAGGCGCCGTTCCGCAGCCGCCTGGTCCGCCTCGAGTTGCGCTCGCAGTTCCGGGACGAGGCGCTCGCGAAGGTTGTTCGGACTCACGGCCCGGGTTTCGGGCCGGGCAGGGGCGACTTGGGCTGACATCTTGGCTCGCGGGTGACGCAGCGATGCTCTACCACCGCAAGGCTGAGCGAGCCATTGCGGTTCCGTCATGGTCGTTTGACAAAACGAACGAACACACCCTACAAAACGAACGATGCCGCGCAGCTGACGCGGCCATGTGGGGAGTGCCAAGCCGTGATTGCCAACCGACGGAGCCTCTTTTCCCTCCTCGGCCTAGCGCTGCTCGCATCCGGCTCCGCCATGGCGGCCCCGGCTCCGCGCGAGATCCGGATCGACTGGGCTACCTACAACCCCGTCAGCCTCGTTCTCAAGGACAAACGATTCCTCGAAGAGGATCTCTCGAAGGATGGCATCGGCGTGCGCTGGGTCCAGACGCTCGGCTCCAACAAGGCGCTCGAGTTCCTGAATGCCGGCTCCATCGACTTCGGCTCGACGGCCGGCGCCGCGGCCCTGATCGGCCGGATCAACGGCAACCCGATCAAGTCGATCTACGTCTATTCGCGCCCGGAATGGACGGCGCTGGTGACCCGCAAGGATTCCGGCGTCACGAAGGTCGAGGACCTGAAGGGCAAGCGCGTGGCCGTCACGCGCGGCACCGACCCGCATATCTTCCTCGTCCGGACCCTCGCGGCCGCGAAGCTCACCGAGCGCGACGTCCGGCTCGTGCTGCTCCAGCATCCGGACGGACGCACCGCGCTCGAGCGGGGCGACGTCGATGCCTGGGCCGGGCTCGACCCGATCATGGCGGCATCCGAGATCGAGAGCGGCGCGGTGCTCTTCCATCGCGACAAGGCCGCCAATACCTGGGGCATCCTCAACGTCCGCGAGGAATTCGCCAAGGACCACCCCGAACTCGTGAACCGGGTGCTCGCGGCCTACGAGAAGGCCCGCAAGTGGTCGCTCGAGAACCCGGCTGAGCTGCGCCGCATCCTCGGCCAGGCGACGGGCCTCTCCGCACCGATCATCGAGCGCCAGCTCGAGCGGACGGAACTCACCCATTCGGCGATCGGCGAGCACCAGCGCGAGACGATCCTGCAGGCCGGGCTCGCCCTGAAGGACGCCGGCGTGCTCCCGGCCGACACCAACGTCGCCCAGGCGGTCGACGCCCTCGTCGACCGGCGCTTCGCCCCGGCATCGCCGTGAGCGAGGCCGCGCTCGCCGCAACTCCCGTCGAGGCGGAAAGCCGGCCGGACGCGCGGGGGAAGCCCGTTCCCCGCGCAGCCGCCGGTCCCGCCCTGGGGACGCGCGTCGCCCTTGGACTTCTGCTCCCGGTCGGGCTCGCGCTCGGCTGGGAGCTCGCCGTTCGGTCGGGGCTTGCGCAGGGCAGGCTCGTGCCGCCGCCGAGCCGCATCCTCGACACCTTCACGGCGCTCGCCGAGACGGGCGAGCTGTGGCTGCATCTCTGGGCGACGCTCTGGCGGGTCGGGGTCGGCTTCGCGCTCGGGGCGGGGGCCGGGATCCTGTTCGGTGCGCTGTCGGGCATCAGCGAGGCCAGCCGGCGCCTGCTCGACCCGACCCTGCAGGCCCTGCGCGCCATTCCGTCCATCGCCTGGGTGCCGCTCTTCATCCTGTGGCTCGGCATCTTCGAGGCCTCGAAGGTCGCCCTCATCGCGGTCGGCGTGTTCTTTCCCGTCTATCTGGGCGTCGCCGGCGCGATCATGTCGGTCGACCGCAAGCTCGTGGAGGTCGGACGCGTCTTCCGGCTCACGCGGGTCCAGCAGGTGAGGCGCATCCTGCTTCCCGCGATCCTGCCGGAAACCATCATCGCGCTGCGCTCCGGACTCGGGCTCGGCTTCATGTTCGTGGTCGCGGCGGAGTTCATGGGAGCGTCGGAAGGGCTGGGCTACCTGCTCGTCGACGGCCAGCAGATGGGCAAGCCGGACCGGATCCTCGCCGCCATCATCGCCTTCGCGATCCTCGGCAAGATCGCCGACGCCGTGCTGGTCGCCGCGACCCGGCCGCTGCTCGGCTGGCAAGACGTCTCGCGCGGGCGGCTCTGATGCTCGAGCTCGACCGCCTCACCAAGACCTATGCCGACGGCACCAAGGCGCTGTCGGACGTGACCCTCACGATCCGCCCCTCGGAGATCGTGGCCCTGATCGGGGGCTCCGGTTGCGGCAAGACGACCGCGCTCCGGCTGATCGCCGGCCTCGACCGCCCGAGCGCCGGCGCCGTCCGGTTCGGCGGCGACACCGTCACCGATCCGCACCCGGCCATCGGCATCGTGTTCCAGGAGCCCCGCCTCCTGCCCTGGTACAACGTCGCGGAGAATGTCGGCTTCGGCATCATGGACCGGCCGGCCGGCGAGCGGCGCGAGATCGTGGAGCACGCGCTCGAACGGGTCGGCCTCGCCGACCACGCCCGCCGCTGGCCGAAGGAGCTGTCCGGCGGGCAGCAGCAGCGCGTCTCGATCGCGCGCTCCTTCGTGACCCGGCCCAAGGTGCTGCTCCTGGACGAGCCCTTCTCCGCCCTCGACGCCTTCACGCGGGCGAGCCTGCACGAGCACCTCTTCCTGCTCTGGCAGGAGAGCCGGCCGACGGTCGTCCTCGTGACGCACGACGTCTCCGAGGCCGTGACCCTCGCGGACCGGGTCGTGGTGATGCGGCCGAAGCCCGGACGCGTGGACGACGTGCTGGATCTCGGGCTCGCCCGGCCGCGCGACCGGATCTCCGCGGCCGTCGAGGTCGCGACCCGGCGGGTTCTCTCGGCGCTCGACCGCTCGCTCAAACCCGTGCAGAACGCGCCGACCGGCGGACCGGCCGGCAACGCATTGTGGTGGTAGGGAGACTGAGATGGACGCGGCTGCATTGAGGGCCATGCAGGCTCCCCTGAAGGAGCGCTATCGCGGGGAGCCGGATGCCGCGACGATCACCCTGAAGGCGGAAGGCACGCTCGACGAGAGCAAGATCGCCTGCAAGGTCGAGACGGGCCGGGCGCTCGCGGTCGCGGGCCTGCACCCGGCGACGGGCGGCTCGGGCGCGGAGCTCTGCTCCGGCGACATGCTGCTGGAGGCGCTGGTCGCCTGCGCGGGCGTAACCCTGAAGGCGGTGGCGACCGCGCTCGGCATCGAGCTCCGGAGCGGCAAAGTGAAGGCCGAGGGCGATCTCGACTTCCGGGGGACGCTCGGCGTCGACAAGGGCGCGCCGGTCGGGTTCAGGACGATCCGCCTCGCCTTCGAGGTCGACACGGATGCGCCGCAGGACCAGATCGACACGCTGCTGAAGCTCACCGAGCGCTATTGCGTGGTGTTCCAGACCATCAACCAGCGCCCGCAACTCGACGTGGAGTTGCGCCGGGCTTGATCCCGCAACCGGGGAACTTGCAAGCCGGGCCCGGCATTTCCAGCTGAGCTCCCGCTCCTGCGGGGTCCTTGTCGGTCCCTGCGGGACGATGTGGATCACGCAAGGCTCTCTCGCCGGACAGAAGCGGGTGACGGGGGCTGCGTCAGGTCGGAGCAGCCCCGTGGAAGTGTTGGACGAGGAAAGCGCGAGCCCCGGCCGGGTCACGACCCGGCGCGCGCTGCTGTTGTTGAATCGCAAGGCCCGCAATGGCGGGCTCGACATCGCGGACGCCCTCCAGGTCCTGCGCGATGGGGGCATCGAGCTGGAGGAGCGGGGCTGCGACAGCGCCGCCTCGGTCGCCACCACGATCCGGGAGGGCGCCCGCGAATTCGATCTCGTGATCGTGGGCGGGGGCGACGGCACGCTGAACTGCGCGGCGCCCGGTCTGGTCGAGACGGGCCTGCCCCTCGGCGTTCTCCCGCTCGGCACCGCGAACGACCTCGCCCGGACGCTCGGCATCGGGCCCGATCCGGTCTCCGCCGCGCGGACGATCGTGGAGGGGCGGCTCAGGGCCATCGATCTCGGCGAGGTGAACGGCCGGCTCTTCTTCAACGTCGCCTCGATCGGCTTCTCGGCCGAGCTTGCGCGCGAACTGACCCGGGAGGCCAAGAAGCGCTGGGGCACCCTCGGCTATGCGCTCGCCGGCGCCCGCCTTCTCGCCAGGACGCGGCCCTTCACGGCCTTCATCGAGCACGACGGCGAGACGCTGAAGGTGAAGACCGTGCAGATCGCCGTCGGCAACGGCCGCCATTACGGCGGCGGCCTCACCATGGACCCGGATGCCCAGCCGGATGACGGCTGCTTCCACGTCTACAGCCTCGAGGTCGACCATTGGTGGCGGCTCGTCGCCCTGGCGCCCTACCTGAAGCGCGGCACCCACGGGAGCTGGCGCGACGTGCGGGCCTTCACGACCTCGGAGGTCACGATCCGGACGCGCCGCGCCCGGTCGGTGAACACCGACGGTGAGCTGACGACGGCGACGCCCGCCGTCTTCCGGGTTCGTCCCAAGGCCGTCCGCGTCTTCACGCCGGCAACACCGGGGGGGTGACCCCGTTGGACCAGGTCGTCCCGCTCCTCACCGATCCGACCGCCTGGGTGGCCCTGGCCACCCTGATCGTGATGGAGATCGTCCTCGGGATCGACAACCTCATCTTCCTGTCAATCCTGACGAACAAGCTTCCCGAGCGGCAGCGACGTCCCGCCCGCATGATCGGGCTCAGCCTCGCGCTCGCGATGCGGCTCGTGCTGCTTGCGGCCATCGCCTACATCGTCGCCCTGACCGCGCCCGTCTTCACGCTTGCGGGCCACGGCTTCTCCTGGCGCGACATGATCCTGATCGCGGGAGGATTGTTCCTGGTCTGGAAGGCGACGCGCGAGATCCACGAGAACGTGGATCCGGGCGACGCCGAGACGAGCGAGCGGGTCGTCTCGGGGTTCGGGGCAGCGATCGTGCAGATCGTCCTTCTCGACCTCGTGTTCTCGATCGACTCGATCATCACGGCTGTCGGCATGACGGAGCACCTGCCCATCATGATCGCCGCCGTCGTGGTCGCGGTGGCCGTCATGGCCGCAGCGTCCGGGCCGCTCGCCGCCTTCATCAAGCGCAATCCGACGATCGTGATGCTCGCGCTCGCCTTCCTCCTGATGATCGGCATGACGCTGATCGCGGATGGCTTCGGCATGCATGTGCCGAGAGGCTACATCTATACGGCGATGGCCTTCTCGGGCCTGGTCGAGGCGCTGAACGCCCTGTCGAGGAGGGCGCAGCGCCGGCGCAAGCGCGCCAGCGCGTCAGCCGGCCATGTGGAGGCGGCCGCCCTGCGTCGGGTCGAATAGGTGCACCTGGGCGGGGTCGATCGCGAGGCCGAGCGTGCCGGTCGAACGCGGCTCTCCCGCCGGTACCTGGACGGTCACGGCGCCGCCGGGCGAGCGGCCGTGGATCAGGCGCGTGGCGCCGAGCTCTTCGATGAACTCGACCTCCATGGTGAACTGCGCCTCGCCATCCGCGGCCAGCCGGAGATCTTCCGGCCGCATGCCGACATCGACCGCGGCGCCGGGCTGGGCCCCCTTTGCCGCCCTGCCGAGCTCGATCCGCCGGCCGCCGACCGTGACCGCGCCCTCGTTCTCGATACGGCCGGAGAGGAAGTTCATCGCCGGCGAGCCGAGGAACCCGGCCACGAACCGGGTCGCCGGCCTGCGATAGAGGTCGGTCGGCGTCCCGATCTGCTCCACCCGGCCCGCGTTCATGACGACCAGCTGGTCGGAGAGCGTCATGGCCTCGACCTGGTCGTGCGTGACGTAGACGGAGGTCACCCCGAGCGCTCGCTGCAGGCGCTTGATCTCGACCCGCATCTGCACGCGCAGCTTCGCATCGAGGTTCGAGAGCGGCTCGTCGAACAGGAACACCTGCGGCTTGCGGACGATCGCGCGGCCCATGGCGACGCGCTGGCGCTGCCCGCCCGAGAGAGCCTTCGGGCGCCGGTCCAGGAAGGGCTCGATCGCCAGGATCCGGGCGGCCTCCCGCACGCGGGTGTCGATCTCGGCCTTGGGCGTGCCGCGGTTCCGCAGGCCGTAGGCCATGTTGTCGTACACGCTCATATGCGGGTAGAGCGCGTAGTTCTGGAACACCATCGCGATGTCGCGGTCGGCCGGCTCGATGTCGTTCACGACGCGGTCGCCGATCCTCACCGTCCCGCCCGAGATCGTCTCCAGCCCGGCGATCATCCGCAGCAGGGTCGATTTTCCGCAGCCGGACGGGCCGACGAGCACGCAGAACGACCCGTCCTGCACCTCGAACGAGACGCCGCGCACGGCTTCGACACCGCCGTGATAGACCTTGCGGACGCCTTCGAGCGTTACCGAAGCCATGCTGTCAGGATCCTTCCGGGTTTCGGCGCATCAGAGCGGCGCTGCATAGTGGATGGTGCTGTAGCCGCCATAGACGCCGAGTTCGAGGCTGACGCCGCCGAGGTCGATGAAGTCGAAGCCCTTGCTCGACCCGTCCACGCCCAGGCAGGCGAGCAGGGTCTTGGCGAATTCGACCGTGTTGGCGCTCTTGCTGGCCTCGGCCAGCGCGCCTCGGACGCCGGGGGCGCCGAAGATCTTAGCTGCCGACTCGACGGCCTTCGCCCGCCCATCCCAGGTCTTGCTGACCTCCAGCAACTGGCCGACCGGGACCGCGCTCTTCATCGTCGAGAGCGCCTTGAAGGCGGGCGTGAGCGCCGTGGTGAGCTGCGCACCGCGCGTGCAGGCGCCAGCGAACTCGGCCCATTTCTTGCCGATGTTCACGTCGAGGCCGTAGTCGAACTTGGTGTAGTTCACCATCTCGGCGGCCGAACTGAACCCCGTCATGATGCCGATCGCGGCGCCCGCATTGGCACCGGCTCCCGCGGCCAGGAAGCCGCCATTGCCGACGACGAGGTGGAACCGGTTCACGGTCCCGATCTTCCAGACCACGCCCATGAAGAAGCGCGCTTTGGCGGCGACGACGGTCGCGCCCGCGTTCACGAAGAGTCCGAGCCAGACCTCGGACGTGTCGAGGCTCGGCGTCGATCGCCACAGGACGCTGTGGGGCCGCTGGAAATAGGCCGGCGCGCTCATCTGGTTGCGGGCGGCGACATCGCGGGCGGAGAGCATGTAGCCCTTGCGCCAAGCCTTGGTCTCGTTCGGGACGCCCGCGCTGTCGCTGTAGCCAAGCGAGATGCCGGTACTGGCTCCGTCGATCTCGGTCAGGATGGATTCCCACGCGCCGGTGTTCCCGATCGCCACGGGCCTGATGGCGCCGTTGGCGCGCTGGATCGCCCTGCGGTCCGCAGGCGGGTGCGGCTTCTGGAGCGACCAGCTCGGGCCGTCGGCGGTTGCGTATTGCAGCGCGGATCCGGTCCAGATCGTGACGTTCGGCAATTCAGCTCTCCGATCTAAAGATCTTGGCCGAAGCTTGGCCGAGCTGTTTACTGCCAGATTGAAGATCTGCTCACCAGTGTTCCTGCACACATCGCCGGCTCCGGCGATGCTCATTTCTCCGTTTCCACGAGGCCGCGGACGAAGAGCTTCTGCATCAGGATCACGACGAGAACCGGCGGAAGCATCGCGAGCACAGCGGTCGCCATCACGATCTGCCACTCGGTGAGGGCGTCGGAGGTGACGATCATCTTCTTGATGCCGATGACGATCGTCTGCATGTCGTCGCGCGTCGTGATTAGCAGCGGCCAGAGATACTGGTTCCAGCCATAGATGAAGAGGATCACGAACAGGGCCGCCATGTTCGTGCGCGACAGCGGCAGCAGCGTATCCTTGAAGAACCGGAACGGTCCGGCGCCGTCGATCTTGGAGGCTTCCACCAGCTCGTCCGGCACGGTCATGAAGAACTGCCGGAACAGGAGCGTGGCGGTCGCCGAGGCGATGAGCGGCAGGGTGAGGCCGGCCATGGAATCGAGAAGGCCGAGATCGGCGACGATCTTGTAGGTCGGGTAGATGCGCACCTCGACCGGGAGCATCAACGTGATGAAGATCGTCCAGAACGCCGCCATCCTGAGCGGGAAGCGGAAATAGACGACCGCATAGGCGGACAGGATCGAGATCGCGATCTTCCCGACCGCGATGATCATGGCCATCAGGAAGCTGTTGAGCAGCATCCCCGAGACGGGTTCCCGGGTCGTGCGGCTCGGGCCGATGACGAGGGTCCGGTAATAGGTCTCGGCTGCTTCGCTCCCGGGATAGAGCGGCATCTGGCCGTTCGCGATCACGGCGGATTCGTGGGTGGAGCCCACGACCGCGAGGTAGACCGGGAAGGCGACGACGGCGACGCCCGCCAGCAGGACGAGGTGGGGCAGGAAGGTGCCGAAGAACGTGCGGCGTTCGACCATCAGTAGGTGACCTTGCGCTCGACGAACCGGAACTGGATGGCGGTCAACCCGATCACGATGACCATCAGGATGACGGATTGTGCGGCAGAGCCGCCGAGGTCGCCGCCGAGCCGTCCGTCCGCATAGACCTTGTAGACGAGGGTTTCCGTCGCCTTGGCCGGGCCGCCGCCCGTCATGGCGTCGATCGTCCCGAAGGTCTCGAAGAACGCGTAGACGATGTTCACGACGACGAGGAAGAAGGTCGTCGGCGAGAGCAGCGGCAGGATGATGGTCCAGAAGCGCCGCCAGGGACGCGCCCCGTCGATGGCCGCGGCCTCGATGACGCTCTTCGGGATCGCCTGGAGCCCGGCCAGGAAGAACAGGAAGTTGTAGGAAATCTGCTTCCAGGACGAGGCGAGCACGACCTGGGTCATGGCCTGCCCGCCGTTGAGGCGCGGGTTCCAGTCGATGCCGATCCGGCGCAGCCCCTGCGCGATGATGCCGAGCGAGGGATCGAGCATGAAGATCCACAGCACGCCGGCCACCGCGGGTGCCACCGCGTAGGGCCAGATCAGCAGCGTCCGATAGCCGGTCGCTCCCTTGATCTCCCGGTCCGCCATGATGGCGAGCAGCAGCGCGACCGAGAGCGACATGACCGTGACGGCCGTCGAGAAGACCACCGTCGTCCAGAGCGTGCGGTAATAGCTCGGGTCGGTGAAGAGGTGGATGTAGTTCTCGAACCAGACGAATTCGGTCGAGAGGCCGAATGCGTCCTCGACCAGGAAGGACTGGCGGACCGCCTGGGCGGCCGGCCAGTAGAAGAAGATCAGGGTGATGGCGATCTGCGGCGCGAGAAGCGCGTAGGGCAGGGCGCGGTTGCCGAAGACGGCGCGCTTTTCCATTCTTTACGACCTGTCATTCCGGGGCGGACCGAATGTCCGAACCCGGAACCCACGACTTGGCATGTTCATCGGGAGCTTGATCGTGGGTCCCGGCTCGGCGGCGCAGCACCTCATGCTGCACCGCGCCCGGGCTGACGCCCTCGGATCACCGGCTGACCGAGCGCTCGAACTGCCTCAGCATCTGGTTGCCGCGGGAGACCGCGGAATCCAGCGCCTCCTTGGGGCTCTTCTGGCCGACCAGCGCCGACTCGATCTCCTCGGCCCACACGTCACGCAGCTGGACCATGTTGCCGAGGCGAAGCCCGCGCGAATTCTCCGTCGGCTCCTTGTTGGTGAGCTCGATCAGGGCCGTCTGGAGCGAGGGGTTCTTGTCGTAGAAGCCGGAGGCCTTGGTCTTGTCGTAGGCCGCACGCGTGATCGGCAGGTAGCCCGATTCCTGGTGCAGCTTGGCCTGGCGGTCCGTGTCGGACAGGAAGGCGAAGAACTTCGCCACGCCCTTGTACTCCGCGGCGCTCTTGCCACCCATCACCCAGAGCGAGGCGCCGCCGATGATCGAGTTCTGCGGCGCGCCCTGCACGTCCGGGTAGTAGGGCATCGGCACGGCCGCCCAGTCGAACTTCGCGTTGCCCTTCACGTTGCCGTAGAAGCCCGAGGAGGTGAGGAAGAGCGGGCATTCGCCGCTGGTGAACCGGCCTTCGCCGGCATTCGTGCGGCCGGAATAGTCGAAGGTCTTGTCCTTCTGCAGCTCCACGAGGTTCTGCAGGTGCTTCACCTGCAGCGGGCCGTTGAAGCTGAGGACGGTGTCGAACCCGTCGAGCCCGTTCGCCTTGGTCGAGAGCGGCAGGTTGTGCCAGGCCGAGAGCTGCTCGATGTTCGCCCAGGTCGTCCAGGCGGTCGAGAACCCGCAGGTATTGTAGCCGGCGGCCTTCAGCTTCTTGGCCGCGTCGAACACCTCGGGCCAGGTCTTGGGCGGCTGGTCGCCGTTGAGCCCCGCCTTCTTCAGCGCGTCCTTGTTGATCCACATCACCATGGAGGACGAGTTGAAGGGCATCGACAGCATGTCGCCCTTGGCGGTCGAGTAGTAGCCCGTGATGGCCGGCAGGTACGACTTCGGATCGAAGGGCTCGCCCGCGTCCTTCATCAGCTCGAAGACGGGCTTCACGGCGCCCTTGGCGGCCATCATGGTGGCGGTGCCGACCTCGAAGACCTGCAGGATGTGCGGCGCGTTGCCGGCCCGGAAGGCCGCAATGCCGGCATTCATCGTGTCCGGGTAGCTGCCCTTGTAGGTGGGCACGATCTTGTAATCGCGCTGCGAGGCGTTGAACTCCTCGGCGAGCTTCACGACGACCTCGTTGTTGCCGCCGGTCATGGCGTGCCACCACTGGATCTCGGTCTGCGCGAAGGCCGGGGATGCGACGGCGGCTGCGGTGAGCGCGGCCGCCAGGCGGGCAAAGGATCTCATTGCGTTCTTCCCTGAACTGGAGCCCTTGAAGCCAGATCCCGCGTTCGACGGAGGTGAGCGCGAAACCCGGTCAGGCCCGTCTCGTGTTGGTGCGCCGGCACGATGCCCGCGTGACAACCATATGACGAAACGATGACAGTTGCGCCTGCAACAATAGATGAAGCGGCCCGTCAAGCAGCCTTGGCGTGATCGAGCCGCGCTGCGATCAGGGACCGCAGCGTGCGCAGGTCGCGGACGAAGAGCCGGATGCCCTCCGACAGCTTCTCGGACGCCATCGCATCCTCGTTCAGGCAGAAGCGGAACTCCGCCTCCTCGAAGCTGCGCCAGGCCGGGTGCGCGGCCGGGGTCTGCGGCGAGAGCCGCCGGGGCAGGGCGCCCTCGTCCTTGGCGAGCTCGTCCATCAGGGCGGGCGAGATGGTGAGGCGGTCGCAGCCCGCCAGCGCCTCGACCTCGCCGACGTTGCGGAAGGACGCGCCCATCACCACCGTCCGGGCGCCGTGGGCCTTGAAGGCGCCGTAGATGCTGGCGACGGACATCACGCCCGGATCCGTCTCGGCCGTGTAGGGGCCGCCGCCGTTCTTCACGTGCCAGTCGAGGATCCGCCCGACGAAGGGCGAGATGAGGAACACGCCCGCATTCGCGCAGGCCATCGCCTGGACTGACGAGAAGACGAGCGTTACGTTGCAGTCGATGCCCTCGCGCTGGAGGATCTCGGCGGCCCGGATCCCCTCCCAGGTCCCGGCGATCTTGATCAGGATGCGCTCGCGCCCGACGCCGAGATCGGCGTAGTCGCGGATGATGCGGCGGGCCGCCTCGACGGTCGCCGCGGTGTCGAAGGAGAGGTCGGCGTCGACTTCGGTCGAGACGCGGCCCGGGACGATGCCGGCGAGCTCCGCCCCGACCGCCACGGCGACGCGGTCGGCGATCGCCGCGATCGTCGAGTCCTTCGCGCCGGATTGCCGCCGTCCCCAGTCGAGCGCGCGCTCCAGCATCTCCGAGCCGCCCTCCGACTGGGCCGCCTTGAGGAGGAGGGTCGGGTTGGTGGTGCAGTCTTCCGGCTTCAGCCGGCGGACCGCCTCGATGTCTCCGGTATCGGCGACCACGGTCGTCATGGACCGCAATTGTTCGAGCTTGGACGGCATGGCTTTCTGCTCCCTGGCGCAGCTCATACGGCGGGCAGACGCTTGGCTGCAATGCGCTTGTGCAGATGAACCATGAAGGCAATCCCGAAGAGCGGGATGAGGAGGTTCACCACCGGGATGAGCACCAGCCCGGCCAGCACGGCGCCTGCGGCGAGGATCGTGACACGGTTCTCCCGCCGGAGGCGGCGGGCCTCCTCCAGCGGCCTGAAGCGCCCGGCCGCCATCTCGAAATATTCCCGGCTGAGCAGGTAGGCGTTCGCGGCGAAGAAGGCGACGATGTTCACGCCCGGCACGAAGATGAGCATCAGGGCGGCGAGGTTCACGGCGAGCGCGAGCGCGGCGAAGCGCAGCCCGTAGCCGATCGACTTGCCGAGCGAGATCGGCTTGCCCGGCGGGTCGGCGGGGAAATCCTTCCGCTCCACCGCACCCGCCGCCTCGTCCAGGAAGAAGCCTGCGACCAGCGCGGACGTGACCGGCAGGATGTAGAGCAGCCCGACCAGGAGGCCTGCGCCGGCCAGGAAGACCAGCGCCGCGTTGACGAACGGGTAGTCGGCGCTGACCGGATGGGCCGCCACGATGGCCGAGAGCCCCTGCGTCAGCCCGTACCAGAGGAGGCCCAGCAGAAGCAGCGTGAAGCCGATCGTGCGCCAGAAGAGTCCGCGGAGCTCCGGCGAGAAGACCTGGCGAACGGCCGCATAGGCCGAGGGAAGAATGACGGCGAGCATTCGGCCCGCATAGCACGAGCTTGCGGGAACGCGCTCGGCCGGCCAGGCTTGAACCGCGAGCCACGGGCCGGCATGACGCCGCGCCACCCTCGAGTCCTTCCTTGCGCCGCCCCATCTCCACGCCCCTGCTGACAGAGCCCGCCGCGGAGGTCGACGTCGCGATCGTCGGCGCCGGGGCCGCCGGCATCGCGGCCGCCCGCGCCTGCCTCGCCGAGGGCCGCACGGTCGCCGTCCTGGAGGCGCGGGATCGCGTCGGGGGGCGGGCCGTCACGGTGCGGCTCGGCGGCCACCCGGTCGATCTCGGCGCCCACTGGCTCCATGCCGGCGGCCTGAACCCGCTCGTGCGGCTGGGCCGGCAACGGGGAGAGCCGCTCCGTCGCGCGCCCGGAAAAGGGCATCTCGTCGTGGACGGCCGGAAGGCGACGCGTGCGGAGCGCCGCGGCTATGATGGCGGCTTCGACCGGGCGGACCGGAGCTTCAACGCGGCCGGACGGGCCGCCGAGGATTGCTCTCTCGCGCAGGCGCTTCCGCCCCTCGGGCAATGGCGTTCCGCCCTCGCGGCCACCATGGCCCTGATCAGCGGCCGTCCCCTGGAGGAGGTGAGCGCGCGGGATTTCCCGAGCGACGAGTTCGGCGACAACTACTTCATCCGGGGAGGCTACGGGGCCTTCCTGTCGCGCCTTGCCGCGAACCTGCCGATCCGGCTCGGCTGTCCGGTGACGGCGATCGACTGGTCCGGGCGAGGCGTCCGCCTCACGACGCCCCAGGGTTCGGTCAAGGCATCCGCCGCGATCGTCACGGTGCCGACGCCCGTCCTGGAGGCCGGCGCGATCCGGTTCCTCCCGGCGCTCCCCGCCGGCATGACGGAGGCGATCGCGGGCTTCCTGCCCGGCGCCTACGAGCATGTCGTCCTCAACTGGCCGGGCGCCCCTTTCCCAGGCCCGGACCGGCTCACGAAGCTGATCACCCCGACCCGGAACCTCGGGCTGCTCACGAATATCGAGGGCGCGCCAATCCACTACCTCGAGCTCGACTACCGAACGGCCGTGGAGGCCGGCAGCCGCGACCGGAGCGCCCGGCTGGCGCGGGATTTCCTGCGCGGGATCTTCGGGGCGCGGGCTATCCGCGACCTCAGGGTTCTCGAGGTCACCGACTGGCTGAACGACCCGTGGGCGCTCTCCTCCTGGTCGGTCGTCCCGCCCGGGCGCGTGCCGATCCGCGAGGATTATGCCCGGCCGGTGGGCGACCGCCTCTGGTTCGCGGGCGAGGCCGCGTCGCGCTCGCTCTGGGGCACGGTCGGCGGCGCCTGGGAGGAGGGCGAGCGCGCGGCCGGCGAGGTCCTGGCGAGGCTGGGGTCTTCGGCCGGATAGCCCGCCCGGTCAGTGCTCCTGGGCGGCCAGCACGGCCTCGGCGCGGATCTCCTCCGTGAGCCGGGCCTTCAGCGCGTTGAACTCGGGCGTCGTCTTTACGCGGTAGTCGCGCGGATGGGGCAGGTCGACCACGACCTCGGACTTGATGCGTCCGGGCCGCGCCGTCATCACGAGGACGCGCGAGGCGAGGAAGATCGCCTCCTCGATGTCGTGCGTGACGAAGAGCACCGTCTTCTGGTCGCGTTCCCAGATGCCGAGCAGCAATTCCTGCATCAGGGCGCGGGTCTGGTTGTCGAGCGCGCCGAAAGGCTCGTCCAGCAGCAGCATGGCGGGATCGTTCGCCAGCGCCCGCGCGATGGCGACGCGCTGCTGCATGCCGCCCGAAAGCTGCTTCGGCCAGTGGTTGGCAAAGCCCGTCAGGCCCATGCGGCCGAGGTAATGGTCGACGATCTCGCGCCGCCGCGCCTCCGGCACGCCGCGCTCCTTGAGCCCGTAGGCGATGTTCTGGGCGACGTTCAGCCAGGGAAAGAGCGTGTAGGACTGGAACACCATGCCGCGCTCGGGCCCCGGCCCGGTCACCTCGCGGCCGTCCAGCAGCACGCGCCCGGTGGTCGGCCGGTCGAGGCCCGCCACGATGCGCAGCAGGGTCGACTTTCCGCAGCCCGACGGCCCGAGCAGCGTGATGAAGTCGTTTTCCGGCACGGAGAGGTTCGTCGGCTGGAGCGCCGTCACGGGCGCCCCGCCATGCACGCCCGGGAAGACGCGCGAGACGTTCTCGACGAGAAGCTTGGGGTTCATGTCGGATTCCTGCCTCTCCCTGCCCCGGCGGGGAGAGGTCGAGTCCGCGCAGCGGAACCGGGTGAGGGGCATGCCCGGCAGGGGACAGGCCCCTCATCCGGTCGAAAGCTGCCGCTTTCGCTCGACTTCTTCCCGTCGGCGACGGGGAGAAGAGACAGGGGAACCCTCATGCCAGCCGCCACGGGAACAGCGTCCGGTTCGCGGCCTTGAACGCGAAATCCGACACGAGGCCGATCAGGCCGATGACGATGATGCCGAAGATCATCTGCCCGGTCGCCAGCAGCGACTGCGAGTCGATGATCATGTGGCCGATGCCCGAGGACGAGCCGATCAGCTCGGCGACGATCACGTAGGTCCAGGCCCAGCCGAGGACGAGCCGCAGGATCTCGGCGATGTCCGGGGCGTTCGCGGGCAGCAGGACCCGGCGCACGACGGAGCGCTGCGTCGAGCCGAGCGTGTAGGCAGCCTCGACGAGATCGCGCCGGGTCGAGCCGATCGCGACCGCGATCATCAGGATCAGCTGGAACACCGAGCCGATGAAGATGACGAGGAGCTTCTGGAATTCGCCGATTCCCGCCCAGAGGATCAGGAGCGGGATGAAGGCGGAGGCCGGCAGATAGCGGGCGAAGGAGACGAAGGGCTCCAGCAGCGCCTCGATCGGCTTGTAGGCGCCCATCATGATGCCGACCGGCACCGCCACGATGGCGGCCAGCACGAAGCCGCCGAGCACCCGCCACACCGTCATGCCGATATCGTGCAGGAAGCCGAACTTCGTCAGCAGGAGCCAGCCGTCCTGCACCATCGAGATCGGGTCGGCCAGGAAGGTGCGCGACACGAAGCCGCCGAGGGTCGCGATCGCCCACGCGCCCACGAAGAGCGCGAAGAAGAGAAGGCCGAGCGCGATGCGCGCGCCCTGGCTGACGGGTTCGAGGGGGCGAAACATCATCGCGGGCCGACACGCGACAGGCTCCCTCTCCCGTTCGGGAGAGGGTTGGGGCGAGGGCAGGACATTTTAGTGTGTCGCATTACCGGGGCGAATGACGGAGTGGGGCTGGGCCGGGTGCGAATTCAGGCGCGCCCTCACCCTCACCCTAACCCTCTCCCGCACGGGAGAGGGAACAGGTCGCGGCTTCCAGTTACTGGATGAACTGCGTATCCGCCAGCTTCGACAGGTCCGGAATCTGCTTGATCACGCCCGTTTCCAGCAGGAGGTCGGCCGCGTCCTTGGAGAACTTGGCGTGCTCGCCCGCGAAGAAGGTCTTGTTGGCGGCCTTGTCCTGCCAGCGGAGGTACTTCGCCGAATTGCCGAACTGCTCGCCGGTCTGCTTCACGTCCGCGCCCATGATCTCGTAGGCCTTGGCCTGGTCCTTGGCGATCATCTCGAGCGCCTCGAAATAGCTGTCGGCGAGCGCCTTGGCGGCTTTCGGGTTCGCGTCGAGGAAGGCCGGCGTGCAGCCGACCGTATCCATCACGACCGGGTAGTCGAGCGTGGTCGCGATGATCTTGCCGGCTTCCGGCTTCGCGCGCACGGAGGAGAGATAGGGCTCGTAGGTCATCGCGGCGTCGTTCTGGCCGGCGATGAAGGCCTGCGCGGCCGGGCCGGGCTCCATGTTGACGATCGTGACGTCCTTGGTGGTGAGCCCGTTCTGCTTCAGCATCCAGGCGAGGACGAAATACGGCGAGGTGCCGGGCGCCGAGGCGGCGACCGTCTTGCCCTTCAGGTCCTTGATCGAGCCGATATTGCCCCGGACGGCCATCCCGTCGGCGCCGTAGCTCTTGTCGAGCTGGAAGATCTGCCGCGTCGTGATGCCGGCGGCGTTCCAGACGATCCAGGTCTCGACCGTGGTCGCTGCGCACTGGATGTCGCCGGACGCGATCGCGAGGTGGCGGGAGGCCTGCGGGATCTTCTTGATGGTGACGTCGAGGCCGTTCTTCTTGAAGATGCCGGCCTCCTTGGCGAGGGTCAGCGGGGCGAAGCCGGTCCATCCCGAGATGCCCATCGCGATCTTCGTTTCCTGGGCCGAGGCCGCACCCGCCATAACCATGGCGCAACCCAGCGCCAGACCCGCAACCCGACCCGTCTTCATGCCTTGCTCCCCTGTTTGACGACCATCATGCATCATGCGGGCCAGGGTGGAGTCAAACGGGGATGACGCGCATGCCTCTCCCGGGCGGGGAGACGGTCGGAGGGCGAAGCCGGCCGGGGTGAGGGCGGGACGGCGGGAGGTGGAGCGCAGAGCAAGGGACAGCACGAGCGTCGCGCGTTAGTTTGAGCCGTCCTGCCCTCACCCCATCCCTCTCCCGACCGGGAGAGGGTGCGCGGCGGCGCCTTGACATTTATTCCTATATCTGTCACAAGCCCTGCGCCGCTTCCGACGGGCAGGCTCGTCTGATCACCGGATCCGACTGGCGGAAGAGGGCGGCGGGTCCCGAGGTCCGGTCCGGTGACCGGGCGCCCGGGCGGCTGACCGGGCGTGTGCCTAGGGGCCGAAAAGACCGCCAGAAAGGACGCCGGGCTCCGGCATACCTTTCCAAAATCGAAGCTGGGACCCGGCGTCCTTCTTCCCACCCGCTCTTTGACAGTGCCGACGGACAGGACCACGGGCCGGGGACGGACGGCGCGTGCGCATTTTCCCGCTCATCCCGGCGGAAGCCGGGATCCAGCCGCCGGGGGCCTGGGCACCGGCTTTCGCCGGTGCGAGCGGAAGAGCCAGCCGCTTGGCACCCGGTCGAGGCGGAACGCCCCACCGCTCGCCCTTCCAGCCCGCCCGCAAGCGCGAGCCATTCATCCCGGCGGCCGCTATCGTGCGGGGGAAAGCTTCGGTAAGGCGGGGCGATATCTTCGACCTGCCCGGAGTTCGACATTTGACCGGCCTGTGGGAATTCTGGATTGATCGCGGCGGCACCTTCACGGACATCGTCGCCCGCCGCCCGGACCGCTCGATCGTTGCGCACAAGCTCCTGTCGGAGAATCCGGGCCTCTACCGCGACGCCGCCATCCAGGGCATCCGCGAGCTGATGGGCCTGAAGGCCGGCGAGGCGATCCCATCCGACCGCATCGCCGCCGTGAAGATGGGGACGACCGTCGCCACCAATGCGCTGCTCGAGCGCAAGGGCGAGCGGACGCTCCTCGTCACGACGCGCGGGTTCCGGGATGCGCTCCGCATCGGCTACCAGGCCCGGCCCGACATCTTCGCCAAGAAGATCGTGAAGCCCGACCAGCTCTACGAGCGCGTTGTCGAGGTGGACGAGCGCGTTCTGGCCGACGGGACGGTGGAGCGCGAACCCGACCTCGCCGGCGCACGGCGCGAGCTGGAGGCCGCCTTCGCCGACGGCATCCGGGCCTGCGCGGTGGTGTTCATGCACGCCTATCGCTCGCCCGAGCACGAGCGCCAGGTCGCCGAACTCGCCCGCGAGATCGGCTTCCCGCAGGTCTCGGCGAGCCACGAGGTCTCGCCGCTGATGAAGCTCGTCGGCCGCGGCGACACCACGGTGGTCGATGCCTACCTGTCGCCCATCCTGAAGCGCTACGTCGACCAGGTGGCGGGCGAGCTTTCTCCTCCCCCGCAGGGTGAGGTGGCAGGCCCGAAGGGCCTGACGGAGGGGAATGGGGTCACGCATATCCCCACCCCGGCTCGCGCTGCGCGCGACTCGGCCATCCCCTCCGGGGAGGGAGAGGGCGCGCAGCCTAGGCAAACCCGCCTCATGTTCATGACCTCGGCCGGCGGCCTGACCGATGCCCGCCTGTTCCAGGGCCGAGATGCGATCCTATCCGGCCCTGCGGGCGGGGTCGTCGGCTGCGTCGAGACGGCCGGCATCGCCGGTCTGCCGAGCGTCATCGGCTTCGACATGGGCGGCACCTCGACGGACGTGTCCCACTACGACGGCGAATACGAGCGCGCCTTCGAGACCGAGGTCGCCGGCGTCCGCATGCGGGCGCCCATGATGCTGATCCACACGGTGGCGGCCGGCGGCGGCTCGATCCTGCATTTCGACGGCCGCCGCTTCACGGTCGGGCCGGATTCGGCCGGCGCCGATCCCGGCCCGCGCTGCTACCGCCGCGGCGGCCCGCTCGCGGTCACCGACGCGAATGTCATGGTCGGGAAGCTCTCGCCCGAGACCTTTCCCAAGATCTTCGGGCCGAACGGGGACGAGCCGCTCGACCTGCCATCCGTCCAGGAGGCCTTCGGGCAACTCGCCTCCGAGATCGGCGACGGACGGCCGCCCGAGGCGGTGGCCGACGGCTTCATCCGCATCGCGGTCGAGAACATGGCGAGCGCCATCAAGAAGATCTCGGTCCAGCGCGGCTACGACGTCACCCGCTACGCGCTGAACTGCTTCGGCGGGGCAGGGGGGCAGCATGCCTGCCTGGTCGCCGATGCGCTCGGCATGAAGACCATCCTCATCCACCCGCTCTCGGGCCTGCTTTCGGCCTACGGCATGGGGCTCGCCGACATCCGCGCGACGCGCCAGCGCACCGTCGAGGCCGGGCTCGACGAAGCCGGGTTGGCGGAGACCGCCGCCGTGCTCGATGGCCTGTCCGATGAGGTCCGGCGCGAGGTGGAGGGGCAGGGCGTCCCGGCTGGCGGGATCACGGCCCATCGCCGCGCCCATATCCGCTACGCGGGCACGGATACCTCGCTCGTGGTGCCCTTCGGTCCGCGGGAGGAGATGGTCCGCGCCTTCGAGGCGGCGCACAAGTCGCGGTTCGGCTTCATCGACGAGACGAAGGCGCTGACGATCGAGGCCGCCTCGGCGGAGGCGGTCGGAGGCGGCACGGCACCGGACGAGAGGGATCACGCGGCACGGGCCGGCATGCCCGAGACCTCGCGGACGACGCGCTTCTTCTCGGGCGGCGAGTGGCACGATGCGCCCGTCTATTTCCGCAAGGACATCGGGGCTGGGGCGAAGATGAAGGGCCCGGCGCTCCTCATCGAGCCGCACCAGACGATCGTGGTCGAGCCCGGCTGGACCGCCGAGGTGACGACGAAGGACCACGTCGTCCTGACCCGCACGGAAGCCCTGCGCTCGGCCGCGGCGGTCGGCACGAAGGCCGATCCGGTCATGCTGGAGGTGTTCAACAACCTCTTCATGTCGATCGCCGAGGAGATGGGGCTGACGCTCCAGAACACTGCCTATTCGGTCAACATCAAGGAGCGGCTCGACTTCTCCTGCGCGGTCTTCGACCGTGACGGCGCGCTCGTGGCCAATGCCCCGCACATGCCCGTGCATCTCGGCTCGATGGACAAGTCGGTCGAGAGCGTGATCCGGGCGCATGGCGCCTCGATCCGGCCCGGCGACGTCTACGCGATCAACGCGCCCTATAACGGCGGCACCCACCTGCCCGACATCACGGTCGTCACCCCCGTCTTCGACGAGGCGGAGCGCGAGATTCTCTTCTACGTCGCCTCGCGCGGCCATCATGCCGATGTCGGCGGCGTGAGCCCGGGCTCGATGTCGCCGCTCGCCACCCATATCGACGAGGAAGGCGTCTACATCGACAACTTCAAGCTCGTCGATCAAGGCCGTTTCCGCGAGGCGGAGCTGCGCGATCTCCTCACCGGCGCCAGGTATCCCGCCCGCAACCCGGTCCAGAACATCGGCGACCTGAAGGCCCAGATCGCCGCCAACGAGCGCGGCGTCGCCGAGCTAAAGCGCATGGTCCGGCATTTCGGGCTGGATGTCGTGCAGGCCTATATGGGCCACGTGCAGGACAACGCCGCCGAGTCGGTCCGGCGCGTCCTCGACAACCTGCCGGACGAGTGCTCGTACGATTACGAGTTCGACCAGGGCTGTGTCGTCCGGGTGCGCATCACGGTGGATCGCGAGAAGCGCGAGGCGACGGTGGATTTCACCGGCACCTCCGAGCAGCGGGCGGACAACTACAACGCCCCGGCGCCCGTGACCCGGGCGGCGGTGCTCTACGTCTTCCGCGTCATGGTCGAGGGCCGCATCCCGATGAATGCCGGGTGCCTGCGGCCGATCAACATCGTCGTGCCCGAGGGCACCATGCTGTCGCCGCGCTATCCGGCGGCCGTGGTGGCCGGGAATGTCGAGGTGAGCCAGGGCGTCACGAACTGCCTGTTCGGCGCGCTGGGCGCCATGGCGGCCGCGCAGGGCACCATGAACAACCTGACCTTCGGCAACGACACCTACCAGTATTACGAGACGATCTGCTCGGGCTCGCCGGCCGGCCCCGGCTGGGACGGAACGGACGCCGTCCACACCCACATGACCAACTCGCGCCTCACCGATCCGGAGGTGCTCGAGTTCCGCTACCCCGTGGTGCTCGAGGATTTCCACATCCGGACGGGCTCAGGCGGGCGCGGCAAGTGGCATGCCGGCGACGGCACGGAGCGGCGGATCCGCTTCCTCGAGCGCATGGACCTGGCGCTGCTCACCAGCCACCGTCGCGTGCCGCCTTTCGGGGCGCACGGCGGCGAGCCGGGCAGGGTCGGCGAGAACTTCGCCCGGCGCCGGGACGGACGGCTCGAACAGCTCGGGGGCTGCGACCAGACCGTGATGGAGCCGGGCGACGCGATCATCATCCGCACGCCGACGGCGGGCGGATTCGGAGAGGCTTAGATGCGGGGGCAGCTCCGCCCGGCTGCAGAAGGCGTCCGGGAGGCGCTACCGCCTCCCGGGCCACACGCGACTCGCGTCAGCACTCGCGGCGGGTGCGGGTCACCCGGTCGCCATACTCGTTGCGTTCCCGCACCGTGACCTCGCGGCAGCCGCGGACGCTGCCGGTCTCGTCCCAGCGGCGGCGTTCCCTGGCCCGCTCGCGGCGCCACTGATCACGCTCCCAGTCGCGCTCGCGCTGTCCTGGGGACCGGAGATCGACGCCGACCCCGCGCGGGCCGACCTCGATGGACTGAGCCGCCGCGGGCAGGGCGGTTCCGATGCATGTGGCCGCCGCGAGGGCGATTACCGTGAAGCGCATGTCAAAACTCCCGGAATAGTTCGGGGGCTTCAACTGCGCCGGCGATTAAGTTGTTCCGCAGCTGGTCTGTCGATCGTCTCGGGACAGCTTGCGATGAGAAGGTGAGCGCCCGGCTTTATTGCGCTGCACTGTTCGGCCGGGAACCTCCTGGAGGCCAGCCCGCTCCCATGTCTGGATCGCCTCGGAGCCCTGGCCCCCGTGCTTACCCCATCGTGAACGGCGCCCGTCCGGCGGACACCGGCAGTAACCATAGCGGCACGCAGCGCCATCTTCCCCGCTGTCCCCACTTTTCACGCGGAACAAAACATGAACATATGGCGAGGAGAACGACGGAGGAGCTGATGTTCGGTTTGCTTCAGGCCCGGGGCGGAGAGACGGTGACGGCAAGGCTGGCCGTCCGCACGGCCCGCCGGCTCGACCAGG